>NZ_JRJB01000004.1:0-165257 GCF_000760615.1 Lactobacillus sp. wkB10 | reverse complement strand
TGAATGGTCTGGTTGAGGCGGTATTCACTGCAATTGTGACACCAATTATTGTGACGCCTCTCAACAAGGTGCTGCGCAGAGTGGGCTAAGAGAATAGAAGTGTTTTTAAGAAAAACTTAATATTCTTAATTGACCGTTAAAATAAGGAAAAAGTATTCAGATAAGTCTTTCTAACTCGGAAAGGCTTATTTTTTTATTGACAAAAGTTAGAAATACAATTAGTGTATTAGATAAATAGTACAGAAGTATTGCGAAGAGGATCTTACAAATGACTGAAATTTTACGAGTAGATCAAGTTACTAAGACATACGGCAAGCGGGGCGAAAAGCAGTACCAGGCTCTCAAAGGCATTAATTTTGCGGTTAATTCAGGTGAATTTGTGGCCATTATGGGCGCCTCTGGTTCCGGTAAAACAACTTTGCTTAACATTTTGTCAACTTTGGACAAACCGACAACAGGCAATGTTTTTATTAACCATGAGGATAACAGCACTTTAAATGCCAATCAATTAGCTGACTTCAGAAGTAAGCAAATCGGCTTTATTTTTCAGGACTTTAATTTGCTGGAAAATTTAACTAATCGGGAAAATATTGCCTTGCCTTTAAGTTTAAGGGGTATTTCTCCCAGAAAAATTGATCCGCTGGTTGATAAAATTGCAACTAGACTAGGCATCAAAGAAATCCTGCCGAAGTATCCCGCTGAAGTATCAGGTGGGCAAAAACAGAGAGTGGCAGCTGCCAGGGCATTAGTACATGAACCTGCAATTTTGCTTGCCGATGAGCCGACGGGTGCCTTAGATTCAAAGAGCGCTCGCGAATTGCTCTATACTATGGCAGATTTGAATCATAACGATGGCATTACCACTCTGATGGTTACACACGATCCGTTTGCTGCCAGCTTTGCCAGTCGTATTTTATTTATTAAAGACGGCAAGATTGGTGAGCAAATGTTGAAAAAAGGTCAGTCCAGACAAGAATTTTACCATCTATTAATCGACCACTTAGATACTGACGAATAAGGAGAACTAAAATGGTTTGGAAGTTGTCCTTAACGGGAATTAAAAGTCGTTTTAAAGATTATGCGGTTTTATTTTCCGGCTTGGTTGTTGCCAGCATGATCTTTTACATGTTCCTTACGATCACAATTAACCCCACTTTTATCAAAAATGATATTTCAGCACCAAGTAACTATGTTCGGTTCACTTTTGCCTTTGGTATTATCTTGCTGATAATCATTACCATGGTTTACCTGGTTTATGCCAATTCTTTTTTGTTGAGCATGCGCAAACATGATTACGGCATGTACATGATGCTGGGAGCTAAGAGTACCAAAATTGGGTTATTAATTTTTTTGGAAACTCTAATAACTGGCATTTTAGCTACACTAGTGGGTATTGTGCTCGGATTTGGCCTCACTGCCATAGTGTCACAGCTGTTGATATCTCGCTTAGGGTTGACGGTGAAACATTTTGCTGTTGTTTTACCAAACGCTATCATTTGGACGATTATCTTCTTCATTATCATGTTCTTATTCGGAGCTTTGAAAAATGTCCGTAAATTAACCAAGACGCCAGTAATTGAACTATTGCGCGATGACCAAAAGCCGGTTGCTTACAAACACCGGCCGGTCTTGCACTGGATTCAAGGAATACTTGGTCTGTTACTTTTAGCTGCAGGCTACTTTATTTTGGGTCTTCCAGGCGGTGCTATTTTATTTATTATTCCAGCAGCGCTGGTGACAATAGTCGCTGGTTCCTATTTCACATTTAACGCTTTTTTCAGCGCCTTAATCGGATTTTTGCTTAACCGCAGAAGCTTTTCTTATCATGGCATCCGGGTATTTACTCTAGGCCAGTTGAAATTTCGATTGCATGATTATACGCGAATTTTGACAGTTGTTTCATTGCTTTTTGCCTTGGCACTTGGAGCTATTACTGTAGGGCTTAACTTCAGCACGCTCAGTGAGCAACTTGAAGACAATTTTTATTACGACACTACTATTATCAGTGACTCTCCCAAAGTTGAGCAGGCTAAAAATAAACTGACGATTACCCGCGAGCAAACCTATCATTATAAAGAACAGGGTAAATATTTGTATTTTAACCGCAGTGAATTTAACAATAACCCAGTCAAAAACGTCAAGTTTTACATGAAAAATGGCAAACCGGCATACAAGAAGGTCAATTTGCCTACTGAGAAATTGGACGTCCCAGCAACATACGCTAATAATGCCTTTGGCGCTATGGTTCCTGATGGTATTGCTAAAATTATTCGCCTGGTTTCACCTAAAAAATGGACCGAGAAAAAAGGACAAGACAAGTTTGTCAGCTTTGTAAAAGTGAAAAACTTTGATCAGGATTTCCCCACCATATTAAAATTGCAGAAACAACAACTGAAGGAAAATTCTGCTTATTCGTATATTTATACTTCCAGCAAGGCAGGCAGTTTCCAGTTAATCAAGAATTTCAGCAGCGGTTTTGAATTTATGGGCTTCTTTTTAGGTATTGCCTTTCTAACCATGCTGGCTTCAACCCTGATGTTCAAGGTGTTAAGTGGTGCTGCTAGTGACAAGGTGCGCTACCAAATGTTATTTGAAATTGGCACAAGGGCAAAAGTTTTGCGTCAATCCATTAAAAATGAAATTGGCGTGCTGTTTCTTCTGCCCGGCGTATTAGGCGTAATCGATGTGCTCTTTGGCTTGAGGCTGTTTAAATTGCTCTTGCCACATCCATACCAGAACTTATGGATTCCTTTTACAATTTTTATCGTGCTATACCTGATTTATTACTTATTAACCGTAAAACTATATGAAAAAATCGTTCTGGAACGTGAGTAAAATTGGGAGCAGTAAGTAGATTCTTGTTTTTAATTAAAGAAAAGGAGCAGTAATGATTTGGAAACTGTCTGTGACGGGGATTAAAAATAGGCTAAAAGATTATCTGGTATTATTTTCTGGTTTAATTGTTGCCAGCATGATTTTCTACATGTTCTTGTCAATTGCTACTAACCCTGTATTTATTAGTAAAGATGTCTACGGTAGAACGGCATACCTGACTTATATTTTTACCTTTGGCATTATTTTGTTAGTAATCATTACATCGGTTTATCTTGTTTATGCCAATTCGTTTTTGTTAAGCATGCGTAAGCATGACTATGGCATGTATATGATGCTTGGAGCCAAAAGCACGCGGATTGGTTTACTAATTTTTTCTGAAACTCTGCTAACCGGCTTTTTAGCAGTTCTGCTGGGAATACTACTGGGGCTGGGGTTGACAACAATAGTTACCAAGGTGCTGGTAGGTAAGTTAGGGCTAGAAATTACTCACTTTAAGGCAATATTACCCAGCGCAATAATAGGGACTTTGCTTTTCTTTGTTATTATTTTTCTCTTAGGTGCACTGAGCAATGTGCACAAACTTACACATACTCCGGTAATTGATCTTTTACACGAAGATCAAACTCCCATTATTCTTAATCATCATCCAGTTTTGCGGGGAATTGAAGCAATTTGCGGTGTGCTTTTGCTGGCAGTCGGTTACTATGTAATGACTCTGTCCACCAGATATATTTACTTTCTTATTCCCACCGCCTTAGTAACTATTATTGCTGGCTCTTTCTTCGTCTTTAATGGCGTCTTTACAGCTATAATTAATTATTTACTTAATAAAAAATCTTTTTCATATCGTGGTATTAATGAATTTACTCTTGGTCAGTTGAAATTTCGTTTGCAAAGCTACACCAAGATATTAACTATGATTTCAATTCTGTTTGCCTTGGCTTTAGGTGCAATTACCGTGGGACTTAATTTTGGCTCCATGAAGGATGAGACGCAAAAAAGCTTTTATTATGATGCTACAATTGTTAGTCAGACGCCAGCAGTTAAAAAAGCAGAAGCGAAATTAACCATTACTAATAAGCAGACTTATCACTACAAAGAAAAGGGGATGCATCTTTACTTTAACCGCGCGGAATTTGAAAAACAGCCGCTGAAAGAAATAGAAATCTATTTTCATAACAATCAAGACAATTTACCTACATATAAAGTGAAAACACTGGTTACTGCCGAACTGGATAAACCGGAAACAGCTGCCAATAGCATTTTTAGCCAAATGGTGCCTAACGGCATTCCTAAGAAAATTAAGCTAGTTTCACAGCAAAGATGGAATACACTTAGTGGTCAGAAAAAATTCGTCAGTTATATTAATGTCAAAGACTTTGTCCATGATTTCCCAGTGATTAAACAAATTCAAAAAGAGCAACTAAGGGAAAATCGCAATTATCAAGATATTTACCTTTCTTCAAAATCATATAACTATAGCAATATGATTGGTTTTACCAGTGCGTTTGAATTTATGGGCTTTTTCTTAGGAATAGCATTTCTGACTATGCTCGCTTCGACGTTAATGTTTAAAGTTTTAAGTGGTGCCGCTAGTGACAAGGTGCGCTACCAGATGCTACATGAAATTGGAGCCAGGCCACAATTATTACGCAGTTCAATCAGAAAAGAAATTGGTACTTTGTTCACCATGCCTGCTATTTTAGGCATAGTAGATGTCCTTTGTGGCTTACAACTATTTAAAACATTGCTGATATCTCCATACCATAATATCTGGATTCCATTCACAATATTTATTGTGCTTTATCTGGGCTATTACTTGTTAACAGTTACGTTATATGAAAAAATTGTGCTCACAAATAAATAATTATAAAAAGACCGGATTTTGAAATAAATTTTCAAAATTAAAATAGTAACTCTTTAATTGGTGGGAATTCACGCAACATCTCATGAAAAAATAAGCCCAATATTTTGGGCTTTTTCTTGTGGATAAATTTAATTTCACAAAATCTTAATTTGGGGACGCTTTTATCCCTAGTATGCGAAAAATTGGTATAGGTTCCATTATTTAATGTTGGATTGATCTGGATTTTTTTAGTAAAAACATCAATAAATTTTTATGCAATTTCAGTTTGTTTTGTTTTGTTGACTTTTATCATTACAGTTAAAGTAACAGTGAAGACGATTGCACTAAGTCCTAGGACACCGTACAGGGCATAACTAACGTTGATTGTACCAGCTATGGTGGTAAATAATGTCGTCATTAATGGACCAGCGATTGCCAAGATTGTGTTTAAAAGCCCTGCTGAAGAAGATAATATTTTGCGATCTACGGAGACAACCAACCATTGCTTTAGCTTAGGACTGCTCGTACCAGCTAAGAAACCAAGAGTGGTCATTAGAATAAGGCAGAACACTATATTCTTATTTAGGATGACAGTAGCCATAATGGCACTACTAATAGTAGATAATAAAGATAGCTGGAAAAGCGAGGTGTTTTTAAGGAGTTTGGTGCCGACTGCACTGCCAAGAGCTAAACCAATTGCGGCAGCGGCTCCTAGAAGTGCGATGGTGAAACTATAACTGCCGATAAGCATGCTTTTGTTACCAGCAATAACGATAGAAATTAATGGCTGGACAGAACTGAGCAAGCCATTAAGCATAGCTACAACTAAAACAATCGTTAAAAGTCCGTGGGCTTGCCTTACTTGCCTCAATGATGAACCAATTGTGGCAAAGAAGTTTTGGTCATTTACCTCTTCCGTCTGTTCAGGCTGTTGCTTATGAACGTTCGTCCCAATGTTGGCATAGAGTAAGCCGGCTGCTAAGAAGGTCAGCGCATTGACAATGGCCAGTTCTGAGTATGACATGAAGAGCAGGAGCCCGGAACCGACGAATTGTGCGACCAACGTAATTAGTTGTGATACGCCACTGGTAAAACCCTGGGCTTCAGCCATTTCATTTTCACCGACGAGACCAACAATTAAGGGTGTTTGTAATCCACCAGAATACATGCCGGAGAGATCAGACACAAAGTTGAGTCCGATAACCATTAAAACTAGGCTCCAGCCGGCAATATTGGTGACAAATAGTAGGCCTACCAGCATGTACAGGGCAAAGCGGATGACTGCAAGCCAGACAATTACACGGTACTTGTTGTGCGTCCGGTCCGCCAGGTAGCCACTGAGACTTTGAATAAGGTCTGGAAGCGATTCGGTAATCGCAATCAAAGATAATGCTAGAGAATAATTTTTTAATTTGCTGGCATAAGTCATGAGAGCCAGGTAGAACAGAATGTTGCCTGCACCGGATAACCAGCTGGCGAGGGTGAATTTTCTGTAGTTTTTATTCTTTAAAAAAATGTTCATGTTTTTGCCTCTTTTCTTAACTATATATTTAGTATATTTTGGTTATAATGAAAAAGAGAGGAATGTCATATTTGACAGTTTAAAGTTAGAAGGAATAAAAATGACAATTGGGGAGTTGCTAAAAGATTATCGGATAAGTCAAAGAAAAACACAGAAACAATGGGCAAAAGATGTGATAAGCCCTTCATTCTATGCGAAAGTAGAAAAAAATTTAAGTCGGATTTCTGCCGAAGATTTAATTGAATTGCTACATTCTAATCAGATTCCAGTGATTGATTTTTCAATAAATTAAATCAAAAAGATAAGTCGATTAATCAACAAGAATTAGAAATAAATCGACTTATTAATGAAGCATATTACCAAAATTCAAAAAAAGAGTTGCAACAAATACGAGATGTAGTTGCTGAAGGTGAATTGCCTAATAAAAATGATGAATTACTTCTTATTGATGCCTATATTGCGGTAATTAGTAAAGACCTTACAATGCTAGATAAAGAAGTTATAGACAGAATGAAAGAAAAAGTTTTTAATATTTCTAATTTTGATGAAGATGGATTAATTATGTACTGTAATTTCATGAGCTTTTATGATTTGAATAGCAACTTATTGCTATCTAAAAGGATAATAAAACAGCTTGTTGGATCAAGCAGTGTCAGAATACAAGAAAAAATTTTGGCTATCATTATCAATATGCTGATTTTTTGCATTAGAAATAAGCGATTTGAAGAAACTGAGTCATTTGTTAATTATGCGGATCAAATAAAAACAAAACCGGAGGTATTCTTTTATAAGCTGCTGATACCAGCATTTTATAATATAGTTAAATATCAAGATAATCATGATAAAAAATATCTGGATGAAACAGAGATAATAATTGAAAGTATCAAATTAGCAGGAATGCCAGATTATGGTAAGGAGTTAGAAGAGTTTTAGTTGCAAATAAATAGACTTAAAAATGTCATATTTTATTTTGAAGTAACCCTCAAATTTAGGACAAATTTGGGGGTATTTTTATGTCTAAATTATTTAAACAAGATAAAATTGAGATCTGTCATCTTTGGCACAGCTAATTAATTTGCTTTTGCTAATTTTTTGGCATTTCTGAAGAATATTATCCACTCATAAATACATGCAATAACCGTTATTAGATAATCATACCAATGAAAAGCTTTTGAAAAGCCTACTAGAGAGAGAACAAACACGGCAATCAACGCTAAACTAAAAAATATAGGTTTAGCAATCGCCATATTATACTTAATAAGCCAAGTATCAATTGGCAGAAGCTCTAAAGCTAAAATAATTATTATTACTAAAGTAGTATTCATGTTATAGTCACACCTTTTAAATTATTTTAAAGATAAATAAATATGATTGTTCGTGCAGTCCAGTAAGCGACTGTCTTGTCAAAGTGTAAATATACAAAAAGGCAGTCCACTGGATTGCCTAGACGTCTAGTACGCCTCTTTCGCATGCAAAGATCGCACTTTATTTCTTCTACTGAAATTATAGCATAAGAACACATGATAGAATAGTGAAGTACGCCTTTCGATCCTCCCCGAAAAAAGGTGATAGCATGGGAAGGGTTGTACTTTTATTTCTTCTGAAGTGTTTACTACTAACCAGTCTAACGCCTGCATTGCGCAAGCTAGGACAAGATTTTGATAAATTAGCCAATTTAATCGAAAAGATGCTTCGGTTATTTAAGTAGTAATCAGAAAGAAATGGACTTTTGTCCTACCTCTTTTTGATTACTGCTTTATTTTTTATGTACCTTTTAAAGTTGCTAGCTACTTGGATTTAGCTCTACTTCAATTAATATACTATGTTAATCTACTTTGGTATAGGTGAAAGTCGATAGGAAATAAATTCTGTTAGCTTTTGGATTTGTCATATCCACCTTATTTGCGTCAAATATGACAGTTTTATTAATAAAAATAAAAAGGCAATTATATTATTTATATAAATAACGAAGGTTTTTTGAAAGGAAAAGAAAATCATGGTTTATAAATATTATTCGCATTTTAAGTTTTTTTGTTTAAATATTTTTGGATTAATTTCCAGTATGCAGAATATTGTTACAGCATACATTGTTGGTTCGTTAATTAATTTGTCAACAGCTAAAAATTTTGCAGCTATTCCAGTCTTTTTTGGTAAAAATATTTTGTTATTGATCTTAATTTTAGTCGCCACTTTAATTTTTGATTATCTTAAAGCAGACGCTGCTAAGCAGGTCAATACTAAGTTAAGGCTTAAAGTGATGAGGGGTATGCTCTCGGATGAGCAAGAAGATGCTTCTAATTTAGGTTTTTTAACTAATGATTTTAAACTTTTGGAAACAAATCGCTATGATGCTGAAATAGGAATTCTGATTTATTCATACACCGTCGTATTTGCTATGGCATTCGCTTTGTATCTAAATTGGCAGCTTACAATAATATTTTTTATTGGTTCGGTTATACCAACAATTGTTTCCACCTTTTTCCAAAAGCCTATTCAAAATGCTGCAGAAGCTTGGACAAATGCTAATGATAAATATGTTAATCAAACTAAAAATTTGTTATCTGGTACTGCTACCTTTAATTTATATGATAAGCAGGATAATGCAGTTAAACAAAATCAGTATAAAGTTAACCAATTAGAAGAAAAATTAGCCAAGATGAATGTGCTTAATACTAATACCAGTGCTTTTCTTAATGCAATTGCAATTATGGGTACTTATTTATTGCCGTTTGCAATTGGTATTGCATTAGTAATTAAAGGTCAAACTACTTTAGGTGCTCTTTTTGCAATAACGCAATTATCTAATTCATTTGTAAATCCAATTTTACAAATTTTGCAAGAACGAAATAATTTGTCTACTACAAAGCCAATTGTTCGAAAGATAAAGCAATATATACAAAAAGCAGATAATGTGGAGCGTGAACAAACCAATGATCCTACATTTAATGAACTACAAGTGCAAGACCTAGATTTAATGCGTCAGGATAAGGTATTAGCACAACATATTAATCTTGATATTAAGTCTGGCCAAAAAGTTGCGGTCATCGGACCCTCAGGATCAGGGAAATCTACGATGTTACAGTTTCTAATGTATGGTAAGTATGGTAAATCTAAAAAAATTATACTTGATCATAACGAAGTAGCGGCAGGATCGTTTACTAAGTTGTTTGCCTATTCCAGCCAGAGTGCAGTTATTTTTTCTGATACGCTTTGGTTTAATCTAACTCTAGGAGCCAATATAGCTAAAGAAAAAGTTCTTGAGGTATGTCAAGGACTACAGTTAGGACAATTAATTAAAGAAAAGGGATTTGATTATCAATTAGGTGACAATGCAGATCAACTATCTGGTGGCCAATTGTCCAGAATTGAGGTGGCACGGGCTATTTTAGCCAATCGACCAATTTTATTACTGGATGAAATTAATGCTTCACTTGATAAAACTTCATCAAAGGCAATTCACCAATATATTTTTGATTCAAACTTTACTTTTGTTGAAGTTATTCATCATTACGATCCAGAAGAACTGCAAAAGTATGATGTAGTTGTTGATTTTAATCAATACCAATTTAACGATAAGAGCCTGTCGTAGTCAGATAGATAATAACCCAATTTACCTCAGCATTATATAATCTTTATTTTTAATTTTATGATACTTTTATATTTTTTGATTATAATAAAATTAAAAAGTGTAATATTTGATAGTTAATCAAATAGTTGAGGAAATTTAAATGACAATTGGTGAATTACTAAAAGACTATCGCATTCAGCAAAAGAAAACACAAAGGCAATGGGTTAATGATGTGGTAAGCCCGTCATTTTATGCAAAAGTTGAAAAAAATTTAAGCAGCATTTCAGCAGATAATTTAATTGAGCTATTAAACGTTAACAAAATTTCATTAACTGATTTTTTTGGTAAGTTAAACCACCAGGCGAAGACCGTACATGACGAGAACCTAGAGATTGATAGAATGGTTAATGAAGCGTATTATCAAAATTCTGTGCATGATCTGCAACAAATACGAAATTTTGTTGCGGAAAGTGATTTTCCAAATAAAGAAGATAAATTAGATATAATTGATATCTTTATTGCAATAATTAACAAAAATCTTTCCAGTATTGATAGTGGCGTTATAGATAGATTGAAAGAAAGAACGTTTGATGTTTCTCATTTTAATTCTGATAGTTTAAGACTGTACTGCAACCTTATGAGTTTTTATGATTTAGATAGTAATTTATTGATTTCAAAAAGAGTAATACGTCAGTTTATTGGCTCGAGTAGCATTGATATTCAAAAGTTAGTTTTGTCTATAATTATTAATATGATGATTTTGTGTATTCGTAACAAAAGATTTGAAGAAACAGAATTTTATATTAGTAGTGAAAAACAAATCAAAACAAAACCAGATATATTTTTTTATAAGACTATTGCTCCAGCTTATGAGAATATAATCAAATATCATTATGACCAAGATCCCAAGTGTCTTGATAAAGTACAAACAATAACTGCAAGTGTGAAAATTGCTGGTATGCCCAGTTATGGTAAAGAACTTGAAGAACTAATGATTGCTAATAAATAAAATTTTTAAATGTCATATTAAACCATTAAGAGTTAAATATGACATTTTTTATATGCTTATATAAAATTGTAATAAACTAGAAGTAAATAGAAAGGAGTAAGAAAATTGAAAATTTATTACATAAATTAATTCTTATTGGGCTCAATTTAGATTAATTAGAAACATGGGAAAAATGTTTTGTAAGTTAAGCGAAGATTTAAAAATTATGTCTAAAGTAGATGATCATATTTATGAAGCATTTGTAGATGGATTATTTATAAAGTTTAGACCGGAAAAAAATTATAAAGATAAGTAAATTTTCTATAAAGAAATATGATAGGAAAAATGTTTTAAAAATAGCGATCAAGCTGGAGGAAATTGATACTAACAAAAAGCAATATTTAAAAAAGAATAATGGTTTAAAAAGCAAATATTAAAATATGTTCAAGAAACTGTTCAGGTCATTTAAAAAATGACAGCGCTAATTATAATTAAGTTAAAAGGTGGTCTGCTTGAAGGAGCTGAACAGAAAGTTTGGTGATCTTGATGCAAAAATTAAAAAATATGCGTGTTGGACTGATAGAACTTTGTGCGACATTTATTATTGGCGGTTTGATGATAATCGCCGGCATTATTTTAGGGTTGGATTTAGCTTCCTTAATTATTAAGTTATTTAGCGGTTTAATAAAACCAAATGTGCCGAATTTTAACGTCATTAACAGTTTCCTGCGGATAAATTCAGGCATGCAAGTGGCTATGTTACTGGCGGTTCTAATAATTGTTGGTGGTATAATAGTAACTTATAATTTAACCAGAACAATTTTAAAAAGTGTAGCTGCAAAAGAAGTTGAACCTGCAGTTCTTCAAAAACATTCAGGACTAAGAATAATTGAAATGATTTTAGGGTTGGTACTAGTAGTATCCGGCTATTTCATATTGAACTTGCCCATCCAAAGTCTGTTTAATCCTTTATTACCGGCATTTGTCACAATCGTGGCGGGTACTTATTTAATTTGTTACTCGTTATTAAGCTTGCTGCCTGCAACTTGGTTTAACAAAATTAAGTTAACTAAAGGAAAAACGCTGCTGGGACTTCATCATTATGCTGGCGTTTTTACTATCATTTCCTTACTTTTCGCCTTGACTATGGGCGCTCTTGCTTTAGGTCATGACGTTAATGCTTTTCCCCAAGATATTAAAAGGGGAACTTATTATGATGGTGTAATTGCCAGCAACACCGCCAATATTAAAAACGATGTGGCACAACTAAAAATTAAAAAGCAGCAAACTTACCATTATAAAGAAACAAAAGGGCACTTTTATTTTGTTCGTGATGAGCTGGCAGATAATCCAATTAAGTACGTCAGAAATACCGGCAGACGCAATTTTCAAGTCAAATCAATCAAGTTAGACCAATTGAATAAAAATTCTCTAGCGGGTACCAGTTTTCGCGAACTCGTTCCCAACGGTTTTAAAAATAAAACAATTGCACTTTGTTCAACTGCAGAATTAAATAAGGTTAAAGGCAATACTAAATATCTGACTTTGGTGCAGCTAAACAGTTTTGATAAAGACTGGCCATTTTTATTAAAAATTGAACATAAACAGGCTCAAAGTAGTCTTACCTATAGTCGTCTCTATAGCAGCTCGAAGGCGGCTACTTATCAGCTGATATTGGGGATGAGTAAAGAAATGAAGATCTTGGGCTACTCACTGGCATTTGTATTTGGTGCAAGCCTGATTGCGATCTTGATAATAGTAGTCAAAGCTGCTAAACGAGATCAGAAATTTACGAATGAAAGACTGGCTCAAAGAACATGGCAGAGCAAAACAGGGCTTTTATTCTTTATTCCCGCAATATTTGGGGTCTTTGATGTTTTGTTTGGCTTGAGATTTTTTGATCAGGTTTTGCCAACAGCATATTATGAAGTTTGGCTGCCAATAGTGCTCATGATTATAAGTTATTTCGTTTTATACGTCATTGTTGCATTTTGGCGAAAAAAAGCTGTATTTTAAAAAATCTAATTAGTAAAACGCACGCCGTCAACAGCGTGCGTTTGTTTTCACAGGCAAAGCAACAAAATTAATAAAAAATACTGAGAACTTAGATAAAAAAATTGCAAAATTTTCTTGACATGCTAATGTTCTTTTTTTATAATTCTAAGTATTAAATTAAATTTTGGGAGGCGATTTTAATGAAAGCTAAATATTTAAGTAAACGAACTAACATTAAAAATATTATTGCCCAGAGTTTAATTGCCTTGTTGTTGTCGTCTAGGACTTAGCATGATTAAATTACTTTTAGTGATTTTACATGAAAAGCCCTTGTTTGCGTCTTAATGAATGGGGCTTATCTAATAACTGATCTAAGCCTCATTCATTAAATGAATGAGGTTTTTAGTTACCAGACTATTGAAAAGGAGAAAATGATGGGTAAATTTTCAAAAAGATTGTTGCGTGTTCTGACAGTGGGAATGGCTGGCTTGGCACTAGCTGGCTGCTCAGTTGCAAAAAGTGGGGGGAGCAAGGGTACACACCAAGATAAAGATGTTGTCAAGGTTGGTATTAACATTGAGCTGTCTGGTACTGCTGCTGGATATGGCAGTGCTGAAAAGCAAGGTATAGTATTAGCAGCTTCTGAAATTAATAAAGCCGGTGGAATTAACGTCAACGGGCATAAAAAGAAGCTTAAATTGCTTATCCGTGATAATAAATCCGCAATAGCTACTTCGGCTTCGGTTGCTGCACAACTGGCAACTAAGGATAAAGTGGCAGCAGTTATAGGGCCAGCTACTACTAATTGTGGTACTGCTGAAATTCCTAATATTACCAAGGCTTCTGTTCCCGGCATTAGTCCATCTGCAACAGATCCAAACTATACCAGACAGAAAAATGGCAAGGTTCAGCCTTACGTCTTTAGAGCTTGTTTCCAGGATACTTTCCAAGGAAAGAGCGCTGCTAAATTTGTCACCGACAAATTGAAAGCCAAACGAGTAGCAGTTTATGCTGATAACTCCAGTGACTATGGTACTGGTTTAGCAAAAGCCTTTAAAGATACTTATAAAGGCAAGATAGTTGATAGTCAAACCTATTCTGCAGGTGATAAAGATTTCAATGCTGTTTTAACTTCATTTAAATCTAAGAAAATCGATGCTATTTATGTACCGGGCTACTACACAGAGTTGGGTTTGATCATCAAACAAGCACGGCAAATGGGTATTAAAGCTCCAATCGTTGGTGGTGACGGTATGTGTGACCCTAAACTTGTTCAAATATCAGGTGCTAAAAATGCAACCAATATTTACTACACTACACCATTTTCAACTAATGTAGCTGCCAAGAATCCAGATTCAAAAGCTGCTAAGTTTATCAAAGCATATAAAGCTCGCTACCATGCAGATGCACCTACATTTTCAGCATTAGCATACGATGCAGTTTACTTAGTAAAAACTGCTATTGAAGAACAAAAATCAGATGATTCGGTTAAAATTACTGAAGGTCTAGCTAAGATTAAAGACTTTGACGGTGTTACTGGCAGAATTACCATGGACAAATTCCACAATCCAGAAATGCCAATTGCTATTGAAAAATTGACTAACGGTAAAGTAAGCGACTCATTCCGTGTTGAGTAAATAAGAAAATGAAAGGAGTGCTTAAATTTGCAAACAGTTTTACAGCAAATCATTAACGCCTTGTCACTGGGTTCGATTTATGCCCTGTTGGCTTTAGGCTACAGCATGGTTTATGGCATTATTAATTTAATTAACTTTGCTCACGGCGATATTTATATGCTAGGTGCATTCTTTGCCTACTATGTGATTAATGCTTGGCATTTTAACTTTATTACAGCACTGCTTTCTGCAATGATTATTGGTGCAGTTTCAGGCGTAGTGATTGAGTATTTTGCTTACCGGCCACTACGTAAGTCGCCTCGTATAGCTGTACTGATTACGGCTATCGGCGTATCGTTTTTACTGGAAAATGGCATGTCATACTTTGTAGGATCAAATGCTCGCAGCTTCCCCCAAGTAATTGAACAGGTTAATTACAATATCGGTGGAGTGCAAATTTCAAATGTTCAGATTTTGATTTTGGCTACTGCTTTAATCTTGATGGTTTCATTGCAGGTCATTATTCAAAAGACCAAAATGGGTCGGGCAATGCGTGCAGTATCCGTAGATCCTGCTGCCGCTGAATTAGTTGGTGTTAATGTTAATCATACGATTTCATTTACCTTTGCTTTAGGTTCGGCTTTAGCCGGTGCTGCAGGTATTTTAATTGGAATGTATTACAACCAAATCGATCCTTTAATGGGCATGACACCAGGAATTAAAGCCTTTGTTGCTGCTGTGCTTGGTGGAATCGGCTCAGTGCCAGGAGCTTCTATTGGTGGCTTCTTAATCGGTATCTTGGAAACATTTTTCCAGTCTATCGGTTTGTCGGCATATAAAGACTCAGTTGTTTATCTAGTATTAATAGTCATTTTGCTTTTCTTACCTGCTGGTATTTTTGGCAAAAATGCTAAAGAGAAGGTGTAGGTGGCAAAATGAAATCTAATTGGAAATACATTTTGTCGTGGCTGTTATTAATGGTAGGCGGCTTTTACTTAATCAATGCGTTGATTATGGTTGGCGTGATAGATGATTTTATTGAAAACATGCTGGTTACGATTGGAATAAATATTATCTTAGCTACCGGTTTAAACCTCATTATCGGTTTTAGTGGTCAATTTTCTCTGGGTCATGCCGGTTTCATGGCAATTGGAGCATACGCTACCGCGATTATTACTCAACGCATGAGTAGCGAAGCTGGCTTTTTAATCTCAATGCTCGTAGGTGTGCTGATAGCCATTGTAATTGCTGCAGTTATTGGTACGGCAACTTTCATTCGTTTAAAGGGTGACTATTTAGCAATCGCAACTCTAGGAGCAGCTGAAATTATCCGCAATGTCATTAATAATTTGAAAATTACTGGTGGAGCGGCAGGGTTATATAATATCCCTCAACTATGCTCATGGCCGACTGTTTATATCTTGGTTTGTGTGACCACAATCATTTTGACAAACTTTATTCGCTCAAAAGATGGTCGGGCAATTAAAGCTGTTCGTGAAGACGAAATTGCTGCTGAAGCAATGGGTATTAATACTACTAAATGGAAGCTGGCTGCTTTCGTTTTAGGTGGTGCAACTGCTGCAATAGCTGGCAGTCTTCATGCCTCATTCTTGCAGACAATATCACCTTCAAACTTTGGCATTATGGAATCAATCTCTATCTTAGTTATTGTTGTTTTGGGTGGTGTTGGCAGTATGACTGGCACGTTTGTTGCAGCGATTGTTTTAGGCGTTTTAGATACCGTTTTACAAAGTTTCGGTGCGTTAAGGATGGTCATCTATGCTATAGTTCTGATACTAATCATGATTTTCAAGCCATCAGGACTTTTAGGTAACTGGGAATTCTCCCTTAAAAATTTAACCCGCCATTTTGGCAAAAAGGAAAGGAGCTAGATATGTCACACTTATTAGATGTTGACCACGTAGTGCGCAAGTTTGGTGGGTTAACTGCAGTTAATGATGTCTCACTTCATCTGGATAAGCACGAACTAGTTGCCTTGATTGGTCCTAATGGTGCAGGTAAAACCACTTTATTCAACTTGCTAACTGGAATGGTGCAAGTTACTAGTGGAAAGATCAACTTGCAAGTTGATGATAAAAATTATGATTTGACGCATAAAAGTGCTGTGCAAATTGCAGACTTAGGTTTATCCCGTACATTTCAAAATATTCGCTTATTTAAAGACTTAACTGTTATGGATAATGTCCTGACTGCAATGACAAATGAATACAAAGAAAACTTTTTAACAACAGTTTTTCGTTTACCCAGTTTTTATAAAACGGAAAAGGAAATGAAAGAAGCTGCGCAAAAGCTATTAGCAATCTTTGATTTAACGGATAATGAACAAACTTTGGCTAAGAACTTGCCCTACGGAACACAAAGACGCTTGGAAATAGTACGTGCTTTGGCTACTCACCCGCAGATTCTTTTCCTTGATGAACCTGCTGCTGGTATGAACCCAGAAGAAACAGCGGATTTGACTAATCTTATTAAGTATATTCAGAAGGAATTTCAGATCACAGTTTTGTTAATTGAGCATGACATGTCTTTAGTTATGAACCTGGCTGAAAGAATTTATGTACTTGATCAAGGCGAGATATTGGCTACCGGATCTCCTGAAGAAATCAAGGCAAATCCTAAAGTTGTTGAAGCATATCTAGGAGAGGGTGATGACTAGATGGCAATGTTAGAAGTTCGTGACCTGTCTGTAAATTATGGTGTTATTCAAGCTGTTAAGAATGTCAGTTTTGAAATTAACCAAGGTGAAATCGTAACGCTAATCGGAGCTAATGGAGCTGGTAAGTCAACTATTGTTAAGACAATTTCTGGCTTGTTGAAACCCAAAAGTGGTCAAATTTTCTACCTTGGTGAAGAAATAGATCACAAAAGTGCTCCGCAAATTGTCAGCGCGGGTATCTCCCAAGTAGCAGAAGGTCGGCATATTTTTGCCGGGATGACCGTAATGGAGAATCTGCAGATGGGTGC
This sequence comes from Lactobacillus sp. wkB10, assembly GCF_000760615.1. Classification (NCBI taxonomy): domain Bacteria; kingdom Bacillati; phylum Bacillota; class Bacilli; order Lactobacillales; family Lactobacillaceae; genus Lactobacillus; species Lactobacillus sp. wkB10. The sequence continues at coordinate 147,902 of NZ_JRJB01000004.1, read as the reverse complement.
GTTTTTGCAAAAGAATCATGATGAAGTTTCAAAAACATACAAAGATATTTTTGAACGCTTTCCAATTTTGCAGAAAAGACGTAATCAGGATGCAGCTACCTTGTCAGGTGGTGAGCAGCAAATGTTGGCCATGGGTCGTGCCTTAATGGCAAAGCCAAAATTGTTGCTGCTTGATGAACCATCAATGGGTTTGTCACCCCTGTATATTCAAGAAATATTTAAAATTATTAAAGAACTAAACGAAAAAGGTACAACTATTTTGTTGATAGAACAAAATGCTAAACAAGCTCTATCTATTGCCGATCGTGGTTATGTATTGGCGACAGGAGTAGTGCAATTAAGTGGTACTGGTCAAGAATTGTTGGCTAACCCGGAAGTACAGAAAGTATATTTTGGTGGTTAGTGGTAATCAAGTTGTTGTAATGGCAATGATGTTAATTCATTGTTGAGTCACATAGTGAAAACTGTAGGGTTTACATAAAATTTTGAGGAGGTAATTACGATGGAAACGAAATATTTTAAACAAAAAAGTAATATGAATATCTTTCAAACTCAGGATTTAGTTGCCTTGTTGTTGGAGCGCAGGACTTAACATACATGAATTACGTGATGTAATTTAGTAGTTAAGCCCTAGTTTGCGTGTCAATGATTGGGGTTTAACTAACTGATAATTTAAGCCTCATTCATTGATTTGAATGAGGCTTTTTTGTGGTCAATTTTAGTTAAAGAATAGAAAGAATAGTTAGAAGGAACAAGATGATGGATAATATTAGTGGTATTAAAAAAATAATGAATGTTGTAATCACTGGCATGGCAGCTTTTATGCTGGCAGGCTGTACTGTTGCTAAAAGCAGTAGTGGGGATGGAACTAAGCAAGATAAAGATTCAGTCAAAATTGGCGTCAACATGGAGTTGTCTGGAGCTGCAGCTGGTTATGGCAACGCTCAAAAGCAAGGTATTCAATTAGCAGTTAGTGAAATTAATAAAAAAGGCGGCATTGATGTTAATGGTCGTAAGAAAAAAATCAAACTGATCATGCGTGACAATAAAACTGCTATTTCTACTTCTGCTTCAGTTGCAGCTCAATTAGCTACAAAAGAAAAGGTAGCGGCAATTGTAGGACCAGCAACTACTAATGCCGGCACAGCCGAAATTCCTAATATCACTAAAGCTAAGGTACCAAGTGTCAGCCCTTCAGCGACAGATCCAAATTACACTTTACAAAAGAATGGTAAAGTTCAGCCATTTGTTTTTAGAGCATGTTACCAAAATAATTTTCAGGGCGGTAGTGCAGCCAAGTTCGTAATGAATAACATTAAGGCAAAGAGAGTGGCTGTCTATACTGACAATTCAAGTGACTATGGTAACGGTCTTGCTAAAGCATTTAAGAAAACTTATAAAGGCAAGATAGTTGATAGTCAAACATTTTCAGAGGGTGACAAAGATTTTAACGCTGTATTAACTTCGTTTAAAGCTAAGAAAGTCGATGCTATTTACGTTCCTGGCTACTACACTGAAGTTGGCTTAATAATTAAGCAAGCGCGTCAAATTGGAATTAAGGCACCAATTGTCGGTAGTGATGGCATGGCTGATCCGAAGCTGGTACAGATTGCTGGTGCTAAAAATGCAAGTAAAATCTACTATACTACGCCATTTTCAACACAGGTAGCTGCCAAGGATCCAACTGCTTCTAAATTTATGCGTGATTTCAAGAACCGCTACCATGAAGAAGCACCAACTTTTTCTGCTTTAGCTTATGATGCGGTATATATGATTAAAGAAGCAATCGAAAATGAAAAATCTGATGATTCTGCAAAAATCACGAAGGGTCTGGAACAAATTAAAGATTTTACTGGCGTAACTGGGAAAATCACTGTAGATAAAGATCATAATCCTGAGAAACCAATTGCTGTAGAAGAATTAATTAATGGTAAAGTGGGTAAAACTTTTAAAATTGAATAAGACTTATTTTTAGGGAATAAAAAGGTTAGCTTTGCTAGCAAAGCTAACCTTTTTGATTGTATTAATACTGATTTTACAATTTTTGTGCAACTACTGAAAAAGTCAATGGAATCTGTGGTTAATCAGCTGGAAGTACCCAACCTTCTTGGTTTTTATCATAGATTAGTGATGGCAAAGACTTCCAATCACTAATTTTATGCTCTCCTACGTTTTTAATAGTTAAACCAGCAGCAATTAATGAATTAATAATTTCTGCAAAATCATGAGCCCAATTATGGTTTGTCTGATGCTTTATTTTGCCATTAGAGTTTGGTGTGTATGAAGCATCTGATTCATAAGTGATTTCAGTGCCGCTAAAGTAACCCAACTTAATTTCTAACCCGGCATTATCGAGTGCAAACAACAAAGGGTGATTGTCACGAATCATAAAAATTCCACCAGGAGCTAGGAGTTGAGCAATCGATTCTGCCCATGATTTTAATTCTGGCAGCCAAGTAATTGTACCTGCACTAGTCACAATTATGTCAAATTGTCCTAATTTTTCCGGGATAGCTTCTGCGGCATAGCGAGCATCACCTTCAACGTAAGTAATTGATGTGTTAGCCTCTTGAGCCAACTTGCGTGCATACTTTAGGGCAGCAGGTGAAAAGTCCAGACCGTAAACGTCTTTAGCTCCTAAGCGCGCCCAACTGAGCGTATCATCTCCAATATGACACTGCAAATGCAGTAGCCGCTTATTTTCAACTGAATTATGAGTCAAAAATGGTTTGAGTACGTCCAAATCACGTTTAACAGTTGTAGTTACAGCATTTTGGTCTTTAGCAAACTGAGTAAGATCGCCATAGCCACCATTTGCATGTACATCAGCGCGATCATTCCAGTTATTCAAGTTGTCAGCAACGTCAGACATATCATTTTTTGATTTCATAAAATGTTCTCCTGTTAATTGAGCCATCAGAGCTTTAATTTGTCATATGAAACAACTTTTTTCTCTTGCTCTGTCATATTCATCACTGTAATTGAAGCATTACGAGGTCGTTCTTTAATATCAAAATCGCTGTATCGATCTGCAATACTATGAATGGTAAAGCCGTGAGTTACGAGCAAAATATTTTCAGCTCCATCTAATTGACTGATTAATTTAAATCCCTTATTTATTCTGTGCCAATATTCTTTAGCATTTTCTGCGTCATGAAAAGGATCGGCTTCTTTAATCCAGTCTTTCACTGTGTCTAATGATTCATTTTTGAGCATTTCAGCATGGCTTTTATAACCGTGAGGACCACTGATCATTTGCCAAGCAGCATCTGAATCCATACCCTCAAAATAGCCGTAAAAATGTTCACGGAAAAAAGGAGTTGCGATATGTTGAATTTCATCACGGTTAACATTGTGTTTAATAATGATATCACAAGTGTCGCTGGCTCTTTTCATATCACTTGATAATGCAATATCAAAAGGCACATTTTTTAAAGCTTCACCAACTTGGTCAGCACCTGCTATTCCTTTTTCTGTTAGTGGCGTATCACACCAGCCTTGCATCTTGTTATAGCGGTTAATAAAGGTTTCACCGTGACGCACTATATATATTCTTTTCATTTTACTCCTCACAAATCTAATTTTTTATTCTTTGTATAACTTTTGAACATTTTCAACGTCGACAGGCTCAATTGGATACAAAGAACCGGTAGGATACATTACAGACACTCCATTATTATGTTTTAGTCCGATTGCATGTCCCAATTCATGTTCTACAGTATTTAAAATACGTTGGTAAGTATAACTATATGGTGAAAAATTCTGTAAGTAATAAATATTTAACCTGGTAACTGCGGAATACATGATTCCGGTTTTCACGTAATAATGAAAAGTAGTATAACCCGCATAATTGGTATTGGGGCTGTAAACCTGTTCAATCACGATATTAGCTTTTTTCTTGTTTTTGGTTTCAGTAAAAGTAAAGGCCTTGGTATCATTCCATGCATCAATTGCATCTTTAGTAGCTGAAATTAATTCTTCATTATCATTAAGATCAATGTAAACAGTGGCTTTAGGCTTTTTCCAGTGCCAAGAAGAAGCTATAGCAGCTGTATTCTTTTTCTTGGTCTTTTTAGTTTTCTTTGTTTTCTTTTTAGCTTTTTTTGCCTTTTTAGCAGTTTTCTTGGCATAAACAGTCTGAGAAGGCCAACTGAATACAGAATTATCAGCAATCGGAGCAATTGTACTTTCAATTGTAAAAGTTACAACCAGCGCACATGCTAATTTTGATAAAAAATGACAAAATTTTTTCATACCTTAATCAACTCCATTACCTTACATTATATAGGAAAAGTAGAAAAAGTTTCATAATTTACTGACTTTAACACATAAAATTATAATCGTTATCAGGAAATTTTTGCAGATTTCACTGTTTAGCAAAAAACGAATCCAAGGTTTTAATATAAACCGATTTCATGGTAAAATAGAATGCAAGTTTTGGAAAATTAGGTGAGTTTATGACAAAAGCGATGGATGATAGAGAATTTGAGCAAAAGCATCTTGATAAGATTTTAAAAATGATACGGGCTAAAAAAGCCGAGTTGTCCTCGTCAATTAAGTCCGCTGAAGGAGAGGCCCAAGATCTTAATTCACACTTTTTTGATGATGTAAAATTAGATTATGACGGCTATTCAACATCTATGGAGACTGCGTTGTCTATTCACCAGCAACAGCAACTGCTTGATGAACGTCAAAATGCTTGGCAGCATGCCGCAAAGCAACTAAGCACTGTTCAAAAATTAGAGCAAAAGCCATATTTTGCCAGAGTAGATTTTAAAGAAACCAATGAAAAACCGGAAACTATTTATATTGGTCTAGGTTCTTTTGCAGACAAAAATAATCATTTTTTGATTTATGATTGGCGGGCACCAATTTCATCAATTTATTATGATGGTAAGATTGGTAAGGTTTCTTATATGTCACCTGAAGGTGAAATTACCGTTGATATGACCAAAAAGCGGCAGTTCATGATTGAAAACGGCAAGATTATTAACATGTTTGACACCAATGAGTCTATTGGTGATCAGATGCTGCTGGAAGTTTTAGGTGAAAAATCCGGCACGCAAATGAAATCAATTGTGACAACGATTCAGCGTGAGCAGAACAAAATCATTAGGAACACCAGTGCAGACTTATTGTTTGTTCAAGGAGCGGCAGGCTCTGGTAAAACTTCTGCAATATTACAGAGGATTGCCTATCTGCTGTATCGCTATCGTGGCAACCTTACCAGTAGTGACGTCATCATGTTTAGTCCTAATCAATTGTTTAATGATTATATAAAAAATGTTTTGCCCGAGATGGGTGAACAAAATATGGTACAAATGACATACTGGCAATTTGTAGCAAGAAGACTACCGGGAATGACTGTTGAAAATTTATTTGATCAATTTGAAGACAGCAAAGCTGATTCTGCAATTAGTCAATTTAAGGATTCAACAAATTTCTTTAATTTGCTGCACCATTATGCTAAACACCTCAATAATCGAGGCGTAATTTTTAAAAATATTTACTTCCGCAATAAAAAGAAACCATTTTTTACAAAAGAAAAAATCAGTGAACTCTATTATTCATTTAATTCCAATTATAATTTGAGCAATAGAATTGATGCTACGCGAGAAGGATTAATAAAATCACTCAATCGCAAGATTAACAGCGAAACTAAAAAGGCCTGGGTGTCAGACGCCATCCAAAATCTTAGTCAAGAGCAGCTAAATGCTTTATATGATCGTCCAGACCAGGAGTTTGAATCAGAGGAAAAAGAAGAAAAATTCCTCAGTCGTAAAATTGTCGTGAAGGCACTTGATAAAGTTTTCCAGCAAATTAGACGGAATAATTTTATTAATATGCGTGCACAATATTTGAACTTTTTACGTGCTGTTCCTAAAATGACTGACCTAAGTAAATGGCGAATTGAAGAAGCAGATTGGCAAAAACATATCGAAGAAGTTAAGCAAAGTTTTATGAAGCATTATATTCATATGAATGATGTTTCGGCCTACTTATATCTTTATGATCTGATGACAGGCCGTCATGTAGATTATGAAATGCGTTATGCTTTTATTGACGAGATTCAGGATTATACGCCGTTTCAACTTTGCTATCTGAAATATAATTTTCCTCGCGCTAAATTCACGATGTTGGGTGATTTAAACCAGGCTATTTTTACCAAAGATGAAAGTAGAAGTCTGCTTAAGCAGATCAGTGGTTTATTTGATCCTGAAAAAACTGATGTTGTCCAATTAACTAAATCTTATCGTTCAACAAAACAGTTGACTGAATTTACCAAGCAAATCCTGCGACAGGGTGAAAAAATTGAATCGTTTAACCGTCAGGGTCCTAAACCAGCTCTGTGGCAACGTTCTGATGATACTGCTACAATCAAGGTTTTGGAACAAATATTAGATGAAAATACTCAGGCTAACATGACAACTGCAATTATTACCAAGGACTTGGCTAGTGCAAAAATTGTGGCAGAAAAGCTTAAAGAAGACAAAGTGAAAGCAACGCTAATTGCTACTGCCAATCAGCGCTTAGTTGACGGCACATTGGTCATCCCGTCATATTTAGCTAAGGGTCTCGAATTTGATGCCGTTATTATGTGGGCTGCCTCAAAAGAAAACTATCATCGCATTGATGAAACGCAGCTTGTATACACAATAACTTCTCGGGCGATGTACAAGCTTGATATTATTTATACTAACGAAAAGAGTCCACTTCTGGAAGTAGACCCGAAAACTTATATAGAAAAGTAGGAAGATTTTATGACTGACAGTGAAAAATTTACCTTCAGACGGGTTGCGCAAATGACAGGACGCGAAATGTTTTGTGTAGCTCGTTTACGAATAGATACGTTTGTAACCGAGCAGGAAATAACAGTACCAGAGCTTGATGACCAAGATTTAGACTCAATTCAGGTTTATTTGCTTAATGCAGAAAAAACAAATGCACTGGCCGTTTGTCGTATTTTTCAAGAAAATGGTAAGTGGATGTTAGGCAGAGTAGCAGTAGCTGCAGCAGCCCGTGGGCAAAAATTAGGAACCAAAATGATGAAGCATGTTCATGAATACCTGCATAATCAGGGTGCTGACCGACTTTATTGTCATGCACAATGGCAGGCAAAACCGTTTTATGATTTTTTAGGCTATCACACTGAAGGTGAGCCATTTGTAGAGGCTGGCATTAAGCATGTTATGATGTATAAAGATTTATAAAAATGATAACTTGCACTATATTTGTGCAAGTTTTTCTTTAATTGCCGTCACTACCAGATTTATTAAAATTCGATTTCCGATAGGTGTGAGATGTTGTCCATCTTCTTGATAATACGAAGATAAATTTTTCAACGGACAAAAGTTGGCGATTAAGTTAATAAAGGGGATATTATACTTGCGAGCACAATCTGCAGCAATTTGATTGTATACTTTCATATCTTCAAGATTATAGTATTGCATGATGTACTTGTTATTAGGATCTTCATAAGATGGACCTGCAATAATCATTTTAGCGCTACCGATATTTTCAACCATGTAATTCAGGTTCTTAGCATAATCAATGCTGCTAATGCCCCAATCACTTGACATGTCGTTTGTACCGTATTCGAGTACCACTATGTCGGCATCTTGCGGAATTAAATTTAGACGCTTCTTGCCTTCAGCAGTAGTGGCGCCACTTAAAGATAAGTTTATAATTTGCACATTTGCGCCTAATTCTTTTTGCACGCCAGTAGTTATGACATTAGTATCACGGCCAGCATGGTAGCCATTAAATAAAGAATCGCCAAATAGAATTATCTTTTTCATAGTTTTGCCTTTCTTTTTGATTAGAAGAATTAATTAGGAGACTTTATACTTTTATTTTACTATATTAAAGAACATAGAAATTTAAGGATATTAGAATGAAAAATTATTTACAATTTAACAGGGAAAAATGGCAGTCTTTTTCTGCCACTGAATCAGTTAAGATTACTAAAGAAGAACTGGCAAAGATAAAATCTTTAGGAGATATTATTAATTTAACTGATGTTCAAGAAGTTTACAGCAGTTTAATTAAGTATCTTTATTTAGTTTATCAAGGTAAACGGTCTCTGCAGCAAAAGCAAAGCGAGTTTTTGCAGCAGAAAGTTGCCAGCGCGCCTTTTATTATTGGTATTTCCGGTTCAGTAGCAGTGGGTAAATCTACCACAGCCAGACTTTTACAATTATTGCTTAGCCGGACATATCCTGATTTGAAAGTACACCTGATGACCACAGACGGTTTTATTTATTCTAATCAGGAATTAGAAAGACGTAATCTGACTGACCGTAAGGGCTTTCCTGAAAGTTATAATATGAAATTGCTTACCGACTTTCTGCAAGATGTATTGAGTGGCAAAAAAGATATTGTTTACCCACTTTATTCTCAGGAATTAAGTGACATTGTGCCTGGGGATTATGGCCATGTTTGTGAACCCGATATTTTAATTATTGAGGGCATTAATACGCTGCAGTTGCCAACCAATGGTCAAATTGTGACAAGTGACTTTTTTGATTTTTCAATTTATATTGATGCTCCTGAGGATCTGATTGAAAAGTGGTTTATGCAGCGTTTCGTCAGGGTAATGGAACTAAATAAAAATAATCCGCATAATTTTTATTATGAGATGGCTAATGGTCCCAGGGATGAAGCCTTAAAGTTTGCAGAGGAAACTTGGCAAATGGTGAACTTGGTCAACTTACGTGAATATATTGCTCCAACAAAGCAACGCGCCAATTTAATTTTGCATAAAACTGCAGGTCATGTTATTGATCAGATTTATCTTAAACAAATCTAATGTGTACCTTTACAAAGAGTAACTTATAATGGGCTTTGAAAGTGTGAAGTTAAAAGTAAATACAGGAGGAACAAATGTTACTGTTAAACAGAAGTGATATTGAAAAATGTTATTCCTTAAAAGACTGCATTGATGCAGTGGCCGATGCTTTTAAATATTTTTCTGCCGGTAAAGTAGACGTGCCGTTAAGAACTCAGATTCTTAAGCAAAATGGTAAAGATACCTTTTTGTGTATGCCGGCTTTTTGTGAAGAGTATGATGCGGCATGTGTGAAAGTGTTAAACATGTTTCCTGAAAATATTAATCAAGGCTTGCCTTCAATTAATGCTCAGGTGTTAAATATTGATACCAAAACTGGAGTAGTTAATGCTATTTTGGATGGTAATTATGTTACCCAATTGCGCACAGGTTCTGCTTCTGGCGTGGCGCTGAAATATTTGGCAAAAAAGAAATGCAGAAAAGGTGCATTAATTGGTACGGGAGGTCAAGCTGCTACACAGCTTGAAGCAATGCTGATCGTACGTGACTTAGATGAAGTTGCAGTCAGCGACCTTGATTTTGAACGTGCCCAAAAGTTTGCTGGGAAAATGCAAGAACAATTAGCGCAATACCATACCAAAATAACTGCAGTTAAGACAGGAAATGAAGCCGTGAAGGATGCAGATGTGATTATTACTGTTACGCCGTCAACTAAACCGGTTTATGATGCTCAATTTATTAAAAAAGGGGCAACTATCTGCGGCGTTGGTGCTTATCAGCCACAAATGGAAGAAACCCCAGCTGAATTAGTCGCTAAAGCAAATAAAATTTACTTTGACTCTAAAGATGCCGTTTTAGCAGAATCTGGCGACATAATTATTCCGTTAAATAAGGGCATGGTTTCAAATACTAGCTTTACTGGTGAGATCGGTCAAGTGATTAGTGGTGACTTAATTGGGCGTGAAAACGATAACGAAATAATTTTCTTTGAAACTGTTGGCATTGCTGCTCAAGACCTGATGGCAACGAAGTCTATTTATGATAAAGCCGCAAGGCAAAATGTAGGCACACAAGTTAATATGTAATTTCACTACAAATAAATATTTGGTTTATATTAAAATCATAAACCACTGATTTAGTGGTGTTGATAAAGTCCAAATTTTGTTATACTAATCATTATGAATGAGATTTATTTACTATTAATTAAAAAATTTGCTTTACCTCCAGCGTGGTTTTCTTAAAATCAGTAATTAATTCAGAAATAGATTTAAAGGAGTAAAAAATGGTACAAGCAATTAACTTAAAAAAGGGTATGGTCTTTAGTCAAGATGGCAAACTAATTCGTGTTTTAAAGGCTAATCACCATAAACCGGGAAAAGGCAATACAGTTATGCAAATGGATTTGCGTAATGTTGAAAGTGGTGCTGTGGTTCATAAAACTATGCGTCCAACCGAGAAAGTAGATTTAGTCGAAATCACCAAGAAAAATGCGCAGTATCTTTATAATGAAGGTGATATTTATACTTTCATGGATACTGAAACTTATGAACAATATGAGGTTTCAGCAGAACAACTCGGTGATGATAAACTTTACCTGATGCCTAATATTGAGGTTCAATTGGAGTTTGCTAATGACAGCAAGCTGCTTGGTGTAGAATTACCATCAACTGTCACAATGAAAGTAGCTCATACTGAACCGGGCATTAAAGGCGCTACTGTTACCGGTTCCGGCAAACCAGCTACTATGGAAACAGGTTTGGTAGTCCAAGTTCCCGACTTCATTAAGGAAGGTGAAGAACTGGTTATCAATACTGCAGAGGGTGCCTACAAGTCAAGAGCCGAAGGTGGCAAGTAATTTTTTAAAGATAAAATATAAGCTAACAAAGCACTTCACAAAATTATTAGTGAAGTGCTTTGTTTTTGATGTTTAAGTTAAAAATTAGTAATACTTTTTTCTGAACTGCCCAGGTGACATGCCTGTTGCTTCCTTAATTTTTTTATATAAATGGGATGCATCTGTGAATCCAGAAGATACAGCTATTTTTTCTAAGGGAATGGTTTTGTCTTTTACAAGTAAACTTTCAGCCTCCTTTATTCGTATTTTTAATAAATAATTGTGAAGACTCAAACCGGTATATTTCTTAAAATCACGTGCTAATTGTGAGGGACTCATTGAGCACTGTAAAGCAATGTCATTGATAGTGATTTTCTTATAGTAATTCTGATCCATATATTTAATAGCAATTTTAATATAATTGGGAGCAGAATGAAATTCACTGGAATGATTAGTAAGTTCGTGCTCTTGAGTAGCAAATAGGTCACAAACTAAACTGTAGGTTAGATTGGATAAAAAGGGATCATTTGTACCATCATAGTTTGTGGAAATTAACCGAAAAATTCGACTAAATAAGTTTTCAGTATTTTTGTACGGTGTAAAGACCGGAAGAGCGTTTTCAATAACTTCATTGAAAATCTTTTGCATAAAAGGACTGTTAAAGTGTAGAAAATAAAAATCACTATCTGTTACAGCCTTATAATAATTAAATTCTTTACAATCTAACAAAACTATTTGTTGCTTCGCAATGAACACCTGGTTACGAAAAAAAATTCCATTTCTCCCTTTTTGATATATATTATTAAAAAAGAATCCATAAAATCTCTTTTTACTTTATACGGGTATGTTACTTGATATTCTGCCCCAAACATAGGGTAAAAGAATATTTCATGTGCTAAATCGCTAGGATTATTAAAATAAATTCCTTTTTCTATAGTAACGCCACACTCATTTTGGGGAATAAAATCCGAGTATTTATTCATTTTGTTCCCTCTTATTTATCTGAACTTCGATTTATATGACGATTCTGAAAACAAGATTGAAGTTCTTCAAGAGATTTTCCTCTTGTTTCAGGGATAAATTTAATCGCATAAAATAGCGAAAAGATGTTTAGTATAGTAAATACAATAAAGGTATTACTAAAGCCAATATTAGTCAATAATATTGGGAATATATAACCTACTAAAAAATTCGATAGCCATAAAAAGAAAGTCGCAATTCCCATAGCCATCCCACGAATACTTTGTGGAAAAATTTCTGACAGAAGGACCCAAACAATGGGTGAAACTCCTCCTTGGAAAAACATAAGAAAAATAGCCATCAATAAAAGCATAACATATGGGAAAATTGGACTTTTAATTAATACCACCGAAAGTATGCTGATTGTCAACATCGTTATAGTAGTTCCACAAATTGCAGTTATTACCATTTTCCGTCTATCTATTTTGCCCATTAAATGGATACTGGCAATGGTTGCAAGAGTTGATATGACACCGTTACTAATATTTGCAATTAAAGCAGCAGAATGGCTAAACCCGGCATTGCTTAAAACAGTTGTGCCATAAAACATAATTATGTTTATACCAATAGCCTGTTGCATTACACCCAATCCAATACCAATCAATATCAGACGACGAATCCAGGGAATTTTTAAATCCTTAAAGGTAGCCTTTTTTTGTTTGCTGCTTAAAGCTAAAGACTGTTTAATTCTGACAATTTCAGCTTTTGCATCTTCTTTATTGTTACGAATCTTCTCCAAAACTGAAAGTGCCTGATCGTTTTGGTGTTTAGTTACTAACCACCTTGGCGATTCAGGTACTTTATGAATGCCAAATAAAAGCAAAATTTCCGGTATAAGACCCACAGCCAGCATGTATCTCCAAATACCACGATAGCTTCCCAGCATTACCCCAAATAATGCATTGATTATATAAGACAGTAATTGCCCGCTTACAATCATCAGTTCATGATGATTAACAAATTTGCCCCGTATTTCAGGTGTAGATAATTCTGCAAGAAAAACGGGACTAATGACTGACTCTGCACCAACGGCTAGCCCTAATAAAAAACGACATAAAATCATTACTAATGCATTTGGTGCAAAAGTACAACCTAAAGTGCCAAGAATAAAGATCCAGGCGGAATACATTAAAACTTTTTTTCTACCAAAATAATCTGAAAGTTTGCCTCCAATGACTGCACCAAAAGCAGCGCCTAGAGTGATACCACTAGTAACCAAACCTTCATCTGAAGCATTTAAATTAAGCTGGTCAGGTTTACTCATGAAAGAGAGAGACCCATTTGTGGCTCCAGTATCTATACCAAATAGCAAGCCACCTAAAGTAATTATCCAACCATAACGTTGTAATCTTTTTTGCTTATCTTTATTTATGTATACATCTGTTTGATTGGGAGATGTATCTTGTTCATTGTTCATTGAATCACCATATTCCTAATTTTAAAAAATCAAGTTATAAGTGATGCAATAACCAAAAATAGGCTCGTGAGTAATTTTTATCATTTTTTACATGCTATTTCAAGGGTATTCATTTTTTAAAAGAAAAATAAATATAATGAAAACCGCAACACATAAGAGATAAAAGAAGCTTATATGTTTTTAAAATATTTGTTAATGAAAGAGCAAACTTGATCAAAAAATACTTTTTTACTTAATAAAAAGATTAAAAGTACATTTTTTAAGCATGAAAATACATCCTTCTAATTTAAAATTGCTTTTTTAGCAGCGTAAAAACTACTTTTTTAAAAATATTTTATATATATTTTATTTATTAATATTATTATTAATACTAACAAAAAAGCTTTTTTATGCTTCTTTAAAATATAAAAAGTATAAAATGTATTTATTAATAAATAAAAGCGTTTGCAAAAGAAATAACGAACTTTACAGTATGTTCCAGTGATTGCAATCACTGAAAATAGAAAAATATTTCTATATTTCTTAGATTTTTATTATTTGCTCGTAATAAGAAATAGTCATATTAAAGTTTTAGTGTGCTTTAGTTGTTAAAGCACGTTACATAAAAAATGGAGATTGCAGATGCAAGAAGATAGTTATGAAAATAATCACCATGGTTATTTAGTTTTAGTTGCATGGATTGCATGTATGGGTGCCTTGTGTTTTGGCTTTGATACAGGAGTTGTAAATGGTTCCTTAGATTTCTTAGCTAAACCAAGCCAATTAAACTTGTCATCTTTTGAGCAAGGAGTCGTTTCCAGTGGTCTTACTTTTGGTGCTGCGTTTGGTGCCGTTTTTGGTAGCCCATTGAGCGACAAAATGGGCCGCAAGAAATTAATGATCTGGCTAGGTGTTTTGTTCACGCTTACAGGGTTAGGCTGTGGTTTTGCACCTAATACTGGTGTCTTAATAATACTAAGAATAATCATGGGATTGGCAGTTGGTGCAACTTCTGCTTTGGTTCCTGTTTATCTAGCGGAAATTTCACCGGCAAAAGAGCGTGGTAAATTTGTCAGCATGAATCAGTTACTAATTGTTGGTGGTCAAGGCTTATCATTTCTTATTAATGCCATTTTAGGCAATACGATTGGTGTCCACAATGCAGGTGTTTGGAGATTAATGCTGGGAATTACCGCAGTTCCAGGTATTTTACTTTGGTTTGGTATGTACTTAGTACCAGAAAGTCCGCAATGGTATGCCAATAAAGGAATGTTTGGCAAGGCATTACAAGCTTTGTATCGTGTTAGAACCAAAGCTCAAGCCGAAGCTGAAATTGATGAATTAAAAGAAAATGCTGCAGAACTAGAGCGGGAAAATGCTGAAAAAGCATCATTTAAGGATTTTAAAAAACCGTGGATTTTTCAAATTGTTATTACTGGTTCTTTACTAGGAATTTTTCAGCAATTCGCTGGTATTAACTCTGTAATGTACTACGGCACAAAAATTCTGACCTCTGCAGGATTTGGTAGTAATACGTCATTATATATGAATATTGCTAATGGCGTATTTTCAGTCATTGGTGCCATAGTTGGTATGTATACAGTTGATAGGCTGGGCAGAAAGCCATTATTGTTAATTGGCTATATTTTCTGTGCTCTGGCTTTGATAGTAGTAGCGCTAATTGGCAGTTTTGCGCTCCATACTTCTTGGGCTCCGTATGCTGTTTTGCTTATTTTGCTAGTTTATATAGTTATTGACCAAGGTACTTTGGGTCCTGTAACTTGGTTACTTAACTCTGAAATCTTCCCAGCCCGTTATCGCGGATTAGGAACCGGAATTACCATCTTCGTTTTATGGATGGCTAACTTCGTAGTAGGGCTTTTATTCCCAGTTATTCTATCAGTTTTGGGTATTTCATCTTTCTACATTTTTGCAGCTTTCTGTTTACTTGGGGCATGGTTTGTCAAAGTTAGAGTTCCCGAAACTAAAGGCGCTTCTTTGGATAGTATAGAGAAGTTCTTCCATAACAGATACGACAAATAAAAATTTAGTAAATAAAGAAATTACGAAGGAGAAAAATTATGTCTGGATATGATGTAAATAAAAATATAAAGTTAGGTATTTGTCCTATTGGCTGGCGTAATGACGATATTCCATCAATTGGTGCGGAAAATACTTTTCCTCAACTCTTAAGTGATGCCGCTTTAGCTGGCTTTAAAGGAGTAGAGATGGGTGGTTTCTTCCCAGGACCAGATGAAATTAATTATGAGCGCAAATTGCGCCACATTGAAATTGCTGGTCAATGGTTTAGTAGTTTTATCATTAGAGACGGGATTGAAAAAGCAGCAGCAGACTTTGAAGAACACTGTAAAAAACTGCAGGCTCTTGGTGCACATATTGCAACTGTTTCAGAGCAAACTTATTCCATTCAACAAACAAGTAAGAACATTTTTAAAGATAAACCATATTTTACAGATGAAGAATGGGAAAAAGTGTGCGCTGGTTTGAATAAGTATGGTGAAATTGCTAAAAAGTATGATGTTAAAGTTGCATACCACCACCATTTAGGTACTGGTATCCAAACTTTGGCTGAAACGAAGAGACTAATGGATAACACCGATCCTGACAAAGTTGGCCTTGTTTTTGACACTGGTCATGCCTATGTTTCAGAAGGTGATGTCATGCCTATGCTTAATGAATTTGTCGATCGCGTTGTTCATGTTCATTTTAAAGATGTTCGTAAAAATAAAGAAGATGATTCAAGAAAGAAGGGTTTGTCCTTCCAAGATTCATTCATGAATGACATGTTTACCGTTCCTGGTGATGGCAGCATTGACTTTAAGCCAGTATTCAAGACCTTGGTTAATCATCAATATACCGGCTGGATTATGGTTGAGGCCGAGCAAGACCCTAAGAAGCATAATCCATTTGAAATGGCATTAAAAGCTCATAAATATATGGAAGATGAGTTATTTGCGCCGTACCAAAATAAATAAGAGTTAGATAAAGATAAATTTAAATGAATTAAAAGGCATGCTTATATTACTTATACACTTAATTTATAACAGAGCACACTTGTTTAATTTGATTTTATTAAGTTAGTTTTCGCCTAAATTGCCTTTTTATAAAAAATAGTGAGGTTTTTAATATATATGATTATTGATAAGTCCATTAAATGGGATAAAGTCTACGATGTAGTAGTTTTAGGATTCGGTGGCGCAGGTGCCAGTGCAGCTAGGTTTGCTGCAGATAATGGTGCAAAAGTACTTCTTGTTGATAAAGCACCTGAAGGTCATGAGGGAGGCAATACTAGGTATTCAGGTCAAAATGTTGGTTATACACCAGACCCGCAAAAATTCAGAACCTATTATAAAGCCCTTGCACAAGGTTTTCACATTGATGAAGATGTAGAAGACACTGTTATTAACGGTTTGGCAAACATGAAAGATTACTTTTCTAAATACTTGGAAGTTAAACCTTTTGTATTTGGTGAGCATCCGGATGACAACCCGTTGTCTCATACTGCAGATAACCAAACTACTGCCACTCACCCAGAATTTCCTGATTCTTCAGCATCTGAACTAATGACAGTTCATAATGGCATGTTTGA
Source organism: Lactobacillus sp. wkB10 (assembly GCF_000760615.1). Lineage (NCBI taxonomy): Bacteria > Bacillati > Bacillota > Bacilli > Lactobacillales > Lactobacillaceae > Lactobacillus > Lactobacillus sp. wkB10. The sequence continues at coordinate 131,254 of NZ_JRJB01000004.1, read as the reverse complement.
TTCAGCTTTATGGACTGTCCTAAGGGAAAGAGTTTTAGATAGAGTTGACAATATTGATGTCTGGTATGGATCACCAGCAGTTCACATTATTCAAACTCCTGACAAGACAGTAGTTGGTGTCCAAATTAAAAGAAAGGGCAAAATTAGAAATATCGGTGCCCGTAATGGTGTCGTTTTGTCAACTGGTGGTTTTTCAAACAGTAAGATTAAGATTCAAGACTTTATTGGTGAACATCATTTAGCTCCTGTTGGTACTCTTTATAATACCGGAGATGGTATTGATCTTGCGGTTGAAGCTGGCGCCAGATTATGGCATATGACAACTTATAACTCTGCCGGAATTGTAGGAGACTTGACTTTGCCTGTTAAAGAAGGAGAACGCAGCGTTTTCCAGCCAGCAGATATTGATGCCAAAGAAATGTACACTGGCAGCATTTTTGCAGTTGGCGATGATGGTACGAGATATTGTCGTGAAGACATTTTCAGTATTGAAGGCTGGTTTTATAATCATGGTCAATGGCGTACACCTCAGGCTCCTATCAAGCCGTACGTTATCTTTGACCAAAAGCAGTATGAAAGACTGGCGCAAATTGATCATGTTCCATATAAGCGTGCACTAAAGAACTTCTTAATTAGCGCAAATAGTGTTGCGGAATTAGCTGCAAAAATTGATGTGAAACAAGAAACACTGACTACGACAATTGATACTTTTAATTCCTATGCCGAATCGGGTAATGACTTAGACTTTCACAGAGCAGCTGCGACTTTAGAAAGATTTGATACTTCTGATACCATTTATGCTTTGCCAATGGTTCAATCTATTGCTCAAACTCATGGTGGTCCTAAGAGAAATGGCAAAGCTGAGATCATGGATCCATTTAACAATGCCATACCACACTTATATGGTGCAGGGGAACTGGGTAGTAACATTGTCAGAATTTATCAAGGTGGAGAGAATCTGGCTGACTGCTTGATATTTGGGAAAGTCGCCGGAGAAAATGCCGCTAAAGCTAAACACGATAAAGATGATCTGTTTGATAATGGTAATGATGTTGCTACAGGTGCTTCAGCTAAGGAAGATCCTGATCTAGCAAGTGATTTAAAGAGAAAATACACTTTTGAGCTTGGTAAGAACCAATATCTTGGTGTAAGTTCTGCCGGTATGGGTAATGATATAGTGGTGCGAGTTACTGTAGACGACAATCAAAATCTTAAAAACATTGAAGTTTTACAAGAAAGCGAAAGTGAAGACTACGGTAAGAGAGCAGTTAAGGCTTTACCAAAAATTATGGTAGAGAAAAATACTTATGATGTTGATGCAATTTCTGGTGCATCATCTTCCAGCAGAGCTATGAAAGAAGCTGTTAAGCAGGCTTTAGATACAGCTAAAGAAAAAAATAAATAAAGTATAATCTTTTAGCAAAATGTGATTTATAGAACTCGTAGTTGACTTTTTCAGAATGACCCAATATACATTCAGAAATTAATCTCTGCGAGTTTTTTTAATAATTGGAGAAGAATAATGTTAAAAGGAATAATACCTGTAACTATCTCTGCCAACTTAATTAAAAACTTGGGAAGCGACCAACCGCTTTTTGTCAGTGGTAGATTACTAGCCATGATGACATTAGGTAAAGATAATGAAGGCTTAATTACTAGGCGTGAGTATTTGCAATATTTTAATACTCTCAGTATAGAAACAAAAGCTGCTTTAATTGCAGATGGTCAGTCTGGTTTTGGCAATGAACTTAGTGCCTGGACTACTGCAAAAGAGTTAGGAAATGCAGGTGCACAATATTTGGTACTTAATGATCAAAAATGGCCAGCCAAATCTGTTGAAGTAACTGGAACAACATCGGACAAGATTTTCATCAATATGGTTAAAGCAGCAGTAGCAGGTGGAAAAGATTATGATTTACAAATTATTCCTAAATTAGAAGGAATAAAAAAATATGGTTACTCAAAACTTGTAAATAGAATTGAATTGCTTTTAAAAATGGGAATTAAACAGATTATTGTTGCTAGACTTAACAGAAAAGAATTGGCGCAATTAAAAGAGGAAAAATTTTTCTCAAAAATAGGAATTGAATTGGACAATTCAGACTTAGGCATAAAAGAGGTCAAAAGCATTAAGCCCAAATTTATACTGCCCGTAGAATCTGCTATCGCCACTACTTTAAACGCAGAGCAACAGTTGTATGAATTTTATAGTAGGGAGAACAATCATGAAGAATAAAGGCAAAACGATGCGCTTAATGTTTAAAAAGCTGATTCATAATAGAACAAAAATCCATAAAATACCTGTAGCTGGAGACGGATTATCAGCCAAAATATGTGAAAAAGCAGGTTTTAAGGCGATTAATGTAACTGGATCTGCGACCAATTTCGTATATGGCAAACCTGATATGGGCTTTGCTGATTTCTATACGTTATTCGATCAAGCTAGCAAGATCATTGAAAATGTTTCTATTCCTGTCTTATGTGATGTGGGCACTGGACATGGTGCAAAAGAAAATATTGCACGAACGACGCGTAGTTATGAAGCAATTAATGCGACTGGAATTTATCTTGATGACGGTGTTTGGCCTAAGAGATGTGGTCAAATGGCTGTGACGCAGATAGCACCAGTTTCTGAAATGGTGGAAAGAATACATGCTGCAATCGAGGCTAGAAAAGACCCTGACTTTGTAATTATGGCACATTCTTCAGCTAGGGGAGTTTGTGATATTAAAGAAACTATTGCCAAATTGCGTTCTTATTGTGCAGCAGGCGCCGACATGCTATATATTGACAATGTTTCATCTGAAAAAGAATTACAGCAAATAGCAAAAGAACTCTCAAAAGTACCACTATTAGTAAAGTCTGACAATTTAGCGAAAATTCTTAGTTGGAACGATCTGTTTAAAATGGGTTATAGCATGGCAACTTTCAAAGAAGAAGCAATCTATGCAAGAGCAAGAGGTGAGCAAGAAGTTTTAAAGCAAGAAAAGAGTAATACCACTGCTGTTTCACCAGAAAAAGAAATTATTAGTGTACAAGCATTCAAAAAATTGGTTGATACTGAGCAAATGGACAAGCTTGAAAAAGAATTTACTTTGTAAACTGGGATAATAATATGAAAAAGAAACAACGGGTAATTAAGTTTATCATTATTATTATTTTATTTTGGTTTGCACAATATGTTTATGTTCCATACCAAACACCGTTTTTAACTGCTATTGATGTTTCAGCTGGTTTTATCGGAATTGTAGTCGGAGCCTATGGCTTTTCTCAAATGTTATTGAGAATTCCTTTGGGAATGCTGGCAGACTGGCATTTAAATCATAAGTTGCTAATTACATTAGGAACATTATTAGCTGGTTTGGCTTCAATCATAAGAGTACTTTTTCCTAATAGTATTGGCTTTTTGTTCGGTAATATCTTTTCAGGAATTGCTAGTTCAACCTGGCTTTCTTTTATGGTTTACTTTTTAAAATTACGTTCAGATGTGAGCAAAGTAGAAAATATGGGCATTCTGGTAATGGCAAATAACATAGGCATGCTTCTGGGTTTTGTGATTTCAAGTTTATTTTATACAAAAATCACCATGAAAGGCTTATGTATTTTAGGTCTCTTAGCTGGTATTTTATCCTGCATTATGACTATAACATTACCAACTTTTCAGTTCAGTTATAGTTCTGGAAAGAAATCTTTTATCAACTTAATTAGCCTCTTTAAAAATAAATGTTTGCTAATCTGTGGTGTATTAGCTTTTATTCAACAAGGAATACAAATGGCTACTACCATGTCTTTTACCAGTCAGGTGATAAAAGAAATCAATGCACCGTCTTATGCTGAAGGATTGTCTTCTATTATTTATATGTGTTCGGCCGTTTTGTTTGCTCGCTTAACTTCTTCGAAGTATATTGCTAAGTTCAGTGATCGAAGTATTTTAATAGTCAGTTATATCTTACTGGCGCTCTATTGCTTTACTATTCCTTTAGCGAAACAAGTTTATTTAATATATTTGTTACAGATTATCCCCGGAGTTGGCACCGGAATATTGTTTGCCATTCTTAATGCAACAGCAATTTCTAACGTGCCACAGAAGTCACTTTCAACAGCAACTGGCGTTTTTCAGTCTATTTACGCTTTGGGAATGACACTCTTTCCCATTTTTGCTGGACAATTACGCGCAAAATATTCAATGAATATTTCTTTTATAGTTATGGGTATTTGGGCTTTAATGGGAGGCTCTATTGTGATTATTTTTTGGTCAAAAATAAGTAAAGATAATTAGTTGTTTTTTACATTTTATGAATATTTATATACATTGAGGCTCTAACTAAAAGCTCTATAATGAAATTTGTAACAAGTGAGCGAAAGCGCTTACTAATACTAAAATATATAGGAGGAATATTATGACACTTAGAATTGGTATTATTGGCTGTGGCTATAAAGGTTCAGACCATATTGACCGTGTCGCTAATAGAATTAATGGCGCCACTTTGGCAGGTGTAGCTGATATTAAACAAGAACTAGCTGAAAAATATGCTCAAAAATATAACTGCAAGCATTTTGAAACAGGTGAGGAATTAATCGAATCACCTGATATTGATGCCATTATGGTAGTCACACGTCCGCATGATACCCATGTACCTTTTGTTTTGAAGGCTCTTGAAGAAGGAAAGTATGTCTTTAGTGAAAAGCCGCTTTCAACTTCAGCAGATGATTGTAAACGTGTTGTTGAAGCAGAAACCAAAATTGGTAAAAGATTAGTTCAAGTAGGTTTCATGCGTCGCTATGACAATGGCTATCGTCAAATCAAGAAAGCTATTGATGAAGGAACTTATGGCAAGCCATTACTTTTGCACATGACACACAGAAATGAAACAACAGTTTCCGACTACTATGATAATGATGCAATTGTTGAAACAGCTATTCACGAATGTGACATTATGCACTGGTTAGTTGGTAGTGACTATGACAAAGTTTCATGCTTTATTCCTAGAGCACAAACCAAGTACACTCATGAAGGTTTGCATGATCCACAAGTGATGACATTTGATACTAAGAATGGTATTCATGCTGATCTAGAAGTATTTGTTAATAATCATAACAGTTACGATATTAACTGTGAAGTTGTCTGTGAAGAAGGAACTATTGCATTAACCAGTCCAATTTTCACTCAAGTAAAAACTCAAGAAAGAGCACAGACTGCCATTCCACAAAATGATAGTTTTCGTTTTCGTCAAGCCTTTGATTCAGAAATTCAAGATTGGGTAAATGGTGTATTGGCTGATCATCTTAACCCAACAGCTCCAACAACTTGGGATGGCTTAATGGCATGTGTAGCTGCAGATGCTTTAGAGAAATCACGTGACAATGGTTTTGTCAAAGAACCAGTAGTTTTGCCTGAAAGACCAGATCTTTACAAAAATTAATAATTAAAAAAGGAAAAAGAGATTTTTATGAAATTAGCATATGATGCTTCAATGTTTCGTGATAGCACACCACTTCACGAAACGATTGACAAGGTAGCGGAGCTAGGGTACAAATATCTGGAATTAGCTCCTAGAACTGATTTCTTCTGGTTTTATCAATATCCTAAAGCAAATTCCGCTATGATTGCAAATGTTCGCAAATGGTGTAAGGATGCTGGAGTTGAAATTTCATCCCTGGTTCCCGTCCAGCAATGGTCCTCTCCTAACGAACAGGAAAGACAAGCTGCTGTTCGCAATATGAAGAGGACAATTTGGCTTGCCTCTGAACTTGGGGTTGATACCATCAATACTGAATTTTCTGGGGATAAGTATAATTCTGTTACTTCAGAAGGTCAGTGGTATAAATCCATGGAGGAATTGCTTCCTATTTTTGAAAAGGAAGGAATTAGACTTGAAATTCAAGCCCACCCAAATGACTTTATTGAATCCAGTTATGCTGCTGCACAGCTTATTCGCTCACTTAACTCTGATAATGTTGGCCAAGTATTATGTTCAGCACATGCCTTTTACTCTGATGGTGGTAAAGGTGATGTCAGAAAACAAATTTTAGATTCAAAAGATGTATTAAGTCATGTTCTAATTGCAGATACGTTTAATTTTGCTGGCTCTTTCGGATTAAGATATACTATTAACCCGCCTGGTGCTCCAGTAACTATTCACCAACACTTAAATCCTGGTGAAGGCGAAGTTGATATGGATGCTTTTTATTCTACGCTTCGTGAAATTAACTTTGATGGAATTGTGACCAACAATGTGTTTATGTGGCCTGATCGTATAGAGTGGTCAAACGAAAAAACCTTGAAATCTATTAAAGATGGACTCCACATTTAATGAAAGGAGGAATACCTAGATGCTCACATATAATGACTTCTGTATTAATAGAAAATCTGCCCCTGGATTAGATTTAAAAGACTTTATTAACATGGTGGCTGATCTTAATATTAAATATATTGAGTTGCGTAATGATATAACAGGTGAAGTTGATAATTCTACCATTTTAGATGGCTATCAATCTGAGGAAATTAAGCAGTTACTTGATGAAAAAAATATCCAAGTTGTAGATATAAATGCTCAGGGGAATATGGATCTGGCAGAGAACTTAGAAGAAAACCTGAAAAGTCTTAACGAAATGATCGATATTGGCAAAGTTCTGCACGTTAAAAATATTTTGTTCTGTCCAGTTAGAGATGCAAATGACAAGAGAACAAGTGAAGAACGTCGTCAAGGTGCTATCAATAATATGAAGGCATACTCTAAGCTCCTAAAAGAAAATGGCATGAGCGGTTTGCTTGAGCCTTTGGGATTCTTGGATTCATCATTAAGAACGCCTTGGCTTGCACAAGATATCATTAAAGCTGCCAAAGTCGATAACTTTAAATTAGTAGCTGATAATTTCCACTATTATTTAGCTGAAGTTACTAAAGAGGATTTTGAAACTAAAGTGGATCCTAAAATGGTTGGTTTAGTTCATTTGAGTTCAGTTGTTAACCAAAAGCCACGTGAAGAATTAGGTGATGCTGATCGGATTCTGGTTACTCAGAATGATATTATGAATGCATTAAATCACGTAAAAATGTTTGAAGAAAGTACATATAATGGCTTATATTCTTTTGAACCGTTTTCTCCAGACTTGTATAAATGGGATGCAGAAAAAGCAAAGAAAGAAATTGTTCGTAGCATAGATCTAATTAATGCCCAATAATAAAACGAAATATATATCTCTCAAACAAATCCAATTCGTTTATCTCAAAATAACTTTCAGTAAGAATATTGAACACTGAAATTAAGTGTTCAATATTTTTATTTTGCACTAATTTTACTTTTTAGAAGAGCATTATGTTAGCAACTTAGTTAACCATTTCAAATAATAGAGATATAACCGATATCTAAGTATATTATAAAGAGGTCGGGATACCTAGACCTATTTGGAATAGTGATACTTTAGTTCTCGAATCAGGAATTTTTAATATTTTGAAATAAAATTTCTTTTGATTTAAATATAATAAATAATAGTTTACTTATCTTTGAAACATGAAAAAACTGTTGATAGCTTCTTAAGCAAGTTTATCAACAGTTTTTGAATTTAAGCGTTTGTAGATCTGATCTTTTAACCAGCGATAATTTTATCAATGCTGTCTGAAATTTCTTGTTTACACTTATCATAACTCCAGTTATTGATTTCAGGTGCACAAGGCTCAAATGAATAAAGACCGAAATAGTTGCTCTCTTTAAACCAATTTGCTTGTTCAATAGATTTCATTACGTCTTCTTCATTAGTAGATATGAAGTAACGATCAGCATCGTCTGCTTCTTCTGGAGATTTTTTAGAAGTAATAGAACTTAGATGAATTAAACCAACACGGTTGACATCTACCTTTTCGTCAAAATCTTTTTTAGTAACTTCTGCCTTGTAATAATGGAAAGTATCGGCAATTAACTTAAAGTTTTTAGCATCCGCTTCTTGTAAAACTTTTTGTGCAACCCATGGGAAGCGTAATGAAGAGTCGCCAAATCCTAAAGGCTCTACTAGACCATTAACGCCCACAGTTCCAAGAATATCTGAATAAATTCTAATATTATGAACTAGATCATCAAATTTTTGTTCATCAGTACGAATATCATCTGCATTCCTGATAGGAGTAAACAAAATATGATCAGCACCAATTTTTTGTGCAATTTCAGCTAATTCGGAAACTCCCTTTAATTTTGTATTCAAGTCACTGCGATCATCAAGATTAAATTCGGCTGAAATATTTGCTACATGAACATCATAATTGCGCTGCAAATTATTAAATTCTGCAATGCTCAAATCATCCAAAAAATTGCTCCCGTGGTGTATGTCTGTTCTTAATTCTATATTATGAACTCCGACATCATTAGCTAATTTTACAAAGTCGGGCAGAGATAAGCCTCCTGCACAGCAGCGATTAATACAAAAGTCATTTAGTTCCAACATAATAAATCCTCCTAAATATTTTTAATCAGGTTAATGCTCTTGATAAGATTTTTCTTTGCAGTTTCATAATCCCACTTGCGAAGTTCGTCTGAGAATGGCTCAAATGAAAATAGACCATCAAATTTGCTATTTGAAAACCATTTAATAGTGTCAAATGCATTGATATTATCATGATTTGGATCATTTAAAAGCACACGATTTTGATCAGTCAATTTAGATTTTGGCATCTGAATTTCAATTGTACTCATATGGATGAGACCAACTTTATTAACATCAAGCTTATTATCTAAATCATTACGTGTGACACCGCCCATAAACCAGTGAAATAAATCGGCTACTACTTTAAAATTGGTTGCACCAGCTTCTTCGATAATATCAATAGCTCTAAATGGGGTTCTGATTGAACTTTCAGGGAAACCTAATGTTTCAAATAAACCAGACATTCCTTTATCTTGAAGTCTTTTTGCAAATTCTTTAATAGTTTTAACACCTTCATTAAATTTTTGGCTGTCACTTCTATCGTCGTGCTTGTCCATTACCGGACAGAAAAGAATTTTTTGGGTCCCAATTCCCTGAGCGATTGTAATCATCTCATCGAGATCATTTAAATTACTGTCTTTCTGGCTCAATAAATCCGTATTACCGAGTGAATTTATATCTTCAACCTGAACGTCGTATTTTTGTAATAGATCATTAAAATCTGAAATACTCATTCCATCCAAAATATTTTTGTTGTCAGGTTCTTTACCTAGATCATTTCGCAATTCCACATGTTTGATCCCTAATTCACTTGCTAGTTTAATAAAATCAGCAAGTGGTAAACCAGGTGCTGATTTACGATTAAGACATAAATTTGAATTATTAATCATATTAAATACCTCCATTTATAAAAGCGTTTTCCATCTTTAATGGTAGATAATAAAAAATAGAAGGTAAATGTAAAAAAGACGCAGGTATGTGTACGAATCTAAAAGGAAAGATAAGAGGTCTAGAAAAATTTTGATGGAAGAATTTAGTTTTTACTAGCTACACTTTTATTTAATCTGAGAAAATGAAGCCAAACTTTACTGGCACAAAAATCAAGCAAATATACGAACTCAATAAATATTTGTCTGATTTTTATTTGAAAGAGTTTACAAGAAATGATATACTTATATCCATTAAGGACGTTACTTTTTACAAGGCGTTACTTACAGTTTTTTGATGAGCTGTGGGTAACGCTTTTTTTATAACGTTTTTTGGAAAAGAGGTGGAAAAATTGTGGATTTTGAAGAATAACTTGAACAACAACGCTATTCTAGTTGAAGATCAGTCAAAAAATGAACGAATAATTTTAGGTAAAGCAATTGGCTATGGGAAAAAGATTGGCAGTGTTATCGACCTTGAAAAAGCTCAAATAGAAAAAAATTACGTTATATTTGACCATGATTCCGTTAAGGCATTTCAAGAATTAATAAAAAGGATTGACGATGCCAGTATTGAATATGCACGTCAAATTATTCAAAAAGGTGAGCAAGAGTTAAATCTCAAGTTCAATGACATGTTACTCTTGACTCTTTCTGATCATATTAGTTTTATGCTAAAAAGGGTCAAGCAAAATTTGAGCTTTAAAGCTCCATTAGAATGGGATGTTAAAGTTATTTATCCTGAAATTTTTAAATTTTCTGAAAATGCTGTTGAATTTTTACGCGAACAGACAAAACTTGAGGTTCCACATTCAGAGGCAACTTATATAGCTTTGCATTTGATTAATGCTAATTTCTCAATTAATGACATGGATACAACTATTTCCAGTACCAAAATTATTGATCAGGTTTTGGCGATTGTTTCTGATTATTACCAGAAAGATTTGAAAGAAGATTCATATAGTTATAAGCGCTTTATCAATCACTTAAGATATTTTATTTTGCGTGAACTAAATCATGAAACGTCCGATTCAAAAAATTCAATTTTAAAGGTTATAGAGGCTAAATATGCCAGTGATTTTCAGTGTGCAGAAAAAATTAAAGCTTTTTTGCATAACAAATATCACTGGCAGATTGGGGAGGATGAAATGCTTTATCTAACCTTACATCTTAACCAATTAACACTTGTTGATAATAAAAAATAATATGGAGTAAAAATGAAAAAAATAGATAAAGAAGCAAAAACGATCTTGAAATATGTTGGTGGATCGGAGAATGTTAATAGTTTGGTTCATTGTGCTACAAGACTTCGTTTTGTATTGAAGGATAACAGTAAAATTAAGAAAGATGAGTTAAATAAATTACCGAGTGTTTTAAGCGTCGTTTTGAGTGGTGGGCAATGCCAGGTTGTAATTGGTCCCAATGTAACTGAGTTTTATGATGTTATCAAAAAGATGATGGGTGGAAAAAATAATTCTGAAGCAGAAGATAAGCAGGATGAAAAGTTTTCACTAACAAAAGTTATTTCCGGTGCATTTTTGCCTTTAATATCCATTATGGCAGGGGCAGGAATGGTCAAAGCTTTATTAACAGTGTTAACGACAGTTCACTGGCTATCACCTACTAGTACACTATATTTAGTTTGTTCAGCTGCAGGTAATTCTATTTTTTATTTTTTACCGGTATTTTTAGGTATTACACTATCTAAGCAATTTAAGGCTGACCCATTCGTAGGAGGTGCGTTAGGTGCAGCGTTACTCGAGCCTAATTTTACAGGACTAATAGGAAAACATGGACTGCATTTATTTGGATTAGACTTAGATCCGATTGATTATTCAATGACAGTTTTTCCAATCTTTGTAATTATTGCTGTCTATGCTTTACTTAATAAATTGCTGAAAAAATACATCCCACAACAATTACAATTATTTTTAAACCCGATGATTTGTTTGCTTTTATTGGTTCCGGCAACTGTTTTAGTGTTTGGGCCATTTGGGACCAATGTAGGTAACTGGATTTCAGCAGCAATTATGTGGTTATTTGGTAAAAGTAGGTTAATAGCAGGATTAGTATTAGGCGCTTCTTATCCATTCTTAACTGTTTTAGGACTACATTGGGGTTTTACGCCAATTACTCTGCAAAATTTAAAAGCCGTTGGTGGAGATGTAGTAGAAGGAGTTAATGTTTGTGCTGTCTGGGGACAAATAGGAATAGCTCTGGGTACTTTTCTTTATAGTGTTTATAAGCAAAAAAACACGAAACTGCGTGGCGTCTCAGGTTCGACGGCTATTACAGGAATTTTTGCTGGTGTCACTGAACCAATTTTATATGGTTTAATTATGCAGTCAAAGCGTTTAATGATAATTACTGCCATCGCTGGTGGCGTTGGTGGAGCGGTCAGTGCATTATTTCATGTTATGATGACCTCCTATGTCTTTCATAATATATTTTCTATATTTATGTTGTCATATAAACCAATTGGTTTTATGGTTTTAGGTTCAGGTATTTCACTTGTATTGGGTGTTCTTTTGACCTTCTTTTGGGGATTTAAAGACCAAGATACGGATTCAGATGAAATGGCAGCTGACCTCACTCAAGCAGTAAATAAAGATCAAACAGTAGAAAAAAATGATCATCAGGCTTTAGTAATCACTTCTCCATTTTCGGGTAAAGTGCTTAATCTTGCAGATGTTCATGATGAAGTTTTTGCAAATGAGAGTATAGGCAAGGGAATAGCTGTTATTCCTAATTCTAATAAAGTAACAGCACCTTTTAATGGTCAAGTAATTACTGTTATGCCTACTAAGCATGCCATTGGATTACGCAGTGATACAGGCGTTGAGCTTCTTATACATATTGGACTTGATACTGTTAATTTAAATGGTAAATATTTTAACGCTTTAGTAAAAAATGGCGATAGGGTCGAACAGGGACAGGAAATTTTAGAAGCAGATATGGAAAAGATAAAAAAAGCTGGTTATACGCTCGAATCACCAATTATTATTACAAATCCTGAAAAATACCAAATTGATGTTAGCGTTAAGGAAGATGATATTATTCATACTCAGGATCAAATTATGTTTGTACAGTAGGAGATAAACTGCAAATGGAAAATAATTTTTTATGGGGTGGAGCTCTATCTGCTAACCAGGTCGAGGGCGCATATCTAGAAGACGGAAAAGGATTGGATATTTCAGATTTACTAACTGCAGGAACTGCAACAATTAAGCGGAAAATTACAACGTCTGTTAATGAGAACGAGTATTATCCTAATCATAAGGCCATAGATTTCTATCATAACTATGAAGGTGATATTAAATTAATGGCAAAAATGGGCTTTAAGTGCCTGCGTGTCAGCATTAATTGGTCAAGAATCTTTCCACATGGCGATGAAAATGAGCCTAATGAACAAGGATTAAAATTTTACCATAACTTATTTGAGACGATGAAGCAATATAACATTAAGCCCATCATAACATTGTCACACTTTGAAATGCCTTATTATCTGGTAGAAAAATTTGGCGGGTGGCGTAATCGCAAGTGCATCGCATATTTTGTGAAATTTGCTAAAGTTTGTTTAGACAATTTTATGCAATACACAAATTATTGGCTGACGTTTAATGAAATAAATAATCAATATTTAGTAGAAAATCCTCTTTTCCCATACACTAATTCCGGCTTAATTTTTAATGCAAATGATAATAAGCGTGAAATCATGTTCCAAGCCGTTCATAATGAGTTTGTTGCGGGAAGTCAGATTGTGAAATATGCTCATTCTTTAAATGCCAACCTTAAGGTAGGCTGCATGGTGGCTGCTTCACCCTATTATCCCAACACTCCCAACCCAGAAGATATTCTGAAAGCGCAAAAGTTAAACCAATATCAAATGTTTTTCTCTGATGTACAGGTACGGGGCAGATATCCTAATTTTATTTTAAAAGAATGGCAGGAAAAGGGTTATCACATTGAAATCACTGATAAGGATTTAGACGATTTAAAACATGGATGTGTCGATTACATAGGTTTCAGTTATTATTTATCAAGTACTGTGAGTGCAGACCCGAATAGAAAAAGAATTGGTTCTGGCAATGCTGCCAGTGAAGATACAGTTGTCAATCCGTATTTACAGAAAAACAAGTGGGGTTGGACTGTTGATCCGATTGGGCTGCGAATATGGCTAAATCAAGTTTATGACCGATATCAATTACCATTGTTTTTAGTTGAAAATGGTTTAGGTGCCGAAGATAAACTAACGTCAGATTATAAAATACATGATCCATACCGTATAAATTATTTAAAAGATCATATTATTGAAATGAAAAAAGCAATTGAAATTGATGGAGTCCCTGTAATTGGGTACTTGGTTTGGGGATGTATTGATTGTATTTCATTTACAACAGGCCAAATGTCCAAACGATATGGATTAATCTATGTTGATTTAGACGATAGAGGCAAGGGTACGCTGAAACGTTATAAAAAGGATTCATTTGATTGGTTTAAAACCGTTATTAAAACAAATGGCAAGAAGCTTTAAAATTTTTGCTAAATCGTAAGAATTGAATGGAATATTATTTTTAAAAACATAATTCTGATTTGTAATCTGAATTATGTTTTTTTTATACAAATTGGACTAGTTAGACAACATCTAAATATGTATATGAAAGTGTATCATTTTTCAGTTTTAAATGTGCAACAAGTTTCATTGCACTCACTTTATTATTTATTTGAGAGTTAGAAAGCAGGTGAAATATATCTTGTTGTATCACGAATACTTGTTACTAAAGATGTTAACAAATTCGAACTCTTTATTAAGTATTAGCCAGATAACTAATAAACTTCAAATAACTAAAAGAACTGCCTATTCAGCTATTAACGGGTTAAACGAATGGCTTGAGCTGCATGATTTAAATAAGATAATGACAGTTAGAAATCATGGCTATTTTGTTCAACCATACGAAATCGCTGAGATTGAGAAGGATCTTAAACATGATTTGCAGCAGGGAAAAGTCAAGTTGCCTCAATCGGTTAGAGTAATAGCAATTGAGTTTGCTCTTCTTTGCAGAAATAATAGGGTTACTATTGAATATTTAAACTCTCTAAACGGAGTAACGAGAAGAACCACTCAGAGTGACTTAGCGAAAGTTAAAAAAGACACTGAAAGCAGAAATTTGAAGTTAGAGTTAGAAAAAAATGGCTATTTAATCACAGGTTTAGAGGAGGAAATTCGCAAATTTGCTTTACAAAAACTAGCTAATATTCAAGGAACAATGATTTTTGATAAGATTGCTCCATTTTTGAGTTTAGAAACTAAGGAAAAAGTAGAAATTGAGCAAGTACTTTTAACGGTTGAACAAAATATTGGTTGCTTATTAACGGATGAGTCAGTTTTTCAAGTTAAAGAGTACATCTGTTTTTCAGTTAAGAGATACAGAAATGGGCATTTTTTAAAAAATAGCAGGAATAAAAAAATTAAAGGTAGCGGTAAGTTCGAACCTTTAATTCGTAATTTGCTGACCTATCTGGGAATTTCTGCAGAGCATTTAAATGCTGAAAGTCAGCTTCTCTGTAAAATAATTGATTCAAGGCAAATCAGCAAAATTAGCAAAAATTTTGAATCACAAGAAATGTCAAATATTGCGGCACAAATCATCAAGCGCTTTTCAGTAATTTCTGGAATTGATTTGGTAAACAATAAGAGCTTGCAAAATGCACTGACAACACATTTGGTAGCTGCTCAAAGAAGAGTTTTATACAATGTTCAATTTTTAAATTCAAGCTTGTTAAATGTCAGAAAAAAGTATCCAGAAATTTATCTTTTAACTAAAGAAGCCATTCAGCCCTTTGAGCAATATCTAAAAAAATCTTTGACCGCTGATGAAATAGAATTGATTGCAGTTTACTTTGGCGGAGAAATTGAACTGCTAAAAAATGCAAAAAGTCAAAGTACTAAAGAAAAAATTACTTTGGTATGCGGCAGTGGAATTGGGACGTCCCGCCTTTTAAAAATTCAACTGGAAAAAATGTTTCCTGATCAGTTAAAGATAAAGGTTATTACAAAGCAAGATTATGAAAAACAGACCCGAGTTCATGCAGATTTGGTTATTGCCACTTTACCAGTAACTAATAAAGGTGCTCCAATTGTAAATATCAATCACATTCTAACTGACTATGATTTACAAACAATCAGACAGCATTTGGCTTCTAAAGCTCAAACTTCGTCTTCTGTTCATAATTCTCCAGCCGTTAAAACAACGCAAATTTTAGACATAGTCAGTGAATATGCCCATGTGAAGGACTTTAATGGCTTGACAGCAGCCTTGCAGAGCTATTTTTCTCAAAAAAATGTTCCTTATAAAAAAGAACAAAACCATTTACCGTGCTTAAGTGAAATCTTGCCAGAAAGAAGAATTGCTTTTGAAAATGGCACTTATTCTTGGCAGGAGTCAGTAAAAGTCACTGGAAAGCTACTTGAAAAGGATCATATTGCGGATGAAAAGTACACTCGTAAAATGTGTATGCAAATAGAGAAGTACGGACCATACATGAAAATTATGGATAATGTCATGTTGCTACATGCAAAACCAGATAACCCCACAAGATTTTCTGTGCCAGGTATGAGTCTAGTTTGTTTTACCCCGCCTGTTAAATTTAGCAATGATATAAAAGCAAAATATGTTTTTAGCCTTTATGCACCAAATTCTAATTCTCAATTGAAGGCGCTAACACAATTAACTGAAATTTTTTCTAATAGCAGTTTATTAGAAGAATTTGAACATGCCGAAAATGCACCTACTTTTATTAAACTCTTTGAATCCGTAGAGAAAGGAGATGAAAAATTAAGTGACACCACTAATAGACCCGAAATTGATTCAATTGAATGTTAGCGCAAAAGATTGGCGTGATGCCATTTTAAAAGCAGGTCATCCCCTTGTTAAAAATAGTTTGGTGACAGATAACTATTTGAAAAGCGTCATTAAAATAGCAGAAGAAATGGGACCTTATATCGTATTTATGCCTCATGTTGCTTTATCGCACGCCAAGATAGAAGATGGGGCATTAAAAGATGGAATAGGATTGACTGTTTTAAAAGAGCCAGTCCCTTTTCATAACAAAGATAACGATCCAGTTAAATATATTTTTACTTTAAGTTCTACAAAAGCAAACGGACATCTGGATCAAATGGCACAGCTGGTTAACTTGCTCTCAAAAAATGACTTTTTTGAAACAGTTAGTCATGCAAATAATGTGCAGGAAATAATTAATTATGTAAATGAATGTGAAGGAGAAGAAAAATGAAGAAAGCAATAATAACATGTCGGGCTGGTATGGGTACCAGCACAATGTTAACAGTACAAGTTAGAAATGTGGCTAAAAAAAATAATTGGGATCTTGATGTTAGTCATACCAGCATAGACGGAATAGGTAGCTTTAATGGCGATTTTATCATTGCTTTAAGCGATGTAGCTGATGATTTAAGAGCCAAAGAGAAAAAAATTCCTATAGTAGGTATTAAAAATATGATGGATCAGAATGAAATTGAGGCCAAATTAGCTCCTCTTATGAATGAATAAAACAGGTGAAAGAAATGTTAAATTTTATTATTAGTTTTCTAAGTCAACCTGCTGTGCTGCTAGGTTTTGTGGCATTTATAGGATTGGTTGCCCAAAAAGACAAGGATTGGACAGATGTCACTAAGGGTACAGCAAAAACTGTTATCGGATTTTTAATATTTGGTATTGGTTCAAGCACTTTAACTGGCGTTTTGCAAAACTTCAATGTTTTATTTCAATCAGCCTTTCATATTCACGGCTTGATCGCTTCTCCTGAAGCGGCCACAGCTGCTGCACAAACAAAGTATGGCTTTGTTGTCGCTCTGATTTTAATTTTGGGCTTTGTAATGAATATCGTTTTTGCCAGAATTACGCCATTTAAAAATATCTTCTTTACGGGTCAACATAGTCTCTATTTTGCCTGTGTTTTAGGCCTGGTTCTTAAATTCAGCGGACTAAGCAATTTATGGGCCATTATTATTGGAGGGATTATTTTAGGCCTTTGTGCCAGTGCTTTACCAGAACTTTGTCAGCCATTTATGCGCAGAATTACTGGTAACGACAATCAGGCGATTGGTCACTATAACATGTTTGGTTATGCATTGTCTGGTGCAATCGGCCTGTTGTTCAAAAAGCACAAAGATGAAACTACAGAAAACTTTAACTTGCCAAAATCACTTTCGATATTCAAAGACTTTTTGATGGGTCTTGCAATTATCATGTTGATTTTATTCTACGTTTCAGCGCTGGCTGCAGGTCCGGTAGTTACAGGTAAACTTTCTGGTCCAGTCAATTGGTTAGTTTATCCGTTTATTCAGGCTATGACCTTTACTGCTGGAATGGGTGTTTTGATGTATGGTGTTGGAATGTTCCTAGAAGAGATTACTAATGCCTTTGTTGCAATTTCAACCAAGTTTATCCCAGGTTCACGTCCAGCTTTAGACGTACCAACAGTTTTTCCTTTTGCACCGACTGCAGTTTTGGTAGGTTTTGTCAGTTCTTACGCAGCTGGACTTGTAGCCATCGGGATAATGATTTTATTCCATAGTCCAATTGTGATTATTCCAGCAGCCCATATTTGCTTTTTCTCAGGCGGAACTGCTGCAATTTTTGGCAACTCAACAGGGGGCTGGCGTGGAGCCATTGTAGGTTCTTTCGTTGTGGGACTTTTGTTAGCATTCTTACCACTAATCCTAGTACCAGTCTTTCAACAAATGGGTATCAATAGTTCAACATTCCCGAATATTGACTACAACATTGTCGGCTCATTACTTCATGGCGTTTTGCAACTGTTTCATTAGGAGTAATTAAATGTTACAAAAAAATTTTTATGTAAGACAAATTAGTGATTTAAACATAATGACAGTGGTGCGAGATACGCCTGCAGAAACTTTGCGTATTGCAAAAGCCTGCTTTAAAGGCGGCGTTAAAGCGATTGAAATAAGTTTTACCGTTCCTACAGCCTTAGAGGCTATGAAGCTGGTTAAAAAAGAAATACCTGAAATGGTAATATGTGCTGGCACTGTTTTAGATACTGCTACTGCCAGACTAGCCATAATGGGTGGTGCTGAACTGATACTTTCTCCTGCTTTTGATTTGGAAGTAGCACAAATTTGTAATTTGTATCAAGTGCCTTATGCACCAGGTTGCAATAGCGTATCTGAAATAACTACTGCTTTAAAAAATGGTGCTTCTTTTATTAAAGTATTTCCAGGATCCAGTATGGGTGGAGTAAAAGAAATTAAAACAATAAGCACGCCTATACCTTATATGCCAATTTTGATTTCTGGCGGTGCTTCTGTAAAAAATTACCGTGACTTTCTCTCTGCTGGTGCTGATTGTGTCTGTTTTGGGTCAGCACTAACTGGTGATTCTGAAAAAATAACTGATAATGCTGTTCAGTTAACTAAAACTTTAGCTGATTTTCGGTCAGAGAAGAGGTAGTAATATGGATATTATTTCAAATATACAAGATGTCATTGAAAAAGAAATTTCGGCAATTGAACAGGTAGAAAAAGATCTACCTCTTAATGATCAAGATTACGAAAAAGTAGTTAATAAAATTATTTCTTTAAAAGAAAATGGCAGATTAATTTTCACTGGAGTAGGTAAGTCAGGCCATATAGGTAAAAAACTTGCTGCTACATTTGCAAGTACTGGTACACCTTCATTTTTTGTGCATGCTACAGAAGCTATGCATGGTGACCTAGGGATGATCACTGCTTCTGATTTGGTTATTGATATATCAAATTCCGGAGAAACTAAAGAAGCTGTCGCGGTAGTTGCACCAATTCAACGATTAGGTGCAAAAGTAGTCGCATTAACTGGCAATCAGGACTCAACTTTGGCCAAAGACTGTGATTACTTATTATTAGTCCATGTAGATGGTGAAGCAGACGAACACAACTTGGCTCCCACTAATAGTTCAACTTCCGCGTTAGTAGTCGGAGATGCAATTGCATTGACAGTCTCCAAAGCTAAGGGATTTTCTGAAAAAGACTTTGGCAAATTTCATCCGGGAGGAGCATTAGGCAAGAGGCTCGTTAAAGAAGGAGTTATTAAATAAAAACATTTATGAAGGAGATGGCAAAATGTTCAATGGTATTATTACTCCGATTGTGACGCCTTTTAATCGTGACAAAGCACAATCGATTAATTACCAGGCAGCTCATGTGTTAATTGACAAATTAATTAGTGCTGGTGTAAGTGGTATTTTTGCTCTTGGGAGTAATGGTGAATTTCACGTATTAACTCACGCTGAAAAAATTGCTTTTGTGAAAGCCGTGGTTCAGTACGTTGATCATCGCGTGCCGGTTTTTGCAGGAGCTGGGGCTTGCTCAACGAGTGAAACTATTGCTTTATCCCATGAGATGGAGGCTGCAGGAGCTGATGCCTTGTCAATAATAAATCCATATTTTATTAGACCACAAGATGATGAGCTATTTGACTTTTATCGTGATGTGGCAGCAAGTGTTGATTTGCCAGTAATTATGTACAATATTCCTAAAAATACCGGTTATAATATTCCGGTTAATGTTGTACGTAAACTTGCTGAAATTGATAACATTGTCGGGATTAAAGACAGTAGTGGTGATGTGGATTTAATTCGTAAATATCAAGAAGTTGCCACTGACAATAAGTTTCAAGTACTAATTGGTTCAGACTCAAAGATTTCTGTCGCTTATAAAATGGGTGTAAAAGCTGCTATTGCTGCAACAAGCAATCTAATTCCAAATGTTTTAGTTAACCTTGATCGTGCTCTAAAAGATGGCAATGATCAAGAAGCAGAAAAGTTACAAAAAAGCATAGATGTTTTACGTTCAGCCCTAAAGTTAGGGACGGTACCTGCAGTTTTAAAGCGGTCTGTAGAATTAGCCAATATTGCAAATGCAGGCCCAGCACGTAAACCGATGAGAGAAACCACGACTCAGGTTGACCAGGAAATTATTAAGATGCTCAAATATTATGGTCTGCATTCATAGTTAAAGCTAACTGATTAATTTGAAGCCACTATTTCATGATTATTCACTGTGATAGAAGAGACAGTATTTTATACTAAAAAGCAATGGTAAATTTTGCAATGACAGTGGCAATAGTGGATTTAGAAACTTTAATATTAAAAAAAGACTGACAAATTTCGTTTGTGAAACGCTGATTTATCAGTCTTTTTTATAACAATCTTAGCTAATGCGTAGAAAGTATTTTTCTAGTCTTTTTTATTCACTTCAGAGAAACTGTTGTTAACTTTTTTGGGATTAACTGGCTCTCAAAATGTTTATTTATTTTTTTCTAGAACTGTCATGAATAAATAATTTACGAGTATCAAGGGTAGTCTTATGATAAATTGTATTATATATCTTTCTTTTTGGATGAGCCCAACCCATACCACGTTTACCATAGTTGGGGATAATAGCTCTTTTTATGGCCCTTGTTGCTCTTCCCTTTGTTCTGGCAGAGATTGACCTTCTTAAACTAGGCTTTCTAAAACCAATTTTAATCATTACCTATTCTTCTCCTTAATCTTCCCATTTACATAAGGTGTAGCCTTGGTTAATAGCCCTTTTTAATGATATTTTGGTTATGTTTCCATGTGCTCTTCGAAGACCACGGCAACTCGGATTAAAATGATATCTTCTTCCCGAATTAGGAGCTATATAGACTTTACGTACATTACGTTTGGCGACACCTTTTTGCTTTTTTTGCTTTCTTTTTGCAGCTAACTTTCTTTTGCGAGCAGCTTTTCTTCTTTTAACAGTTACTTTTTCAGTAACTACTTTTTTCGCATTACTTTTTACTACTTTTGTTGATTTTGCGATAACCGTTTGTTGTGCATCTTGTATACCTGTGTTGCCAGACACAAAATTAGTGAAAAAAGTTATAAAAACCACTACAAAACAAAACCATATTTTTTTATAAAAAGCTTTTTTATTCTGCATATTTTACCTCCCAAATAAAATAATTAGTTTCTTAATATAATCATATCGCATATAGAAATAAAAAGTGCAAGTTTTTATATAAATGTATATAATATAAATCATATATATTAAAGTAAAAACGTATTTGATAACAAAATTTTGATTTTTCATTTAAGTAATATTTGTCTATTAACCAAGGGGAGAAGATTATGAGTATAGGACCTTTATCAGAGTGGGTTACTGCGGCCGCTGAAATTGCTGCTGTATGTGTTGCTTTATTTTTACCTGTTTACGATAAAAAACAGGAAAAACGTAAAAAGACACGCAATATGAAGGCAATTTTTAGATTTTTAATTAGAAAAGCACTGGACGAAAAAGATACGTCAAATTTAGAATCTTACTTTAAAATAAGTTATCTGGTGATTGACAGTAATGACGATAAACAGGTTTATTCATTAGTGCAACATGCAATTGAAATTTTGAATAATAAAGATATTACGCAGGATAAAAAAGAAACAGATGTTGAGCAACTGCTGGAATATCTTAAATAAAAAATACCTGTTTCAACGTAATAAAGGATCAGGAAAAGCCAGTCTTTTAGGTTAACAAAAAGGCATTGAGTATATTACTCAGTGCCTTTTTAATATGTTGTTTTTATTGTACTTATATTATTGGTTAGCAATTTTTCAAAACTAATTATTGAGTACAGATAGCTTTGGTCAAGCTAAATATTTAATTTTTGAGGCTTTGATTAAATCTCCTCCTCTAGCTGCAACGTTATAAAACAATTCTGCTTTATTATTATCGGAATTAGTCATCTTTACAGCTTTATATTCTGATTTCATCTGCTTTTTGACCAAGATGTCTCATTACTTTACCTTCCTTATCATAATACTGAATCATTAAAAAACTGATAAGTCCTTGTTTGATAATGTAACCTGAATTTTTATTCAAGTGACATAAATTTAACAAGATTTATCAGTTTTTAAGTTGAAATTGTTATTGAGTGCTAATATTTAGTTTCCTTAATATCGTCTTCTGGTCGGTGCTCTTGAATTCGAATTAGCTGCCATGTAAAATCACTTTCAGGCACACCATCTAAGTTTATGCTCAATTCGTCATCAGCAAAAGTGAAATCCAGCTCAGTCCTATTCTCAATCATTTCGATACGATTAGGATTGTCGGACAGACCCAGAATTTTTAGTGTTTCTGGCAGTGGCTGTTTGATAAAAATATATTTTTGATAAGGCATGTGCCTATTCTGGAGTACGAAACCGTTATTGTCTTCTACATTGCTAATTTTAAGCGCGCAGGGTTCGCTTTCATTAAAAGCATGGCCAAAAAGATGCATCCAGTTGTTGATTTGCTTAAGCATTTCTTCAGTTTCAGAAGGCAACTTATCATTATCTGTGACCGGAATATTAATTATCGTATTTTGCCCATCTTTACGATTGGCTACAAGCTTTGCAACTGCATCTGCTGGGACTAAATCACAACTTTCTTGGATAGTTTCTGCATCGACCAAAGCAATAGTATATTTTGCACAAGCTTTTTTAAAGTCTGTTTGATGAGCGTCAACGCTGACAGCCCGGGCTCCTATATTGCGAGCAGTTTTAACTAAAAAATCAGCGTCTACATCTTTTGTACTTTTTAGTTTAAAATTTAATACGATGGCAAAATCAGGATTCATTGATTTCTCTCCTTCAGTAGATATTATTAATAAGTTTAACCCAAAAGGTGGTAAAGATGAAAATTATTATTTCACCGGCAATGAAAATGACAGTTGATAATGACTCTTTTTCTGCAAGGACGCACCCGCAATTTTTAGCTCAAGCTCAAGAATTAGCTGCTTTTCTAAAAAAATGTAGTTTTAACGAATTACAAAAAATTTGGCAATCTAGTGATCGTACAACTAAAGAAGGTCAAAGGCAAATTCAAAATCTAAACTTGAATCAAAAAGATGGTTTAACTCCTGCGATTATTTCTTATTCTGGCATTCAGTATCAATATATGGCTCCCGACCTGTTCACTAAACCCGCCTTGTCTTATTTGCAAGAGAATGTCCGTATATTATCAGGTCTGTACGGTGTTTTGCGACCTTTTGACGGTGTGTGGCCATACAGATTGGAAATGAAAAACAAGGTAAAGGGGTTTAAACAGCCCAATTTATACCGATTTTGGGGCACGACAATTGCGAACAATCTTTTTGATGAAGATCAGATACTCATTAATTTGGCTTCTAAAGAATATTCTCGCAATGTTACTCCATACGTTAAGAATGGCAGGCAGATGATTACTGTTGATTTTCAAGAAACGAAAAACGGTCAGTGGAAAACAGTTGGGGTGCATGCCAAGATGGCTCGTGGAGAAATGGTGCGCTATATTGCTGAAAATCAATTAACTGAACCGGAGCAACTGCAGGGCTTTCATGATTTTGGTTTTGTGTTTGAGCCGAAAGTTAGTACTGATAACACTTATGTTTTCAGGACAAAGTTCGATTTTAAACGGCGCTAAAGTTTAAGATATAGAAATGTGAGGTTATTATGCAAATTGTTTTTGTTCGCCACGGTCAGACAGATTTAAATAAAACCGGTCGTATTCAAGGTTCGGTTTTTGATCATGATTTAGATGAGACTGGTCGTGCATGTGCTGAAAAAGCTGCTGCGAATTTCGATCCTTCGGGATTTGATGTAGTTTTTTCAAGTCCTTTAAAGAGATCTTTGACAACCGCTGAAATTTTTACTAAAGGACAAAAAGAAATAAAAATTGATAAAAGGCTAACGGAAATTAATTTTGGCGAATGGGATGGTCATTTTCTTTCAGAGCTAGGGCAAAAATATCCTGATGCCATTGATCCTTGGGGCAAGGCTGCAGCTGACTATATTAAATATGCACCAAGTGGCGAATCTTTTGCAGCTCTGGATAGAAGGTGCGGCAGTTTTTTAGATGATATGAAAAAGAATTATTTGACTAAAAAAGTGCTTGTATTTTGCCATGGTACTTTAATTAGAATGATGTTTGCCCACTATTTTACTCATGGTGACATGAAGTATTTTGAAACCATGGATAATTGTGCTTTAGCAAAAGTTTCCTATCTTAATGGTATTCCCCGGGTAAATTATTATAACCGTATTTTAACTTTTGAATAGCGTACTAAGTCTCATTGAAGAGGCTTTTTTTTGAAAACAATTATTCGAGCATTATAATTGACGACTAAAAATAAATGAACTATTATTTTTATAAAGTGACACGATGTCACTTATGACAAAAGGAGATGATTAGGAAAATGGCTAAGTCAACTTTTATTAACTTGCCTGCCGGCAAAAAGAAAAAAATTGAAAGTGCGTTGTTAAAAGAATTCAGCAGCTATCCTTTGGCAAAAGCGCAAGTAGCGCGAATAGTGAAAGAAACGGGCATCGCACGCGGGGCTTTTTACAAATATTTTGTTGATTTAGAAGATGCATACCATTATATGTATGAATTAGCTCTAAAAAGTATTCATTTGCCCATAAAAATAAAAGCGCAGTTTGATGCACAACAATATTATGACAATGTTGTTCATTTTATTGAAGAAATGCAAGCAAGTACCTATGCCGGATTAATAAAAATGCATATCTTGTATAATGAAAGTTCACCTGGTCATCCTTTTACACCAAAAATACTAGCTGGATTAGATCCGCAGAATTGGAGTGCAATGGTGCTAAGTCATGCCACCATTCGCTTAGTATTAACAAATCCAGTTCAAAAAAAGGCAATTATGACTCGTTTTAAAGCGAGCTTGGAACTGTTAAACAAAGGAAAGAACTAATGTTTTTAGCAATTAAAGAAATAAAAAGAGAGAAACTACGTTATGGGTTAATAATCTTAATGATTTTTTTGATTAGTTATCTTATATTTGTCTTATCGGCACTAGCAACTGGCTTGGCCAGTGAAAATACTCAGGCACTTGAATCTTGGGATGCTCAAAAAGTAGTCTTAAATAAAAATGCTAACGTAAGCATGAGTCAGTCATTTCTAACAAAAACTGATTTAAAAAAAGCAACACTATCTAAAGATGAAGCTTTATTGGGCCAAATCCCAGTGGTAGTTAAGAAAGCCGGACGTCCTCAAATTTCAGCACAATTTATTGGAGTTAAAAAGAAACAGTTTATTTATCATGATCAGGAACTTATTGCGGGTAGAAAAGCAAAAAAGAATTATGAGGTGGCTGTTGACCAAGCATTTAAAACCAAAGGGTACAAATTGGGCGACAAGCTTGCACTTAACGGTTCGAGTAGAAAGTACAAGATTGTAGGTTTTGTTAAAAATGCGAAAATTAATATTGCTCCAATTATTTACGGGACATTGGAGTCTTGGAAAAAATTGCGGCAAGGGATGCCAACTTTAGAGGCTTCAGCTGTAATTTCTCGTAATCATGACTACAAATATAATTATAAAGATAGCAAAACCTATCCCATTGACCAATTTATTAAAAAGCTTCCAGGATATACAGCACAAAATATGACTTTTGAATTGATGATCGGATTTTTATACATTATTTCATTAATTATAATCGCAGTTTTCCTGTACATTTTAACAATGCAAAAAATGCATAATTATGCGGTCATGCGTGCACAGGGAATTCCCAGCAGTACATTGGTGAAAGCAACCATTAGTCAGGCAATTATATTAGTCCTTGCTGGATTAATTATTGGCTTGGCAGCCATGCTCGTAACAGTTAAAGTTTTACCTGCCGCAGTTCCTATCAGCTTCACTCCTGAAATTATTCTGACCGGTACAATAGGTTTGCTGTTAACGGCAATTATTGGCAGCTTAATTCCAATCAGATCAATTTTAAAGGTAGATCCGGCACAGGCAATAGGTGAATAATATGGCAATTATCGAATTAAAAAATGTTCAAAAAGTTTATGGCACTGGAGCTGCACAAGTCGTTGCTCTAAAAAATATCAATTTTAAAGCCAATCTAGGTGAAGTGGTTTTAATTATGGGCCCTTCAGGAGCAGGTAAAAGCACCTTTTTAACAATAGCTGGTTCTTTGCAAAAACCAACTACAGGAGAGGTTATTGTCAATGGTCAGAATATTGCACGTATTTCTGCAAAAGCAAGTGATCATTTACGACTAACGCAGCTGGGTTTTGTATTGCAGGCTTATAATTTAGTTCCTTTTTTAAAAATTAGAGAGCAGTTTGAGCTAGTTAATAAGGTAAAGAAAGCAGGAAATATCAGTCAAGAAAAATTGCAGGAACTATTAAAACAGCTTGGTATCAATTCTTTACTTGATAAATATCCGAGTGAATTATCAGGCGGGCAGCAGCAACGGGCAGCAATTGCACGTGCTCTTTACGCCAATCCTCAAATTTTGCTGGCTGATGAGCCTACTGCTTCACTTGACAGTGAAAATGTTTCAGAAGTAGGAAAGTTGTTTAAAAAACTGGCGAAAAATTATAATAAGGCAGTTTTGTTGGTAACGCATGATCCAAGATTAAAGCAATACGCAGACCATATTTATGAAATGATGGATGGAGAAATAAAGCAAGAGATTTAGTTATTAAATTTCGTAAATAAAAATAACACTATAAAAAATAACTGCAAAAATTATTTTGATTAAAAGCGAGAAATCAACTAATCTTTTTTTATTAATAGTAATCTTATTATTTACAATAATTTCAGTTTAACATGAATAATGTTATTAATTAAAAATATTTTCAAAAAGTTTAAATTTGACAGAAAAATCCTTAATTCTTTTGTGTTAGAAAAAAAGTACTTTGTCCTTGACAAAGTACTTTTAAATTTACTATTCTTATTACTGAAAAGAAAATGTTATTTTTTGCAGTAAGATAACTAATGTAATTAAAAGCAGAGTTATTAATTTGTTTTTTAACTGCTTGAGTAAATTACTAGGAAATAATGATTTCTTTGCTAAAATAACAAAAAAGTATTTTTGAGTATATGTTTTAGTTTGGTATAATTTTTATTTTATTTGTTAGCGGTACCAGTATTTTATATTACTGATCAAAGCTATTCATGTAGAGGTATAGTAATGAATGATATCCCTGAAGATAAGTCGATTGAGTTATCAACTGATTATCAAAATCATAGTATTAATATGACATTTTCAGACAATCTAATAGATGATTCTGAACGAGGTTATATTCTTTCTGCTGCTTTCTTCTCTTATTGTGCTGCGCAAGGTCTAAGCAAAGAAGAAGTAAGTGACATGGTTTCAACTTATTATGATGAGTTTTTAAATAATGAGGAATAATAATTGACTCATTTCAAATATTTGTCTAAATGAAGTTTCGATAGTAGTAATACTGTCTCTGGAAAAACTGGTTTATAAAATAGTACGTTTTAAAGTTAATCAAGGAAAAAACCAAAATGGCTAGAAAAAAAGAAATAGGAAGAAATAAGATTTTAAGCATTGCCTACAAAATGGTTGTTAAGGATGGTATTGAGAGTTTGACTGCCCGCAATATTGCCAAGGCGGGGCATTTTTCGACGCAGCCTTTATATCTTGAATTTAACAGTATGGAAGACTTACGCAAAGAAGTATTGCGTAAAATTGCGGATAATTTAAAAAATAATATTTTGCAGAAAAAGTATACGGATAAACCATTAATTAATATGGATTTATCTTATATTGATTTTGCCAAGGAACAGGAAAACTTGTTCAGAGCAATGTTTGTTGACGGTAAATTTGGTAGTAAAATTATCGCCGATACATTAATTAATTTTGGTATTGAAAAATTTAGGGAGCAGTATCCGGATAGTAATTATTCCGAAGATAAAATTAGAAGTGTCGTCATTGCTAACTGGATTACTACCAGTGGTATTGCTTCATTAATAGTTAATAAAATTGCAACATTTTCGCAAACACAAATTATAAATGTTTTAACAGCACAGATTAACGATGCAATCTTAAATGACTGGCTAAGCAAGACAAATAAAGTTTCATTATTTGATACTAATGAAGGCAAGAACAAAAAATAAGCCTTAATGCATTATTAGTAAAGGATTTATTGGTTCGATTCAGGTATTAAATTATTAAAACTACCTGAAAGCAGGAGCATGTTAAAAAGATACGAATATGCTATAATTAGTACAGAAATTAGTATCCTGAAAGGTGGTTTTTATGAAAATCCTTGCATTATCTGGCTCAAATGCCAATAATTCATTTAATGAGGCATTGCTTAAATTTATATCTAAGCATTTTGCCGACAAGTATGATTTTAAGTTTGCAACTGTTAAAGGGTTGCCAATGTTTAAAGAGGGTGAAGATGCTCCCGAAGCAATCCAAACCTTGAGTAAAGAAATTGAAGACGCTGATTTGGTTTTAATTGGCTCTCCTGAGCAACAACACTCTGTTACCAGTGCTTTGAGCAGTGCACTTGAGTGGTTATCCTGTGTAACTCACCCATTCAAGGGCAAGCCGGTTGCTATTGTTTCAACTTCACCAATGCCACAAGGTGGATCTCGTTCACAAAGTCGTTTGAAGAGTTTGTTGACTGCACCAGGCTTTGGCGCTAAGGTCTTTAACGGTGATGAGTTCATGATGGGTGTTGCACCAACACAATTTGATGATAATGGTGACTTGAAAGATGAGTCAACCGTTAAATTCTTAGGTCAATTTTTCGATGAAGTTGATAGTTGGTACGCACAAGTAACTAAGTAGGAGGGCCGAGAATGAAAATATTAGCAATTGTTGGTACAAATGCATCTTTTTCATATAATCGTTTTTTAGCACAATTTATTGCTAAGCGTTATAGTGATAAAGCAGATATTGAAGTAAAAGAAGTCGATAAATTGACCCCTTTCTGCAGAACAGAAATGGCTGATGACACTATTAAGGCCTGGATTGAAGACGTTAAGAGTGCTGATGGCATAGTAATCACTACCCCTGAATATGATCATACTATTCCTGCTGCTTTAAAGAGCAGTCTTGAATGGTTAGGTTCACATGCAGGTCCTAATGTTATGAAGATGAAGCCAGTTGCTGTTGCTGGTGCATCATACGGTTCACAAGGTACTGGTCGTGCTCAAGAAGATATGCGTGAAATTTTGCTTTCACCTGATATGAGTGCAAACGTTTTGCCGGGCAACGAAGTTTTGATTGGTCAAGCTCCAGATAAGTTTAACAAAGAAACTGGTGAGTTGACTGATGAAGCAACTATTAAGCAGTTAGATGGCATGATGGATAACTTCTTCAAGTTTGTTGAACAAGCACATAAATAAACTTTTGCCAGTTTAACTGGCAGAGAGTAAAATAACCGGATAGGAGCATCCTATCCGGTTATTTTTGATGTGAAAGGAAGTTGGCATGACTGAACCTGTCGTTTTACCTGTAAAATCTGTGCGAAATCCTCGTGACTTGGGTGGCTATATTGGCTTTGGTGGCCACAAAATTAAAAGTCATCGCTTATTGCGTACGGGCAACATAAGTAAAATAATTCCAAAAGATAAAAATTTTTTACTTGATTATGGTCTGACTAAAATTATCGATTTGCGTTCCCCAGCTGAGTGCAAGGCTAATCCCGACCAAAAAATACCAGGTGTTGACCATTATGAATTTCCATTGTCAGTCGATGATAATACTGGTGGCAACGGACTAGATATGAGTATAGATTTTGAACATTATCGCCATGATCAGTATGCTGGCTTCTATACTATGTGTCAGAGATATCATGACCATGTCAGCAATAAATTTTCTCAGAATAGTATTAGTCAGATCATCAATTTGATTGCTGCTACGACAGAGGGTTCTGTTTTATACCATTGTTCAGAAGGTAAAGATAGAACAGGATTAGTAACTGTAATATTGCTTTACATTTTAGGAGTAGATTTAGAGACAATTCGGCAGGATTATCTTTATTCGAACTTGATGCTCAACGATTATCGCAAGGTTCGTGATGAGCAATTTAAAAGAGCCGGTGAAAATGATAAGTTTCGTGCCAACATGCGTATTTTGGGTTCAGTAGCAAATGCGTATTTTGATACCAGCTTGATTACAATTAATGAAAACTATGGCGATATTGATTCATATATTGTTAAGCAATTAGGAATTGATGAACAGATGCAGGAAAAAATAAGAGAAAACTATTTGGAAAAGTAAGGATAAATCAATGATAAAAAATTTAGCTTTAGAACAACAAGTGGGACAGCACCACGCTTTAGGCACATCAATAACTTTACAAATCTTTGGAGCACTGGATAAAAGCGTCATTAATGATTCTTTTACTTTGATTGATCATTATGAAGATCTGTTAACAGTTAATCGAGATGTATCCGAAGTAATGGATGTAAACCATGCTGCTGGCAAACATCCCGTGCAAGTTTCCAGTGGTACCTATGATTTGATCAAATTGGCAGTAGAAAAGAGCCGGGAAAATTTTGGCTTTAATGCTTTGATTGGTCCAGTCGTTAAGTTATGGGCAATTGGTTTTAAGGATGCCCATGTTCCAACTGATGATCAGATTAAAGAAAGAATGAAACTGATTGACCCGTTTAGCGTTGACTTAAATGATTCTGATCAAACTGTCTTCTTGAAAAAAGCAGGAATGGAATTAGATCTTGGAGGTATTGCTAAAGGTTGGATTGCGGATCGTATCAAAGATTTCTGGATGGCCTATGGCGTTCATGCCGGAATTATCAACCTTGGCGGAAATATTTTACTTGTTGGTGATTCTCCTAAACGGACTAGTGGTCAGTGGTCAGTAGGAGTGCAGGATCCTAAAGAACCTCGTGGCAATAATATAGCTTCGGTAATGGTGCCACAATGTTCAGCTGTTACTAGTGGTACCTATGAACGATATCTCGAAGTTGACGGTCATAAATACCACCACTTAATTGACCCTAGAACCGGCTATCCTGTTGAAACAAATTTAGCTGGAGTCACTACTTTTACCAGGTACTCAGTTGAAGCAGAAATTGAATGCAAAAGGCTGTTTTTTGCGGGAAAGCCCATTGCCGGTTGGCATGATGATCCTGATCGCATCGGAGCTGTTTTTGTATATAATGATGAGCACGTTGAGTATGATAATTTTCAAAAGTAGTAAATAAAAAGGTGCCCAAATGAAGGCACTTTTTTTGTTACATTATGTTTTTATCTTAAAAGATAACGATAAAGAAGTCATTTTTAATTTTATAAAAACAAAAACAGCTTTTAACCAACAGGCAAAAGCTGAGTTCTGATCTTAATTATTCTAAGCTGCAGTTCGACTAATACTAAAAATGCTGTTAAACAGACCATTAGATAAACCTGGCGTATTGTAAATAATGAAACGGATAAATGACGAATCGAGAGTTTGCTGGATAAACCATGGGTTTTGCAAGGCATTTAACATAGACAAAATAATATAAACGAAAAAATAACTGGCAAAAAAAGACGCGACAGCACCTAATACGCTATCTAGTAAATTACCAAAATTAGTTGCATGAGGATTTTTATTTGGCACCCATCCTTTAAAAATCTTAACCACCATTTTGCCGATAAAGACAATAACGAAAAAGGCTAAAAAACGGAAAAGCATCAAATTAGTTCCGGGAGTTAATGTGGTTTGAATATTTTGTCCCGTGATCTGACTATAAAGCCAATTGCCGACAGGATTTTGAAAAAGTATTGCTGCAATGAAGACAATGGCAGAAAAAACCAAATTGATGATTAGTCTGGTAAAGCCTGTTTGAAATCCTTTATAAGTTTTTAGTGCCAAATAAGCCAGAACAATTAAAGTAATAATCATATTAATCTCCTTTGACGATATTATAGCTTAATTTATGCGTTTAGACTTTGACGATAGTCAAAAAATATTCCATAATTAAAGGGATGCATTGACTTTACAATAAGCCATTTTTAGCGTTAAATTTAAAGGGTGTGAAACAAGGTTTCACGGGTGAAAAATGAATCCTGAACAGTTTGTCCAAGAATTATCAAAACGTAATTTTAAATTAAATGAAAATCAAATCAACCAATTTAACCAATACTTTACCAGTCTGATTGAGACTAATAAAAAAGTTAATCTAACACGAATAACAGAAAAAGATGATGTTTACTTAAAACATTTTTTTGACAGTATTACTCCTCTTTTTACGTTTGGCGAAATATTTACGAAATCTCAGACTTTGTGTGATGTTGGTGCAGGAGCAGGCTTTCCTTCAATTCCTTTAAAAATTATGGTGCCTGAATTACGAGTAACAATAGTTGATTCTCTTGGCAAAAGACTGAACTTTTTGCAGGAATTAATCACTCAGCTGGACTTGAAGAATGTTGCTTTAGTTCATGGACGCGCAGAAGATGTTGGACAAAATAAGCAGTATCGTGAGCAGTTTGATATTGTAACTGCCCGTGCGGTTGCCAACATGGCTGTGTTGAGTGAATATTGTTTGCCACTAGTTAAGAAAAATGGCAATTTTATCGCTCTCAAAGGACCAAAAGCTGAAGATGAATTAAATTCCAGTCAAAAAGCCTTAAAAAGTTTAGGTGGCAAGACAATTACTGTAAAAGAATTGCAATTGCCTCATAGCAGTGAAGACCGCACGTTGATTTTGGTAAAAAAAGTGCAGGCCACACCTAAAAAGTACCCGCGACAGGCGGGCACACCACACCGTAAACCAATTCAATAAACAGGGGGACTCAAAATGTCATTATTTTCTTCTTTGCGTCATCATGAAGAAATACCTAAAAATAAACAAGTTCAGGATATTGAACTAAGTAAAATTAAACCTAATTCATATCAGCCACGGCATGAGTTTTCTGAAGAATCAATTCGTGAATTAGCAACGACTTTAGATAAAGATGGCTTGCTTCAGCCTATTATTGTGCGTGAAAAGGGCGATGAATATGAAATTGTTGCTGGTGAACGCAGATTGCGGGCCGCAAAGCATCTAGCTTGGGAAAAAATTCCGGCTATCGTAAACAATATGGATGATAGTCAAGCTGCTTCATTAGCTTTAATAGAAAACCTGCAAAGAGAAGATTTAAATCCGATTGATGAAGCACAAGCCTATAATAACCTCATGAAGTTAAATAATTTAACTCAAACAACTTTGGCTCAAAATATTGGTAAGTCGCAATCTTATGTGGCTAATAAGTTGCGCCTTTTAAAGCTGACGCCTAAGGTGCAGAGCTATTTAGCCAGTGGTGAAATTTCTCCTCGTCATGGACGCTGTCTAGTCGGACTTAGTGAAAAAGACCAAGGTCGTGTCTTAGATGAAATTTTGGCTCATAACCTTAATGTGAGCGAGACCGAAAAAATAGTTAAAAATGTAGAACAATATTTTGCCGGTAAGAATGCTAAGGATAAAGAAAAAGAGCAGGCTGAAAGAACTAGACGAGCAGCCAATCGAATTCCCAAAGATTTAAAAGTACAGATTAATACGATTAAAAAGGCAATAAAGCTTGCACAGCAGTCAGGTATTAAGGTTAAATTTAAGGAAAATAACGATCCTGATGATTATATGATTACTATTGAATTAAAAAGAAAGTAGGAAGGCATGGAAAATATGGTGAGTGTAATTTCGGTTGCTAACCAAAAAGGTGGCGTTGGCAAGACGACCACAACTATTAATTTAGCGGCTTCGATTGCGGAACGCGGATATCAAGTCTTAATTGTGGACATTGATCCGCAAGGTAATGCAACTTCTGGCCTGGGAATAGAAAAATCCGAGATTGATCAAGATATTTATAGTGTATTGATTAATGATGTTCCGCTTAAAGATACGATTTTCCATACCTCAACTAATCGCTTGGATTTAGTTCCGGCAACTATTAATTTATCAGGTGCTGAAACAGAATTGATCAGTATGATGGCACGTGAAACCCGCTTAAAATCTGCTTTAGATTCAATTAGTGGCAATTATGATTTTATCTTTATTGACTGTCCACCTTCTTTAGGGCAATTGTCTATAAATGCCTTTACAGCATCAGATTCAATTTTGATTCCCGTTCAAAGTGAGTATTATGCTATGGAAGGTCTGAGTCAGTTGCTTAATACGATTCGTTTAGTACAAAAACACTTTAATAAAGACCTTGGAGTTGAGGGAGTTTTACTGACAATGCTGGATGCCCGGACTAATCTGGGCGCTGAAGTTGTTAAAGAAGTACGTTCCTATTTTTCTGATAAAGTTTATAAAACTATTATCCCGAGAATTACCAAACTAGCGGAGGCACCTAGTTATGGGGAAGCAATTACTGAATATGCGCCAAATTCTCGTGGTGCCGAAGTTTATGATGATTTAGCTAAGGAGGTGTTGAAGAATCATGGCAAGAAACTCAAGAAGTAAAGATACAAAAAAACATGGTGGCCTGGGTCGCGGAATAGAAGCCTTGTTTGAAGACGAGCCACAGATTGAAGACAATGAGGAAGAAATTCAGGATTTAAACTTAGGCGATATCAGACCTAACCCATATCAGCCACGCAAAAATTTTGATGATAAGTCTCTTAAAGAGCTAGCTGATTCAATTAAGGAAAATGGGGTTTTTCAACCGATAATCGTCCGTCAGTCAGTTAAGGGCTATGAAATTATCGCTGGTGAACGCAGGTTTCGTGCCTCAAAACTAGCCAAAAAGACCACAATACCTGCCATTGTGCGTGACTTTAGTGAAAGCCAAATGATGGAAGTTGCGGTTCTGGAAAACTTGCAACGTGAGGATTTAACACCGCTTGAAGAAGCCCAGGCATATGAAATGCTGCAAAAAAACTTAGGCTTAACTCAAGAAGAAGTTTCAAAAAGAATGGGCAAATCCCGTCCTTATATTGCAAATTACTTGCGTTTGCTTACTTTACCAAGCAAGACAAAGCATTTGCTTCAGCATGGTGATCTTTCAATGGGTCAGGCCAGAACGCTTTTAGGTTTGAAAAACAAAGACAAGATTGATGAAGTAGCAAAACAAGTGGTTAAAGAAGGAATGCCAGTGCGCAAAGTTGAGGCACTGGTCGCCAATCTTAATGCTAAAAAGCCACGCAAAAAGACAGTGCAGAAGTCACCTTTTATTCGTGCTACTGAACATCAGCTGGCTAATAAGTTGGGTTCAACTGTCAATATTTCTGAAAGTAAAAAGGGCAGTGGTCATTTATCTATTGGCTTTTCTTCAACTGCTGAATTAAACAGAATACTTGACGTGTTGGGAGTCGATCTTGATGAATAAAGAAATTTCCTATAGTTTAGCGGACACGGTACTGATGAAAAAACCTCATGCCTGTAAAACTAATGACTGGGAGATTCTACGCTTAGGAGCAGATATCAGGTTAAAATGTATGGGCTGCGGCCACATCGTAATGATGCCGCGTTCAAAATTTACGCATAATTTTAAAAAAGTTTTAACTAAGGCGAATGATCCGGTCAATACTAAAAATGAGCTTTATGTGCCTAAAAATGAAATAGCACAACCGCACTTTAATCAAGATAATAACTGATTTTGTTTTAGAAAGAGGATAAAAAATGTCACTAACTGCTGGGATTGTTGGGCTACCTAATGTTGGTAAGTCGACTTTGTTTAACGCAATTACTAAAGCGGGAGCGGAAATGGCCAACTATCCGTTTGCTACGATTGAACCGAATGTTGGTATGGTTGAGGTTCCAGACAAGAGACTTGCTAGAATTCAGGAATTGATTCCCGCTAAAAAAATAGTTCATACCACTTTTGAATTTACTGATATTGCCGGCTTGGTTAAGGGAGCTTCAAAAGGAGAAGGTTTGGGTAATAAATTCTTGGAAAATATTCGCCAAACTGACGCGATTATTCATGTTGTGCGTGCTTTTGAAGACGACAATATCACTTCAGTTACTGGTAAAGTAGATCCGGAAGAAGATATCAATACTATTAATCTGGAATTAGCAATCGCTGACTTAGATGCCGTTAATCGTCGGATTAGCAAGGTGAAAAAGATTGCCCAGCAAAATGACAAGGAAGCTAAAGCTGAATATAACGTTTTGCAAAAGATTAAACCGGTTTTGGAAGAGGGTCGCGCCGTTCGCTCAATCAAATTCAATGAAGATGAACAAAAAATTGTTAAGGGCTTGTTCTTGCTAACTGATAAACCAGTTATTTATGTTGCTAATATTGCTGAAAATTCAATGGCCGATCCTGAAAAAGATCAATATTATCAAATTGTTAAAAAACATGCAGAAAGTGAAAATGCTGAGTGTCTAGGAATTTCTGCAGCTACTGAAGAAGAAATTGCTGGTTTAGATGATGATGAAAAAGCCGAGTTTTTAGAAGCTGAAGGGGTAACTGAGTCAGGTCTTGACCGTTTAATCCGGGCAGCTTACCATATTTTAGGACTAAGAACTTTCTTCACAGCTGGTGGTCCTGAGACTCGTGCATGGACTTTCCATAAGGGGATGAAAGCACCACAAGTTGCCGGAGTTATCCATTCTGATTTTGAACGTGGATTTATTCGCGCAGAGGTAGTTTCATACACTGATTTAGACAAATATGAAACTATGCAGAAAGTTAAAGAAGCTGGTAGGTTGCGTCTTGAAGGGAAAGATTACGAAGTTCAAGATGGTGACATTATTGAATTTAGATTTAACGTTTAGGAAATAATAATGGCAGAAAAGAAAACTGAAGCACAAGCTAAAATAGATACTAACAAGCAGGAAAAATTAAAGGAAAAAGTAATCAATCAAAATATAGATGATGAAGTCAAACAAATGCAGCCTGCCGAGTTGCGTAAACAACTTAGCAATAAAAATTCTGACTATGTTTTTCGCTTGCAAAAAGAACTTGAAGCACAGGGTAAAATGAGTCGTGAAGAGGCTCAAAAAAGAGTAGATGCGCTCTTGAATGATTTAATAATTGCACAGCGTCATGGTCAACCGGCCAGTACATATTACGGCATGTCACCTAAATTAAAAGCTGCTGACATGTTAAAACCCAAAAAGAAGAAAGCTTCAGATATTCCGTTTTGGCAATATGCCACGGATAATGCCCTGTTTTATGTAGCTTTGCTATTTGGTCTTTTTGGCTTAATTGGTTTATTCCAAAAGAACAACAAATATAATTCAGAGATGGGTGCCTTAACTTTGTTGATTGTTGGTGCTGCACTGGGCGTTTTTATGACGAAGTATAATGAATGGGTCTTACCTAATGGCAGTAAAAATCGCAAGATCCCCTGGTCAAAATTAATTTGGGGTTTTATTTCAATGATGGCATTGCTCTTTATCTGCTTTGGCGTTTTATCTCTGAGAGCATTACAAATTATAAATCCTGTTTTGCCTGGAATATATAATTTAATAATTGCTGCGGTGGTATATGGTATTCGCTGGCTGTTCCGTCGACATTATCAAATTATTGGCTCTGCATTTTCACCAGCTGATAGGAGTAAATAGGTGCTTTTTGTCAATAAAAGAGCTATACTTAGATAACTATATGTTTTAAAGGATAAATAGATTTATCATGAATCTATTTATCCTTTTTAAACTGAATACACGTTTAAAAATAACGCATTAATAAATTAGAAAGAGGTATTTAATGATTAACACGCTGAGTAAATCGATTAGGCAGTATAAAAAATTGTCTTTGCTGTCGCCATTATTTGTTACTGGTGAAGTTATCATTGAAATGTTAATACCGTATTTAGTAGGTATTTTAATAGATAATGGCATTATGAAAGGGAACATGCCATATATTACTAAAACAGGTGTGATTTTACTTGTATTAACGGTCGTTTCTCTTGTCTTGGGTGCCAGTGCCAGCTACGCCTCTGCTCATGCTGCTGCCGGTTTTGCATCAAACCTGCGTAAAGATATGTTCTATCATGTGCAAGACTATTCATTTGAAAATATTGATAAATTTTCCAGTGCCAGTCTGGTGACGAGAATGACTACTGACGTTAATAACATTCAGATGTCTTACCAAATGCTGATTAGAATTGCGGTCAGAGCACCAATGATGCTATTGGTTTCAATTATTATGTCGATAATTGTCAGCCCTCGTCTATCACTTGTGTTTGTCGTGATAGCACCTATTTTTGTTATTCTTTTAGGTCTGGTCATTAAAAGTGCCAGCAAGTATTTTCCCAAAATCTTTCGTGGTTATGACCGCATGAACCAAGTTGTCAGGGAAAATGTTCGTGGTATTCGTGAAGTTAAGACCTATGTGCAAGAAGAAGCACAAACCGTTAAATTCAAAAAAGCAGCTGGTTTTATTTATAAACTTTTTGCTACAGCTCAAAAAATCATGTCTCTCAATTCTATGATTGTTATGGCTGTTTTAAATATTTCTAATTTAGCTTTTTGTTGGTTTGGCGCTAAGGAAATAGTTGGCGGCAGTTTACAAACTGGTCAATTAATTTCAATGTTTTCGTATTCAAACTCAGTTCTGGGCAGTTTAAATATGTTAGCTATGATAATTACACAGCTGGTAGTTTCTGGAGCTAGTGGTAACAGAGTTGCCGCTGTTATTAATGAAAAGCCATCAATTGAAAATCCACGAAAACCACTAAAACATATTAATAATGGTGAAGTGATTTTTGATCACGTAAACTTTAAATATGATCCTGATGATAAGGATTTAGCTTTAAGCAACATCAACTTAAATATCAGACCTGGTGAAACAGTAGGTGTAATTGGTCGTACTGGGGCTTCTAAATCGACATTGGTATCTATGATTCCTCGGCTTTATGATACCGATTCAGGAGCTGTGCGCGTATCGGGACATAACGTTAAGTCTTACGATTTAAAAACGCTGCGTGATAATGTTGCCATGGTTTTACAAAATAATGTCCTGTTTTCTGGAACTATCAAAGAAAATCTTAAATGGGGCAATGAAAATGCAACTGATGATGAGATTATAGCAGCTGCTAAAATTGCTCACGCTGACGATTTTATTCGTGAAATGCCTGATCAATATGATACTGTGGTTGAACAAGGCGGTAATAATGTTTCTGGTGGTCAAAAACAGAGAATTACTATTGCACGTGCTCTTTTGAAAAAGCCAAAAATCTTGATTTTAGATGATTCTACTTCTGCAGTAGATACGCAGACTGAACGTCAAATTCGGGAAGCTTTAGCACAGAATATGCCTGATACTACTAAGATTATTATTTCACAGAGAATTGTGTCAATTAAGGATGCAGACCGAATAATTGTAATGGATGAAGGCAAGATTCAAGACATTGGAACTCATGAAGAGTTGATGAAACGCAATGATCTGTACAGCTCAATCGCTAAGTTTCAAGAAGAACAGAAGAAGTAGGTGATTAATTTGGATAAAGCAGTAGAAAACAAAAATAGCCAAAATATTGATAAGCGTTCCACAATCTTATGGCGCCTGCTTAAATTAGTTGCCAGTACTAGTCCCTGGATGCTAGTTGCTTCGACGATTGCTATAATTTTAACAGCCGCAGCCAATGTTTTAGGATCACTATTTATTGAACGTCTGATTAATGTTTATATTATTCCGTTAACTAAGGAAGCACAGCCAAATTTTGGTCCTCTTCTACATGCAATTGCCGTTATGTTTGGGTGTTATGCTATAGGTTTTATTTCTAATTACCTTTTTGCAATGCTGATGGCAGTTTTAGCCCAAAAAGTACAGTTTAGAGTGCGGATGGAAATGTTTGAGCACATGGAAATGCTTCCGATTTCGTATTTTGATGAAAATGACTACGGCGATATTATGAGTTGCTATACTAACGATATTGATACGTTGCAACAAATGATTTCGCAGTCAATTCCGCAGTTTATGAATTCAGCGTTAAACCTTATTTTTGTTTTAGGTGCGATGCTGGTTTTGAGTTGGCAATTGACTATTTTTACTTTGGTAGTTTTTGCACTTTCGATTATAATTGTGCGCTTTTTGACAGTTCGCTCTTCTAACTACTTTCAACTGCAACAAAAGGAATTGGGTGAAGTCAACGGCTACAATGAAGAAATGCTGAATGGGCTCAAGGTAATTAAAGTATTTAGCCACGAACCTGAAGTTGAACAAGACTTTAATGCTTATAACGAATCGCTGAAAGTAGCATCAGGCAAAGCCCACACTTACGCTACTATTTTATTCCCTATCATGGGTAACATGGGTAACCTGCTTTACGTCTTAATTGCTGTTTTAGGCGGAGCCGTGGCAATTAACAAAATTGCACCACTTTCATTGGGTGTCATCGGTGCGTTTTTACAGTTATCTAAGCAGTTTGCAATGCCGATAGCTCAAATTTCACAACAGTTAAATTCTATTGTAATGGCTTTAGCTGGTGCGGACAGAATTTTCAAGTTAGAAGATCAGCCTGTTGAAGTTGATGATGGTGATGTTACTATTACCAAGGATGAAAATGTTAAGGGTGCTTGGCATTGGAACGTCCCACAAAAGGATGGTTCAGTAAAGAAAGTTACCGTTAAGGGACATATTGTGTTTGATCACGTTAATTTTGGCTATGAGCCAAATAAACAAATTTTGTACAATATTTCTATTGATGCTAAACCTGGTATGAAAGTTGCCTTGGTTGGTGAAACCGGTGCCGGTAAGACGACCATTTCCAACATGATTAATCGCTTTTATGAAATCAATTCGGGTACAATTACTTATGATGGTATTCCTATCAACAGAATAAAGAAAGATGATTTGCGCCATTCCTTATCAATCGTTTTACAGGATACTCATATGTTTACTGGCACCGTAATGGATAACATTCGTTTTGGTAATACTGAAGCAAGCGATGATGATGTTTATCAAGCAGCACATTTATCACATGCCGATGAGTTTATTCATCGCTTAGATGAAGGATATAAGACGATTATCGATGGCAATGGAGGCGATTTGTCTCAAGGACAAATGCAACTGCTTAGCATTGCCCGCGCAATGATTGCGGATGAACCGGTAATGATTTTAGATGAAGCAACATCAAGCATTGATACGCAAACAGAAAAACTTGTGCAAGCAGGCATGGATAATTTACTAGCCGGACGTACCAGCTTTGTCATAGCGCACCGCTTGTCAACAATTGTTAACTCTGACTTAATCCTGGTACTTGATCATGGCCATATTATTGAAGCAGGTAACCACGAACAGCTCCTAAAGAAAAAGGGTTACTACTACGAGTTATATACTGGTAAAAAAGAAATTGAATAGAGCTTTTAAAAATATTCCCAGTCTTATTGGCTGGGAATATTTTTTTAAGTAATATCTCTAAGCAATAATTGCTTTTAAAATACCAGTTTGTGTTATGGTAAAACAAAAGAAATTGATCATTTTAATGCTATTAATATAATCTGTTTAGTAAATTTAATGATAGAAAGCAGTAGTAAAAGAATTAAGCGATGAATCAAATTATCCAAATTTTAAGCGAACGCAGGGGAGATTTGGGCGTTGCCTTATTGCAACACCTGCAAATATC
This sequence comes from Lactobacillus sp. wkB10, assembly GCF_000760615.1. Taxonomy (NCBI): domain Bacteria; kingdom Bacillati; phylum Bacillota; class Bacilli; order Lactobacillales; family Lactobacillaceae; genus Lactobacillus; species Lactobacillus sp. wkB10. The sequence continues at coordinate 89,615 of NZ_JRJB01000004.1, read as the reverse complement.
GTTAGTTTCATTACTGATTGCAATGGTAATTGCAATGCCTCTGGCTTTCTGGGCAGTAAAACACACCCGGGCTGCAGAATTTTTATTACAAATTGCCAGTATATTGCAGACAATCCCTTCATTGGCACTGTTGGGTTTGCTAATTCCCCTTGTTGGAATAGGGACAGTACCTGCTGTTATTGCTCTAGTTGTATACGCTTTATTACCAATTTTTCAAAATACTTATCTGGGCTTAACTGAAATTGATCCTGCTCTTGAAGAAGCTGCAGACGCATTCGGCATGTCTCGTTTGCAAAAGTTGCTTAAAGTAGAATTACCTTTAGCTATGCCAACAATTATTTCTGGTATCAGGACAGCACTGGTTTTAATTATTGGAACTGCCACTATGGCGGCTTTAATTGGTGCTGGTGGTCTTGGGAGTTTTATTCTATTGGGAATTGACCGTAATAATACCGCTTTAATTGTTATAGGAGCAGTATGTTCAGGGATTTTAGCGATCACGTTAAGTGCTTTGATTAAGTGGCTGGAGCATGCATCGGTTAAAACTGCTTTAGGAATTTTAAGTGTCAGCATCATATTTTTGGCCGGAAGTGGCATTTACCAAGCGGTTACCAGTCAAAAAGCAACTGTTACTATTGCTGGCAAGTTGGGTTCTGAACCAGAGATTTTGATCAATATGTATAAAGATTTAATTGAGCAAGACGATTCACATGTGCAGGTGACTCTGAAACCCAATTTTGGTAAAACGACCTTTTTATACAGTGCTTTGAAAAATGGCAAGATTGATATTTATCCTGAATTTACAGGGACCGTTTTGGAAACTTTTGCCAAATCTCCTGTGAAAACGGCAGGTCTAAGCGAAAAAGAGACTTATGAAAAAGCTAAAAAATTAATGTATAAGCAAGATAAACTGACTTTGCTTAAACCCATGGCGTATGATAATACTTATGCTTTAGCTGTCAAAACCTCTTTTAAAAATAAAAATCATTTAAAGAAAATCAGTGATTTGGCTAATATTACTAATCAGTTAAAAGGTGGCATGACTTTAGAGTTCATTGACCGTGGGGATGGTTTTAAAGGGATCAAGAAATTATACAAAATCGATTTTCCGGTTAAATCGATGGAGCCGGCCCTGCGCTATCAAGCAATAAACCAGAACAAAGTTAACGTGGTCGATGCATATTCAACTGACAGTGAGTTGCGACAGTATCATCTAAGTATTTTAAAGGATGACAAACATAACTTCCCTATTTATCAAGGTGCTCCTTTAATGAGTAATGACTTTGCAAATAAGCATCCCCAAATTGTGCATAGTTTGAATAAATTAGCAGGCAGAATTACCGAAAAGCAAATGCAGGAAATGAACTATGAAGTAAACGTTAAAAATATGGATCCGGGACAAGTTGCACATAATTTTTTAGTAAAACAGCATTTGCTTAAGGAGAAGTAAGATGACTTCAGCGATAAAATTTGATCATGTAAAAAAATCGTTTGCTGATAAAGTAGTAGTAAATAACCTTAATCTCGATGTTCAGCAAGGTGAATTGTTCGTTTTAGTTGGCAACTCCGGTAGTGGGAAAACTACATCTGTTAAAATGATTAACCGTTTGGAAGACCCAAATTCTGGCCTGGTTTTAGTTAATGAACGGCCTACTACAGAATACGATGTGCAAAAACTGCGCTGGCAAATTGGCTATGTTTTGCAGCAAATTGCACTTTTTCCCAACATGACAGTTGCTCAAAACATTACTCTGATTCCAGCGATCCAGGGTAAGAGCAAAAACCTTGATGAAACAGCTACAAGGCTATTAGAAAAAGTGGGGCTGAATCCGCAGGAATATGCCTCAAGATATCCGCGTGAATTATCTGGTGGGGAGCAGCAGAGGATTGGAATTTTGCGGGCAATTGCCTCTAAGCCACCAATTGTCTTAATGGATGAACCGTTTAGTGCCCTTGATCCACTTTCAAGGGCAAATTTGCAAAAACTGGTTGTTGACTTGCATCAACAGCTTCATAACACCATTATATTTGTCACTCATGATATGAATGAGGCGCTGCTTTTGGCGGACAGGATTGGTATTATGAAAGATGGTCAATTATTGCAGGTGGACAAACCAGAGGAGATTTTAAGACATCCTGCAAATGACTTTGTAAGAGACTTTTTTAAAGGCAGTTTGGGCAATAACTTATACGAAACGCCTTTGAGGCAGGCGGCTTTATTTAATAAATATAAAAAAGATGATTCAAGGTCACTACCTGATATGTTGGTAATTGGTGAAGAAGAAACTATCGCTAGGCTGCTGCAGCTGTTGTGTGATCATGAAGCGTTGGCAGTGCAAAATCAAAGTAAGGAACTTTTAGGATATATTGATCGGCAGTGGATAGTGGAATATTTAAATGGTATTAGTAATTTAAATTAAGAAAGCAAGCTGGAAAAATCCAGCTTTTTTAATAAAATAATAAAGTTATGCTTGAATATTAGTAGTTTGTTACAAAATTGTCTAAAATATTAGACATAGATTCTGCTACACTATATTTAGTAGAATGGAAAAATAAAACGAATATAATCAATAAGTAAAAAGAAGGGAATTAGCCCTATGAAAATTTTAGTTGTTGACGATGATAAAGAAATCGTCGAACTGTTAAGTATTTATCTAAAAAATGAAGGTTATACCCCAGTCGTTGCATACAGTGGCAAGGAAGCCATTACGAAATTAACTACCACTCCAGATATTGCTTTAATGATTTTGGATGTTATGATGCCTAATATGAGTGGAATTGATGTTATCAAGGAAGTTCGTAAAGACTCTGATATTCCTATTATCATTGTGTCTGCTAAGACGGGGGATATGGATAAAATCCAGGGTTTAATTACAGGCGCTGATGACTATGTGTCAAAGCCATTTAATCCATTAGAGGTTATGGCGCGAGTTCGTTCGCTTTTACGTCGTAGTCAAAAGCAGGTCAAAGATGATGAACCCGACATTCTTGAAGTTGGACCGCTTATTATTAACCGTGATTCACATGAAGTTAAAACAATTGATGGCAAAGATATTCAGTTAACTGCTTTGGAATTCGGTATTCTGTATCTTCTCGCCAGTCACCCTAATCGTGTATTTTCTGCTGATGAAATTTTTGAACGGGTTTGGCAACAGGAATCGATAGTTTCTGCTAAAACCGTTATGGTGCACGTTTCGCACTTGCGTGACAAGATTCAAACGGCCACAGGCGGCGAAGATGTTATTCAGACTGTTTGGGGTGTAGGCTATAAAGTTGAGGCTTAGCTAGATGAAAAAAGAAAGGGTCAAGCTGACAGCTGCTGAAAAAAGCGAGTTGTTTGCTGAAGGCGTTATAACGGTTATTTTGCTGTTATTGTTAAACCTATCGGTGATTATTTTAATCAACTTGACAATTTTACAAAATAAAAACCTGGTTAACGGCATTTATTTTTTAAAAAAGACCATTACTTTTGCTGGTGGACGCCATTTATGGTCTTGGCAAAATACCTTTATTATTTTTATGGGTATTGGCGATTTAATCGTTCTCTACTGGCGCTTAATTCGGCGTTATCATCAAATGCAGTTAAGACATGTTATTTCTGAACTGCATTATATTGCAAAGGGACATTTTGATCATACAATTTCTTTTAAAGTCAAAACAGACCTACAAAAAGTAATTGATTCGATTAATTCATTAGTTGATAGTACAGTCAACGCAATCAATGAAGAAAAGGCGATTGAAAAATCTAAAGATGAATTAATCAGTAATGTTTCTCATGATATCAGGACGCCCTTAACTTCTATCATTGGATATTTGGGATTACTTAAATCGGGGGTGTCAGATCCAGCAGATCAGCAAAAATATCTTAATATCGCCTATATGAAGGCAGAGCAAATGAAGTCTCTGGCTCATGATCTGCTTGAGTATACAACGTTAAAATCAACAAGTACTAAACTAAATCTGTCTTCTTTACATATTTTTTCTATGTTAGAACAGGTGGCAGCGGGATTTGAATTTGAAGGTCAAGAAAAAGGGATAGTATTTAATATTGAAGCAAGACCTAAAAATTTAACGATTGAAGCTGATGCGGAAAAGTTAGTACGCGTTTATAACAATCTCATTACCAATGCTTTGAAATATGGTACAGGGGCAACACAAATTAATTTGATTGCTAATTTGGTCAACAACAATGAAGTTGAACTACGGGTAGAAAATAATGGTGCCCAAATTCCTGAAGAGTCGTTAAAAAAAATATTTGAACGGTTCTATAGAGTAGAAGGATCTCGGAATACTAAAACAGGTGGTACAGGACTGGGTCTATCAATTACCAAAAGCATTGTTGATCTTCATCACGGCAAAATTCGTTGTGAATCTGATAAAGATTGGACACGTTTCATTATTTGTCTGCCTTTGAACCTAAAGAGTGAAAAAACTCCAGCATAGCTGTGGTATAATTTTGACTGAGATAATAAATAGAGGAGTATAGCATGAGTATTTCTTTAAATACCTGTATTTTAATTTTAAAAGAGCACCATCTGCTTAAATCGAGTGCTGTTCAGGACACCGTCCCATCTAAAATGGAATATGTGTCATATGATTCACGGGATGTTCAAACCAATACACTGTTCTTTTGTAAAGGTGCTGGCTTTCGTCCTACCTTTTTGTCAATGGCAAAAGCAAATGGTGCCAACTGTTATGTAGCAGAGCAACCATATCCAGAAGGCAAGGGAATGCATGCACTGATTGTGCGCAATGTTTCTAAGGCAATGGCTCTATTATCTGCAGCCTTTTTCCGCTTTCCTCAAGATGATTTATATTTAATTGCTATTACTGGTACTAAAGGTAAAACCACTACTGCTTATTTTCTAAAAGGAATGCTGGATCAAGTCAATGGTGGCAAAACAGCACTGATTTCTTCTGTCAACACAGTTGTGGGTCAGGGAAAAGATGATACTTTTAAATCCAGCTTAACCACTCCTGAATCACTTGATTTGTTTCGTGATATGCGAACGGCTGTGGACAATGGTATGACGCACATGGTTATGGAAGTTTCCAGTCAGGCTTATAAGAAAAACAGGGTGTTTGGACTAACTTATGATTTAGGCTTTTTCTTAAACATTTCACCCGATCATATTGGACCTAATGAGCATCCTAACTTTGCTGATTATCTGCACTGTAAACTGCAATTATTGGTTAATGCGCGCAAGTGTATTATTAACGCTCAGACTGACCATTTTGACGAAGTTTATGCTGCTGCCACGACTACTACTGATCCAGACAGTATCTACTTGTTTGCTGACGAAAAATTTACCAATCCGAACCTAAAACAGACAATTGATTTTCGCTTTGCAACCGAAAAACTTGATATGGCTCAGACTAAATTCCAGGTATTATGTGTCAGTGACAAAGCAAAGCAGCTTAAAATAGCTGGTGATTACCAGTTAAAGATGCTGGGTGACTTTAATGAATCAAACGGTACGGCTGCAGTAATTGGAGCCGGACTGGCCGGAATGAACCATGACGATGCTGCTAAAGGAATTAGTCAAGTAACAGTTCCTGGACGGATGCAGACAGAAGTGACCAAAGACCATGGTGTAGTGGTTGTAGATTATGCACATAACGAAGCTTCCATGATGGCACTTATGGGCTTTATGCAACGTGAATTTAATAATCCAAAAATCATTGTTGTTGTAGGTGCTCCAGGTGATAAGGGTGTCTCTCGCCGTCCCGGTTTTAGTCACAGTTTAAATGCATATGCGGATAAAGCTTTTTTAACTACTGATGACCCTGGATTTGAAGATCCAAAAGAAATTGCACAGGAAATTGATGCCGGAATTGATCATTCTAAAGTTGATGTAACAATAGAACTAGATCGTAAGAAGGCCATATATGAAGCCATTAATTTATCGAAAAAAGGTGATATTGTCCTGATTTGCGGTAAAGGTGCAGACGGTTTTCAAAAAATTCGTGGTGTAGATACACCATATCCATCTGATATTATGGTTGCTCAACAGGTAATTAATGAGCTTGAAGGCAAAAAAGAACACTTTAGAAGTTAGAAAAGCAGGTATAATGAAACATTTTTTTAGTATTATTGGCGGTATGGGCACTATTGCGACTGAAAGTTATGTCCGGATGATTAATCATCGTATCAAAATTACTAAAGATCAGGATTATTTAAATTATATTTTAGTTAATGATGCACAAGTTCCTGATCGTACAGCATATATCAAAGATCCCAGCAAGCCTAATTTCTTCACTGCTTTGCGTGAGGATATGCTCCAGCAAGCACAACTAAAGCCTGATTTTTTTGTAATGCCATGTAATACGGCTCATTATTGTTATGATGACTTGGCTAAACTGACAGACATACCTTTTTTGCATATGATGCGTATTGCTGTTCATAAGTTTATAACCGATTATCCACAAGAGAAAAAAATTGGTTTAATTGCCACCGAAGGATCAATTTACGATCATTTGTATGAAGATGAGATTAAAGAAGTAGGGCGCGAGGTTGAACTTGGAGGATCTGAGATTCAGCCAATGGTTACTGAACTGATTTATTCAAATATCAAGGAAAAAGGTGTGGTTAATGGCGAACTTTACCACCACATATTGCAAACAATGCATGATCAATATGGGTGCAATGTGATTTTACTGGGCTGTACTGAATTGTCGCTGGCTCAGGAAAAAGCTCCAGATCATCCTTATAACGTTATCGATCCACAGGTGATCTTGGCTGACGTAGCAATTGAACTGGAACTGAAGATACGTGCGGGAATGGATCCAAAAGCAGCTATAAAGAAATATATGTATTAACAGTTGACTGGTGATGCATCTAGATAAAATTTAAAAAAGCAGTAATTAATTTAGTTACTGCTTTTTAATTTTGAAAATTATTTTTTATTAAGTATAAAATAAGAAAAACCCAGTAAATAGCCTTTATAATTTAACTTAGTAGCTGTCTATAATTTTTTAATAATATTAACAATAAATTTGCTATTGCCGATAGTGCATAACTATATTATACTAATAACAGTTGAATACGGTTTCTTCGGGGCAGGGTGTAATTCCTTACCGACGGTGACAATTAATAATTGAAGTCCGTGACCCGCGTTTTGCGGTGGAACTAGTGCAAGTCTAGTACCGACAGTTAAAGTCTGGATGGGAGAAGAACAAACAAGATTAGACAGAAAACTCGCGTCGTTATTAAACTTCGCTGAAATCTTATTTGATGAATATAAAATAAGCCTCGTTGATTTTATCAACGAGGTTTTTAATGCTTAGGAAGTGAAATAGTGCAGGATAGAGATTATATGCAAATGGCAGTCCAAGAAGCTTTAAAAGCCCAGGGAATGACTTGGACAAACCCATTAGTTGGTGCAGTTTTGGTTAAAGATGATCAGGTTATAGCAACTGGCTACCACCATCAATTTGGCAAAGAACATGCGGAAGTAAATACACTGTCGCACTTAGCAGATCCCAAACAAGCTCAGGGAGCAACTTTGTATGTAACATTGGAGCCTTGCAGTCATTATGGTAAGCAGCCACCTTGTTGCAAAAAAGTAGCCGAGGCCGGAATCAAAAAAGTTGTTATCGGTCAGGTCGATCCTCATCAAATTGTGGCAGGTAAGGGCATTAAATATCTTAAAAGTCATGGGGTTCAAACTGAAGTCATTGGTGGCACTGAGAGTTTAAATGTTGCGTATAACTTTTTTTATCAGCAAGAAAGACCATTTGTGACACTTAAATATGCAATGTCTATTGATGGCAAAATTAATGCCGCGGGCAAAAGAAGAACACTTTTGACTCGGGATGCGGCTCAACTTGATGTACAAAAATTGCGGTTGCAAAATCAAGCCATTTTAATTGGTGCAAACACATTACGCATCGACAATCCGCTTTTAACTGTCAGAATAAAAAACTTACCACATCCACCTATTAGGATTGTTTTAACTAAGGATGCCAATCGGTTAGACTTTACCAGTCGAATATTTAAGACTCGCGGTCAAATTTGGTTACTGAGTGAAACAAACTTAACTCAAAATGTTGGAGAAAATGTGTGCTGTTATACTGCTAGCAATTGGACACCCCAAAAGGTAATCCGGCTTTTGGCTGAACATGAAATTCAATCGTTGTTAGTTGAAGGTGGAAGCAATGTACAGGCCCAGTTTATAGCAACTGATTTGGTGGATGAAATAGTAACATATATTGCACCTCTGGTGTTGGGTGGCACAGCACTGTCTGCTGTGTACGGACAGGCTTTAACAGAAATAAGTCACTACCAATTATTGGATGTTAAAAGTTTAGGACAAGACGTAAGAATTCGCGTGAGGAGAAAAGGATGTTTACAGGAATAATTCAAACAACGGGTACGATTACCCGCTTGGAAATTAGTGCGCAACATGCAAGACTAGGTATTTGTGCACCTGAACTGATACAAACAGATTTGCCATTGGGAGCAAGTATTGCCGTGAACGGCATTTGTTTAACCATTACTGACTGGAGCGAAGAAGACTTTGCAGTTGATGTAATGCCAGAAACAATGAAAAGAACTAATCTAGGCAAGTTGCAAAAAGGTAGCTTGGTAAATTTGGAGCCTTCACTAGAGTTAAACGGCAAACTTGATGGACATATTGTTGCAGGACACATTGATACAACAGCCGAGCTGGTAAAACGAGTTGAAAACGAAAATTCTATTGAATTGGAATTTCAAGTACCACATAAGTATGATCCCTTTATTGTTGAAAAAGGATCAATTGCTATTGATGGTATTAGCCTAACAGTCACGATGGCAGAGAATGATCATTTTGGAGTAAGCTTAATACCTTATACCATCCAAAATACTACTTTGGCTCACTACCAGGTAGGCGATAGAGCAAATATTGAAGTGGATATGATTGGTCGCTACGCAGTTAAGCAGATTCAGGCTTGGAAAAAAGAATTTTGATGGAGAAAAAAATGACAGAACAATTGAATGAAAAAATACAAAAAGTATTACAGCATATGTTAAAAGGCGGATTGGTAATTGTGGCTGATTCACCTCAGCGCGAGTCTGAAGGGGATATGATTGGCTTAGCAGAAAAGGTTACACCACAAGCAGTTAATATGATGATTACTAAGGCTCGTGGATTATTGTGCGTACCAATGAGCAAAGCTTATGCCGACCGTTTGCAGTTGAAGCCAATTGAAACGGGTTCGAACGATACTTTTGGCACGGCCTTCACTCTTAGTGTTGATTCCACTGAAACTACGACGGGAATTTCAGCTTTTGACCGGGCAAAGACTATTAAAAAATTGGCTGATCCTAATAGCCAATGGTCTGATTTTTACCATCCTGGTCATGTTTTTCCGCTAGTAGCTAAAGAAGGTGGGGTATTGGAACGTACTGGTCACACCGAAGCAGCATTAGACTTAGCCAGATTGGCCGGAGTTGCTCCTGTTGGCTTTATCTGCGAATGCATTAAAAAAGACGGAACGATGGCTAGACGTAAAGACTTGAAAGCTTTAGCGGAAGGACTAGGCATTCCTTATTTGACTATTGAAGAGTTAATTGAATACCGCAAAAATCAGGAAAACAAAGATTTGGGGATTGAATCTTTTACTAAGGTTGATTTTCCCACCAAGTACGGTCACTTCCAGCTTGAAGGGTTTAGAGATAAAAAGCATCCCGAAAAGCAGCCTACTTTGTTAATTAGCAAAGGCGAAGTTAAAAAAGGTGAGCCACTTTTGCTGCGGCTTCACAGTGAATGCTTGACAGGGGATGTTTTTGGCTCTAAACGCTGTGATTGCGGCGCTCAGTTAGCTGAAGCACTAACTAAAATTGAAGAAAATGGTTCAGGAGCGGTTTTATACTTGCGTCAAGAAGGTCGGGGAATTGGTTTGGAAAACAAGTTACGAGCCTATAAATTGCAAGATGAAGGTATGAATACGGTAGAAGCTAACCAGCATCTAGGCTTGCCGGTTGATGCTCGTCGCTACAATGTCGCAGCCGAAATCCTAAGACAAAAGGGCGTTAGTGAGGTTAATTTGATGACCAATAATCCTGACAAAGTGGCACAATTAGAAAACTATGGTATTAAAGTTGCGAAACGAATACCAGTTGAAGTGGGCATGACTGCAGAAAACAAAAAATATTTAGCGACTAAAAAACATGAAATGAATCATATTTTAAATGAGGTGGATTAATTATGAAAGAAATTAACGGAAACATTGCTCAAGGACAAGATAAAAAGATTGGTATTGTTGTTGCTCAGTTTAATGGTGTGGTAACGGATCGTCTCCTTTCTGGAGCTGTGTCACAATTAAAAAAATCGGGCGTGAAAGATGAAAATATTGTGATTGTGAGAGTACCTGGAGCATTCGAAATTGCCCGCACAGTCAACTGCTTGGCAAAGAGTGGCAAAGTCGATGGCATCATTGCACTCGGAGCAGTAATTCGGGGCGAAACAGCTCACTTTACCTACGTTTGTGAAGGCACTACCTCACAGTTAGCAGCAGCATCAGCAAATGGCACAGTGCCAGTGATGTTTGGCGTGCTAATGACTGATACGGTTGCACAAGCAACTGATCGTGCCGGTGGTAAATCGGGCAATAAAGGTGCAGAATGCGCCACGGATGTGCTAGAGGTTTTAAATATAGAAGAGCAAATTAAACAATTATAATTACTACATTTAACCACTGTTCATAATGACTAGAAAACAAGTCGCTTCTACTATCAGAAACGACTTGTTTTATTTTTTAATTAATAAATATATTGTTAGTATATAATTATATATTGCATAAAAGCTGTTGGTGTTATTTTATATTTTGAATTTTATTGTGGTATTTTAATTTCTTTATCATTATTTTAGTAAAAATAATTTAAAATAAACTTGCTTTGTTATTGTTTAATATATATACTGAAGGTGTAATAATATGCATATTTTTTTAGGTAGATAAAAAGTTACATTTACGATAGAGGTAAGAAATGAATAAAGGATTAGATCACAACAAGCGGACTGGAGCACTGCTTTTTAGCAGTTTAACGGCAGCCGCACTTGGTTTGATGAGTTTGAATACTAATGTGGTAAAGGCTGATAGCAATTCAGGAACACAAGACACTGCACAAAGCTTTAATAGGAATGATAATGATATTCGTGTTGAAACTCGAGTAGCAAATAATACTATATCTCAGGCAAATAATCAGGGCGCTACTGCTGATAATGCGAATACCACTGCACCAGAAGGAAATACTAATGGTACTACAGATAATGCAGATGAAACTCAAAATGGGAGTGTAGAATCACCGCAGGGCAACAATAAAGATTCCAACTCTCAAACTTCTGCTGGTAATGATCAACCAGAAACAGACATCACTAAGAATGAAAATAAAATTAGTACAAAAACTATTAAAACAGGTAAGTGGGGTAATGCTGACGAAAGTTATGATAGTGATACTAACGTATTAACTGTAAGTGGGAGTCATGATAAGGATAATCCGACTATTGTAAGTAATGCTGGTCTTGTAGCTGGATTTCTAGGTCAAAATGGACCAGACCCTGAGTGTACGCATGTAAAAAAGGTAATCTTTGACGGCTACTTTAAAGTTGTTGGCGATGTTAAGTCAGTTTTTATTCGTCTTAGAGGCCTAACTGATATTGAAGGTTTAGAAAACGTTGATACTTCGGAAGCAACCACCATGTATGCCTGGTTTAGTCAATGCAGTAGTCTTAAACACGTAGATCTTTCTCATTTTAACACCTCAAATGTTAAAAACATGTCTTATATGTTTGACCGCTGTACCAATCTCGAAGATCTTGACCTAAGTAAATTTGATACTTCCCAAGTCAAAGATATGTCATATATGTTTGTTGGTTGCAAAAGTCTCAAAGAATTAGATTTGCAGAATTTTGATACTTCCCAAGTCACAAATATGTCATGGATGTTTGCAGGGTGTGAGAGTCTTGCAAAATTAAATGTTACTAGCTTCAATACCGCTAATGTTAAAGACATGTCATATATGTTTAATCACTGTGCAAGTTTGACTAACATTGATGTACACAGTTTTGATACTAAAAATGTTGAAAATATGAAAGCAATGTTTAGTATGTATTATTCATACTCTAGCGATACGAGTTCAGTATTCGGTTGGGATTCCAGCCTTGTCTCACTTGATCTTTCTAACTTTAATACTAGTAAAGTTACGGATATGTCACTTATGTTCATGAAATGTACAAAGCTAAAAGACCTAAACATCTCTAGCTTTGATACCTCTCAAGTTACAACTATGAATAGTATGTTTCAAGGATGTAATAAATTAACATACTTAGACCTGCGCAACTTTGATACTGCAAATGTTATAGATATGTCATACATGTTTCGTGATACGAATAGTTTAGTTGGTTTGAATTTGTCAAGTTTCAATACTTCTAAAGTAAAAAGCATGAGTCAAATGTTTTATCTCTACGCTGATCCTAAAGAAGATGGTAAATATCCTAAACTTTCGAACTTAAGAACCCTAGACATCAGCAATTTTGATATGAGTAGTAATGGTAGCACCTATGATATGCTGAAAGGGCACCAAAACCTGCTAGTTTTGAAACTGGGAAAAGGAAACAAACTCGTTTCAATTATGGGTCTTGATACACCAGGAACTTGGTTAAATGTTGGAAAGAAAACAATGCAGGATCCTGAAGGCTCAGAAAAATGGTCATCAGGTGATCTGATGAAAAATTGGCAAGTTGGTGCAAAAGATGAAACGTACGTGCGTGAAACTACAATAACAGCTCACTATCAAGATGAAAAGGGCAAGACGCTTGCGCCTGATGAGACCTACACTGGCACATACAGCACTCCTTATGAAGCTAAAGTTAAAGAAATTCCTGGTTATGTTTTAACGGCTATGCCGAAAAATGCTAAAGGACTGATAGGCGAAAACGTAGATGATATTATGTTTATTTATCAAAAACCTACTGACAATGTTAACGGTAAAACGCCTGTTAAGGCCGCTGATGTAACGGTTCATTATGAAGATGAAAACGGTAATCAAATCGCTCCTAATGTTATTTTAAGCGGTAATGTTGGTGACGGCTATCAAACTGAAACAAAAACTATTTCCGGTTATACGTTAAAGACCAGACCTAATAACGCTACAGGTTTCTTTACCAGCCAACCTCAAGATGTGGTTTACGTTTACACGAAGAATGATCAAAGCGCTAAGGAACCGGGAAAAGAACCAGGACAGGAACCAAGCGACAATGACAATAGTCATAATTCTAGCGGTAATACAAAGCCGAATAAGAAGGGAACACATAAGACTAATAAAAAGGCAAATAAAGAAGGCAAGTCTACCGCTAAGCCAAATAACGGTTGTGAACAACTAAGTAAGTCTAATGGTGCAAGTAAAAAGACCAGAACTTTGGCTCAGACAGGTTCAGATAGAAAATCTCAAATAGGCATGCTTCTTTTAGGTATTTCAGCACTAGTTTTGAGTCTTTTAGGTGTGGGGACTAAACGCAGAAGAAAAGAATAATAACTGTTTGAAGCACACTAATTTAAAAAGTTAACTTAAATCAATCATTTCTTTTATGAGGGATGGTTGATTTTTTACCAATTTTTAATTGATCATTTCTTGGCGATACCGCTGCACATTATTGCCAAGAAGGCTAAAAACAAGTAAAAGGGCAATTCCTGCAGCAAGTAAAGTAAGAGCTGGTTTGTGGCAAGCATTGGCGATTGCAGATATTCCGACAGTAAAAATGATATTCAAGAGAGCACTCCCCAGCTGCAGGAAACTCGATTGGGAAGACTGCACCTCTTTACCGGTTCTTTTAATTCTAGTTTTATTGCACCAATTAGCGATTGGTAAAGTTTCGCCATATATCAGTACAGTAATAACAGTCATAGTAACGATTGTTTGGTTTAAAAAGAAAATTCCTAAAGCCAGCGTGGTAATAAATACTAAAGTACTAAGTAGCCAAAATGTATTATCAGAGTGAATAAGAGCAGCACCTAAGAAAAGACCGCTGACTACGGCAACTAGTAGCCAGTAAACGTGACTGTAGTTAGGATCAATCGCTTTCCAAAAATAGATCATCAACCCATTAAATACTGATTGGAGAGCACTGGTAAAAATGGCGACAATAATTGAGGCGCGTAAGCCTTTGCTAGCAGTTATTTTGTGCCAAACTGTCACGAGGTGGGTTAAAGTTTTAAAACTATTTTGGCTTTTTGTAAAGTGCCTCTGGCGTAAAGCAATAGAGAGAAAGATGTTTATAAAAAAGCCGCCGCTTGCTACCAAGAGAAAAGACAAATAGTTGCGGGTAGTAAAAATTAAAACTGCCATCGCTGCCACACTGGCAATATTACCAATAAGTCCGGCAATGGAATTATGGTTAATAGTTCGCTCCAGTGCATTATCAGTCAGAAGTGACTTTAAATTCCCAGTGAAAGATAACCCTTCTACTAAGCTAAACATTGTTATACAAAGGTCAACGAGAATGTATAAGGGTACAAAGTATTTTTGCGGGAAAGTAAAAGGGAGTAATAAAAATAAACTCAGTAAAATATACATCCAGATAAGCATGCGTCGCTTATCAGTGTTGTCGAGCTTGGAACCAATAAATAAAACGCTCAAAATAAGTGCTAACGAACTGATACTCGAAATTAAGCCGTTAATAACGATATTATCTGAATATTCACGGATAATTAGTGAACCACCAATTCCAACTAAGATGCTGCTAAAATTCGTCAAAAAATTGATTAGTGGTAATAATATTTGATTACGACTGAGAAAGTTATTATTGTCCAATTTTGTCACGCTTTCGTTTTGTATAATGAGAAGCGTAACATGTAGAAATTTTGCCGACACCAAAAGTAACATAAAAGGCCGTTTCTTTTACTTGAAACGACCTTTTTTAATATGCAAAATTAAATTGTATTTAAAATTGGCTTTCAAAAGGGATAAAAAGACCATTTCCATTAAGGAAATGGCTTTTTTATATATTTTTTAATGTTTGAATTTTTTTTTTAAAATCGCCTTTAAAAATGTAAGAACCTGAAACTGCAATATCAAGTCCTGCTTTTTTTAGTTCACCAATATTTTGGTTGCTAATGCTGCCATCGGCTTCAATTTGATAATGATAATGATTAATTTGTCTCAGTTCATCCAGTTCTTTAACTTTGTTAATAGTATTGGGGATAAATTTGGCACCACTTGTTCCAGGATTAACTGACATGACCATAACTTGATCAACGAAATCGAGAACAGGAGTTATGGCATTGACAGGAGTACCGGGATTAATAATAACTTCGCTTTTTTTGCCTGCATGTTTAATTAATGATAGAGCACGATGAATATGCTGTGTTGATTCTACATGTATGCCAATTACTTTCGTAGTTTTACAACAGTAGTGGTTAATTAATTTTTCTGGATTATTTACCATCATATGAACATCGAGTGGGATTGAAGAGTAATCACTTATTTCCTTAACCAGATTTTCGCCGAAATCAATTTCAGAAACAAAAGTACCATCCATTACGTCAATATGAAAATAATCAGCTCCTCCTTTTTCTAATAAAGTTAGTGTTTTTGCTAGATTGATTTTAGGGCCACTATGTAAAGATACGGCTACTTCGACCATTTTATCTCCTCCTTAATATAACTTATAGCCAATACGCTCTTTTATTGCAAAATAATTTTTGCCCAGTAAGAGTGAAAGTTATGCTCCTTTTATTTTCACCTTGCGGTGCAAAATTGCTTTTTCCTTTAATAAATAAAGCGCTTAATATTGTGACATAAAGAAAGGCGGATGAAGGAATGTTCTTCGATAAAAGAATAATCAAGCTAGATGTTGATGCAAGAAATAGCACAGAAATAATTACCAAAATGGCTAAAGCACTGAAAGAAAGGGATGTAATTAAAGATAGTTATTTGGAACATGTTTTAAAACGGGAAACCGACTTTCCAACTGGGTTAGAACTTGAAGAGGGATTTGGAGTGGCAATCCCTCACACGGATTCGGCATATGTCAATACTTCACAGATAGCTCTAGCAACTTTAAAAAACCCCGTTCAATTTAAAAGCATGGTAAATAAATCTGTCAATGTCAAAGTTAACATTGTCTTTATGATTGCAATGAGCAAGCCGCATGAACAGGCGCAGTTATTAAGCAATTTAATGACTTTCTGCCAAAATAAAACGGCTATTAAAGAGTTGATGTCAGCATCTGAAATTGATCAAGCAGATCAAATATTGAAGAAATACGGATTGAATTAAAGGAGTGGTAAAAAATGTTTGTACAGGCCATACATTGGTTCTTAAACTTAGGCTCAACAGTTGGTATACCAATTATTATCATTATTTTGGGTCTCATTGTCGGTTTAAAACCATCTAAAGCACTGATTTCCGGTTTGACCTTAAGTGCTGGTTTTATTGGAATGAACATGGTAGTTAACATGATGGCTACTAACTTGCAACCTGCAATTAAATTGATGGTTGCAAGATATCATTTGTCGTTAAGTATTATGGATGTTGGTTGTGGAGTCGGAGGGCCACTTGCCTTTTCCAGTTCCTTAGGTGTTTTAGCAATTCCACTAACTATTTTAATAAATCTGGTTTTAGTGTGGATTGGTTTAACAAGAACACTGAATGTTGATATTTGGAATTTATGGCAACCAACATTTATTGGTTTGCTGGTATGGGCAGTTTCAGGTAATTATGTATACGGCATAATTGCTTTAGCTGGTGGTTTTCTACTGGAATTGTTTTTAGCAGACTTGATGCAGCCAATTACGGAAAAGTTTTTCAACTTGCCTGGTATTGCTGTAACTCATACAATGGCTCTTTCAGCCACAATTTTAGCTGTACCGTTAAACTGGTTATTTGATAAAATTCCAGGATTTAACAAATTAGACGCAAGTCCAGAAAAAATTCAAAAACGGTTTGGCGTTTTAGGTGATCCATTAGTTATTGGCTTTATTGTAGGAGTTGGTATCGGACTACTAGCTGGCTTTGATGTTTCTGGTATTTTGCAACTTGGAGTTGAAATGGGCGCAACTTTGAAGATCATGCCAAAAATGATTTCAATGTTCATGGAAAGTTTAACCCCAATTTCTTCAGCAACCCAAGAGTTTACTAAAAAGCATTTACACGGTAAAAAAGTAAACATTGGTATGGATGCTGCTTTAACTGTTGGTCATCCAGCTGTGATCGCTACTAGTGTTTTAATGATTCCAATCTCACTGTTCTTAGCCACAGTTTTACCTGGTAATAAAGTTTTGCCTCTAGGAGATTTAACACTTTATGTTTATGTATTTACTCTATTAGTTGGTGCTTTTAAAGGCAATATTATCAGAAGTTTAATAGGAGCAGTCATCTATTCGGTACCAATGCTGTATTTGTCTACTTGGCTTTCACCATTAGTAATGAAGAGTTTCAGGTTGGCCAATTACAGTATTAATACGAAAGGTGCGTTTTCGTTCGAACTGTCTGGATTATGGACAAATTCAATTTTCGTTTGGATGACGCAAAACTTCGGTCTTATTGGTTTGGGTGTTTTGATAGTTGTTTTACTTGGCCTTCTATACTACTTAAATGTAATTAAGAAATTTAATGCTGGTCCAAGTGCAGAGAAAGGTGAATAATCATGAAAAAAATGTTAATTATGTGTGGTGCTGGACATGCTACTTCAACCATTGTCCACGCAAAAGTTAATGACTGGCTAAAAGAGAATGGCTTTGAAAATGACGTTGAAATTAAGCAATCTGCTGTTAGTCAAGAAGTTGAGAACATTCAAAATGGCAATTATGATATTGTTATTTCAACTACGATAGTTCCTGATGAAATTAAAGACAAGGTAATTAATGGTGTAGCTCTTTTGACAGGTATTGGTACAGATCAAGTATGGGACAAAGTAAAGGCAGCTATTGAATCATGAGTTTCTATTTTGATGAATTAGAGCTAGAAACAGTCCAAGGCAGACCTTCTTATCATATGATTACGGAGCAAGTAAAGGACGCTGTTAACAAAAGTAATATTGCTAATGGCATTTGCTTAGTGCAAACTACGCATACAACATGTTCTGTCTATTTTGACGAGTATATGCATGACAAAAATTACTATGATGATGATTTCCTGCAAGTTGATCTAACTAATGTATTAGACAAGATAATTCCTCGTCAGCAGTCAGAGAATTATCCCTATCTTAGCCCTGGTCCAGAGCATATTGCTTATGGAATGAAAAAGACTGATCCTAATTATCCGGCGGTTAAATGGACGATGTTAAATACAGATGGTCATTTGAGATCAGATTTCCTTGGGTCAAGCGTTACCTTGGGAGTTAAGCAGCATAAACTACTTTTAGGTTCAGTTGGTCAGATCTTTTTTGCAGATTTTGACCAAACTAGAGCAAGAAAAAGAAAAATTGAAATCACAATTCTAGGTGAAACAGATGAATAATTATTCGGCACTTTTCCAAGCTGAAGGCGAAGAAATTATTAAGCTTGGTCAAAGCATTAGTGAAGAAGATTTTACTCATTTACTGAAAACCATAGAAAAAAATACTAATAATGTTTTTCTCACTGGTTGTGGTACTTCAGCAATGGCAGCCCGCAAAGCAACCCACACATTAAATGTTGTAGGTATCTCAGCTTTTTATCTTAATCCGTCAGATGCAGTTCATGGTGGCTTAGGACAAGTGAAAAAAGGCGATACTGTCATCTTTATATCAAAAGGTGGTTCTACTAAAGAATTAACTAGTTTTGACCAAAATGTTAAAGAAAAACAGGCAAAAATTGTCACTGTAACTGAAAATGTTGATTCGATTTTGGCAAAAAATGCAGATTTGGTTGTAAAAGTTAAAGTTGAAAAAGAACTGGATGAGTTTAATATGCTGGCTACCACCAGTACTTTGGCTGTCATTTCTCTATTTGATGTTATAGCAACAATACTAATGAAAGATGAAAATTTTACCAAAAAAGCCTTTTTATTAAATCATCCTTCTGGTAAAGTGGGACAGCGACTAGCAAAGGATGTCAGAAATGATTGACGAATTTGATCAAATTATTAGTGAACTTAGCTATATAAATTGTGATCTCACAAATGAAAAAGCTGACCAAATTTTAAGAATGTTTTTGAATGCCAAAAGTATTTTTCTTTCGGGTGAAGGCAGAAGTGGCTTAATGATAAATGCTCTTGCAAATCGGTTAACGCAGTTTGGCCTTAGAGTACATCTAGTCACTGAGATAACAGCACCAGCGATTGGCAAAGATGATTTATTAATTTTTAATTCTGCTAGTGGTAAATCATCAACTCTTATTTCGCAAGAAGAAAGTGCTAAAAAAGCAAAAGCAAAAATTATAGTTTTTACAGCTAATAAAAAGGCACCGCTTAATCAAAAATGTGATGTGACTGTATTAATTGAGGCCCAAGACAAGGATACAGCTGGCTCTTCAATTCAGCCTATGGGAAGTTTGTATGAACAATCTTCTTTACTATTGTTTGACAGCTTGGTATTAAGAGCTCTTCATACTAATTTGGTTACAGCAAGTCAATTACGTTCAGTACACTCTAATCTTGAATAGGTGAGGAGATAAATGATGGGTGGCAACAGAGATTTATTAGATTTTTTACGACAAAATAATGAATCTTGGATCACTGCGAAAACTCTTGCAATGAAACTGGCAATTTCGGAAAGAACGGTGAAAAATAGAATAGCTCAGTTACGTCAAAACAATATTGAAATTGAAAGTGGACCAAAAGGTTATAAATTTAAAGGTAGTAATGAAACCCAGGTAAAAAATAGGAGCCTACCTATAACCGTCAATCAAAGAAGCTCGTGGCTGATACGAAAATTGATTATGGCGGAAGAACCAATCAATATTTATGATTTATCTGGTCAACTTTACATTAATGATGTGGAGCTAAGAAGAGAAATA
Source organism: Lactobacillus sp. wkB10 (assembly GCF_000760615.1). Classification (NCBI taxonomy): domain Bacteria; kingdom Bacillati; phylum Bacillota; class Bacilli; order Lactobacillales; family Lactobacillaceae; genus Lactobacillus; species Lactobacillus sp. wkB10. Next base: position 69,698 of record NZ_JRJB01000004.1, on the reverse strand, counting down.
AAAAATTTAAGCAATGAGTTTTCCAATTTTGATCTGAAATTAGTTCGTTCTGGTGATTTTTATCATGTTGAAGGAAAAGAAGAAAATAAAAGGAAAATATTGTCATCAATCATATATCATGAATTGAACGGGACGCTGTTAAATGAAAAAGCAATTCAAGAATATTTTCCTGATGTTAAAGTTCATTTAATCAGCAAAATTTTAAGTCAAAGTATTTCTGAAACTAAGACAAAATTAGATTCTTTTAATTTTAGCAATTTCTTATTACACCTGGTAATTATGATTGATCGTTCTGATGAAACAATAGAAAAGCCGGATGTTAATAAAATTGATAATGTTTTAGTACATCGACTTGTAGAAGAGATTAATAATAAAACTGACTATTGCTTATCCGCATATGATGTTAAGCAACTGGTAAATATGTCGGAATTATTAATAGGGAATCATAAGATTGAAGTACCCGAAAAGTCACAAATTAATAAGTTATTTAAGAGAATCGTGTTGTTTGTGAGAAAAACCTATGACTTAGATCTCGACGAAGAATTATTTAAGAAAAGATTTTTGCCACATTTATTACGTTTAATAGATCGTTTTAAAAATAATGATACAATTCATAATCCCTTGGCAAAAAATATAAAAAACTCTTCACCTACAATATATGAATGTGCTACTTTAATAGCATATGAAATAAATAATGTGTTAGGTATTTCAGTTAGTGAAGAAGAAATTGCTTTTATTGCTTTGCATGTAGGTAATATCGTTACCGAGCAAATCAGGAATGAAAATAAAGTTATCGGTCAGTTGTTTATGCCGGAATATCATGGTAATGCTAAAGACACTGTAGACATTATTGATCAAAAATTTAATAATGATATGGCTTTACTTAATACTATTACCGATGAATCTGATATTTTAGATGAAACGCAACTGGTAATTGTGGCAGACTCAAAACAAATTATAAAAAATCATAATTTTGTGCAAATCTCTAGTTTTCTGTTACCTAATGACATTAATAAAATTCAAAAAGCAATTAAGCAGATTAAGGATGCAAATTTATCTCAAGAATTAAAACGTGGTCTGGCAAAATTTACATCTAAAAATAACTTTGTTAGAGAAAGTGGCAGTCGGAGTGCTTCAGAAATTATTCACTGCATTTCTACGCAATTTATTAAAGAAAAAATTGTTGGTCAGGATTTTGAAAAAAAGATTTTAGAAAGAGAAAAGCTTTCTAGTACAGCTTTTGGATCAGTTGCAATTCCGCACCCTATCGATTATGATGCCGAGAAGAGCCAGTGGTTTATTTATATTAACCCTAAGGGAATAAAATGGGGAAATCAGTTAGTTTATTTAATTATTACGTTGGCTTCTAGCAAGAAGGATGAGAAGAAATTCCGTAAAGTTTTTGATGAACTATCTGAGGTTATCATTAATGATAATAAAGTTTCTAAGTTAACTGCCAGTAAAACGTATGATGAATTTGTAAATGAAATTGTAAAAGTTGAATAATTAATCAGTAATATAAAAATGTATTGTTATTTTGGATAGCAGTACATTTTTTTGTTGGCAATTTTAAAAATTTACTTTCTCACTGTATAACTAAACCTTTATAATTAAGATACTATGTTTTTTAATCAATTTAATAAGTTGGGAGAACCTATGGTTACAATTACTGGTTTGCGTGGCGTACCCATAATTTCTAAAGTTTGTGACTTGCCACAAATATTAATTAAAACAATCAAAAAGGAGCATTTTCGAATTGCTGATGGCGATATTATTTGTGTAGCTTCTAAAATTTGCTCGCTAGCAGAAGGCGATGTTATAGATCTAAACCAAGTTGTGCCGACTCCTTTGGCACAAAAAATTCAGCAGCGAATTCCCAGAAAAGATGAGCATTTAATTCAAGTAATTATCGACCAAACCGGTGATCCCACTGGTAGCAAGCTGGAAATAAGTGGAAATCATATTGGTGCATGGCTATCAAATGGATTGTTTTTAACTAGTGGCGGTGTTGACAAGGGTAAAAATAATACGGCGATAACTTTGCCCAAGAATTGTGATTTAACAGCTAAACGCATCAGCAATGCTTTTTGCCAAGAGTTAGGGGTAAAAACGAGTGTGATTATTACTGATAGTGACGGTAGGGCAGATAAAAAAGGTGCTAATCAGGTAGCAGTTGGCTTATACGGTTTAAATGGTCTGAGAGTAAATAAAGAGGCTGGTACAGCTGAGACGCTTTGTGATTTGCTGGCAGCTGCTGCGGGTTTAGTAATGGGACAACGTGGTATTAATATACCATTAGCCTGCATTCACGGTCTTGAATATGATAAAGATACGTCTTCTGGCATTAGAGATACCGTAAATTAGGATTAATAGGAACTTTCAAACTTAAAAATAAAAATTGTCAATTTTTTAAAGCAAGAATAGGAGAAAGAGTAAATGAAAATTATTTGTTATGGTGTAATTAAAATGGAAGAAAAAATTATTGAAAACTGGGCTCAAAAAAACCAAGTTGAAATAAAAATCGTCCACGATGACTTGTCTGCAGATAATGCTGGTTTAGCTCAAGGTTTTGACGGAGTGAGTTCTGAAGGCAATCTTCCAGTCGGCGCCAGTGTCTACGAAAAATTTAAGCAATTTGGCATTAAGCAATTATCCGTGCGGCAGGTTGGAGTTGATAACCAAGATTTAGCAGCCGCAAAAAAGAATGGCATTAAAATTACGAATGTTGCAGCGTATTCACCAAGGGCCATTGCCGAACTCGGTGTGACCGATGCAATGTACTTATTGCGTAAAATTGGGATTTATCAAGACAGAATGGCTCATGGGGATTTTACTTATGATAAAAGTACAATTAGTACTGAAATTTTTAATTGCACTGTCGGTATAATTGGTGCCGGTCATATTGGTGGAGCTAGTGCACACCTATACAGCGCACTAGGGGCTAAAGTTTTGGCTTATGACCCTGTTTATGACGCGTCTCTGGAGCCGTACCTCACTTATACTGACTTTGACACGATTCTTGCTAAATCCGATATTATTTCTTTACATACACCATTACTAGCAAGTACCGAAAACATGATTGACAAAACTGCTTTTGATAAAATGAAGAAAAAGCCCATTCTGATTAACGTAGCTCGTGGGGGCTTAGTTGACACACAAGCTTTAATTGCGGCCCTTAAAAATGGGCAAATTTCTGCTGCAGCCTTGGATACTTTAGCCGATGAAACAGATTTTTATGATAAAAAGAATATGCTGAATTCACTACCGGAAGATTATAAAGAACTACAAGCAATGCCACAGGTATTAATTACTCCGCATATTGCTTTCTTCACGAAACTAGCTGTTAAAAACAGTATTGAAATTGCTTTGAACGATGCTAAAACAATTATTTCCGGAGGAGAAGTAAATAGCGTAGTTAACTTGTAAATAGATAGTGAAAATATTTTGGCCGCAAATGGTCGTTATAACAATAAAATGAAACAGCATCTTTAAACAAAAATAGCTAAGTTTTTACTTAGCTATTTTGTGGTTTCTCTGATTATTAATTTAGTTGGAATTAAAAATTGACTTCCTTTTTCATTTTGCTTATTGATGGCATGCATCATGCTGGTAACAGCTGTTTGTGCAATTTTTCTGGTATTTTGCTGAATGGTTGTTAACTTTGGTGTAACTATGTTAGCTGCAGGTACATCATCGAAACCAACAACTTGAATCTGTTGAGGAACTTGGTAACCAAGATTTTTAAGATATTTGAGTAATTCCATTGCAATACCGTCATCGACAGCGAATAAACTGTCAGTTTTGGGATTTTTTCGCAAAAATTTGACGAATGAAGATTGACTTTGTAACTTCAGTTCGTGGCGTGACTTGGCAAATTTAAGAGAATGATTTTTCAAACTTTCCTTAAAACCGTCAATTCTAGATTTAATTGAGCTACTAACTTTTTTGACTACGACTACAGGAGATTTTGCTCCTTTTTGAAATAAATAATTAGTTGCATCCAGGGCGCCCTGATAGTGATTAGAGGAAATAAAAACTGTATTATGAAAATTTTCTGGTTCGCGGTCAATACAAATGTAGGGAATTTCTTTTAGAGAACTTTGAAATTTAAAACCGTGTTGATAAGATCCGGAAATTACAATAATGCCATCAACCTTTTTGTTTTCAAGCATACGTAAGTATGCTTTTTCTTTTTGTTCATTTTTATCAGTATTACAAATAATGGTGGAATAGTTTTTGTTAAACAGCAACTCTTCAATTTTTTGAACCAAATCGGCAAAGAATGGATTTTTAATGTCTGGAACAAGGATTCCAATGGTGAATGTAATATTCGTACGCAAACTACGGGCATTGTTATCGATTTTATAGCCAGTTTGCTTAATAACGTCTAAAACCCTTTGCCTGGTTTTTTCAGAAAACCTGCCATTATTATTAATTACCCGTGAAACTGTTGCAGTTGAAACATTACATAATTTTGCAATGTCTTTAATTGAATATTGCTTCATTACCTACTCCTTCATTTATTGCCTAATTATATCATTAAAATAAAAATTTAAGTTCTTTTATAGTTAAACGATTGCTCTATTTATCATGTACTATTTAGAAAAACGTTTACAAAATAAAAATTAAGTGTAATAATATCAGTGTGTTGTGTGAGTAAACGATTACTCAAAAAGGAGGAGAAAATGTCTTTAATACTAAGTCCGTCAATGATGTGCGCAGATTTTAGTAATTTAAAACAAGAAGTTGAAAAGCTGAATAACGCTGGAGTCGATATGTATCACATGGATGTAATGGATGGTAGATATGTTCCGAATTTTGCATTAGGACCAGAAGATTATCAAACAATCCGTTCCTTGACGAAAAAACCTATGGATGCTCATTTGATGATTGAAAATCCCCGTTCTTACATTAAATTCTTTAGTGATTTGGGAGCAGACATTATTTATTTTTGTCCAGATGCTGAAAAACAACCTGCGAGGACGATTGATGATATTCACGCTTTGGGTAAAAAAGCTGGAATTGCAGTAAATACGGGAACGTCTTTCACTACAGTTCAAGAACTTTTACCTAACGCAGACTATGTTTTAGTAATGACTGTTCATCCAGGATTTGCTGGACAGCCATTTCAAGATTTTGTAATGCCAAAGCTGCAGCAGTTTGTCGCGGCAAAAGAAAAGTATAAATATGTTTTAGGAATTGACGGAGCAGTTTCACGAGAAAAAATTAATCAACTGCATAGAAAAGGCGTTGATAATTTTATTCTCGGAACTTCAGCACTATTTAACAAGTCAGTTTCTTATCAGGAAACAATTGCTCAAATCAGAAAGGAAAATCAGTAAAAATGGTTGCAAAGAAAATAAAAATAGCTTTTGGATCAGATCATGTCGGCTTGGAACTGAAACCGACAATTATGGAATATGTTAAAAGTTTAGGTTATGAAGTTTATGATTTTGGGACAAAGAGTAATGAGCGAACTGATTACCCTATTTACGGTCAAAAGGTTGGTAAAGCCGTTGCTAATGGGGATTATGATCTGGGAATCGTAATTTGTGGCACTGGTGTAGGCATTTCATTAGCAGCAAACAAGGTAAAAGGTATTCGTGCCTGCGTATGCAGTGACTGCTATTCAGCTAAGCTCTCGCGAATGCATAACAATACAAATGTATTAGCTTTCGGCTCTCGCGTAGTTGGTCCAGAGTTAGCCAAGATGATCGTCAAAAATTGGTTAGAAGCCAAATATATTGGCGGTCGTCATGAAAGAAGGGTAGAAGAATTAGCAGCAATTGAAAGTGATAATGAACAAAAGTTTGATGAATTGGAGCACTCTAAAGAATTTGATGGCAAAGAACAATTTGAGGACCAATCATTGTAAGGGATAGGTGAAAAAAATGTCCGAAAATCTTGGCAAAAAAATCTTATCGTTAGTTGGGGGGGCAGGATAATATTTCAAATATCACCCACTGTGCTACACGACTTAGGATGCGCTTAGCAAATAATGAAATAGCTCATAAAAATAAAACAAAAACTGAATCTTTAGATGGAGTCATTAGCGTTGTAGAAAAAGCTGGCCAGTTTCAAGTTGTTATTGGGCCAGCGGTACCTCAGATTTATGATCAGTTAATTGAAAACATGGATTTAACAAGCAGCGAAAATGAGCATACAGCTAAAGAAGAGAATACCAACTGGTTTCTAAAATTAATGGATGTTATTGGAGGGATTTTTACCCCATTACTACCGTTATTTGCTGGGTCAGGTGTTTTTAGAGGGTTAGTTTTACTTGCAACACAATTAAACTGGTTATCTACATCTTCTTCTACTTATCATATTTTGACAGTAGCATAGACGGCCGTCTTTTATTTCTTACCGATAATGCTTGCAGTTACAGCTGCTGAAAAGTTTAAGTGTGACAAATTTGTGGCTGCAGCCATTATGGGTGCTTTAATAATGCCTGAGTTTATGAAACTAATGGGTAGTACAGGCAATGGTACAATTGTCCACTTCTTCGGTATACCTTTAGTATTAATGACTTATACTTCAACAGTTGTGCCAGCTATCTTGGCAACTTGGTGTCTATCATACTTGGAAAAATGGCTAAGAAGTTGGATACCAACTAATTTACAGTTATTATTTGTTCCACTAATATCTTTATTTGTTATGGTGCCGTTAACTGCAGGAGTTTTTGGACCGTTTGGCGTATACGTAGGAGAAGGGATTTCAAATGTTATTAATTGGTTAATGAACCTTAACGGATGGGTTGCAGGAGCCCTGATAGGTGGCGTGTGGAATATTTTTGTTATATTCGGCTTACAGTGGGCAGTTAACCCAGTAATGATTAATAATATTAGCAGCTTAGGTTATGACTATATTGTGCCATTAACATGTGCGGCCAACTTTGGTATGGCAGGAGCAACACTTGGTACTTTTGTCAGAACAAAAGACAAAAAAATAAAGGCTTATTCTATCTCAGCGCTTTTATCAATTTTCTTTGCCGGCATTACAGAACCAGCGATATACGGTATTGGAATCCGTTATAAAAGGCCTTTAGTTGGAGCTGTTGCAGGAGGAGCAGTTGGCGGTGCGATTATTGGTGGAATGAAAGCTAAAGCATTTGCGTTTGTGTTTGGTGGTTTAACTACTTTACCAGCTTTCGTAGGTAAAACTTTTATTCCTTATTGTTTAGGATTACTAGCCTGCTTTGTTGTCGGCTGTGTTGTCACAATGGTTTTAGGTATTGACGAGAATAGTACAGAACAAAAGACATCTAATATGAATTCTGCTCAATCTGTCTCAAATGAAAGTATTTTGAATCCAATTTCTGGAGAAGTTGAAGACTTAACCCAGGCTCATGATCCAGCATTTGCTGATGGTTCAATGGGTGACGGCTTTGTTATTGAGCCTAGTTCAGGAGATGTTTATGCACCATTTGATGGTGAAGTTACTATGCTATTTAATACTAAACATGCAATTGGCTTAACTTCAGACAATGGCGTACAAGTAATGATCCATATTGGAATTGATACAGTTAAACTAAATGGCGAATATTTTGAAAGTTTTGTCAAACAAGGAGATAAGATTAAGCAAGGTCAAAAGCTATTACATTTTGATTTAAACGAAATTAAAAAAGCAGGTTATGATTGCTCTACTGTTGTCATTGTTATGAATACAAAAGATTATCAAAGCGTTGAACTACTGAATGCAGGGAAAAATGATCATGGCAGTGCCACTTTGAAGGTTCAAGTTTAGCTTTTATAATTTCTATTATAAGAAAAATATTAATTAATAGACTAATAAATTACAGTTTTGTTAACTTAATTTATTAGTCTTTTTTCTGAAATAAAAAGTTTTTTCACAAAGTAAATTGTTTTGATAGGATGTAAAATAACCATTTTTATTTTATGTCACTGCTCTATATGAAATGTTTTTGCTAAATGCTAGTATATTATTAAAGTAACAAACATAATATTTACTTAAGCAAATCTTGGAGGATATCATGATTATCAGAAATTCAGCATACGGTGAAGAATGGGGGTTATTAGACCCTAAAGTCTTGGAAAGAACTAAAAATAAGCCTCTTCTTTCTGACGAAGAAGCTATAGCTCCAATTGATTTAAGCAGTATCGACTTCCAAAATGCAAGAGATAGGATGGGTTCGCCAAATAAAGATTTAGCTAGTTCATCAATTATTAATAAAAGTATTTTAATTAAATGTGAAAATAGATATATACCTGCTATAGTTTGCAGGTCTGCTAGTAAAATTCCCACACGTAATGCTTGTTTATATTTGCATGGTGGTGGCTTTATCGGTGGTAATAGTTCAACATTGCTAAATCAGTGCCGTTTAATTGCGGAGAAAGCAGATTGCACTGTTATTTCTCTTGATTATCGTTTAGCTCCAGAAACTCCCTTTCCAGGGCTTTGCATGATTCTTATGAAACAGTGCAATGGATTGTTAATCATCAAAAATATTTAGGTTTTAAAAACTCACAAATCTGTGTTGCAGGTGACAGTGCAGGCGGAAATTTAGCTGTTGGATGTGGATTGCTTGACAAAAATGGTTATATTAAGCAAGTAATTTCAATTTATGGAGCTTTAGATCTGCAGAAAGTTTTCCAAACAATTTATCATTGGGATTATTCTTTATATGAAATGAATAAAGAGCAAACAAACTTCATTCATACTAGACTAAATAAAATAATGTATATTGCTAATTTAATGAGACCACTTTATCTTGGCCAAAACCTAGTTTCTGATCCATTGGTTAGTCCAGTTTATGCAAATGATTTTAAAAATATGCCAACTGTTACATTAATTGAAGCAGAATTTGACTACTTTTTACCTAGCAATAGATATTTTGCTAATTTGCTAAAAAATAAAGGTTTTAAATGTCAAGAAATTTTATACAAAGGCCTTGATCATGGCTTTTTTGATCGTTTAGGCTATTTAAAACAAACGGAAGAAGTCTGTGTAGACATTGCTAGCATTATTAAAGGTGAAAAATTGTAAAGTACCGTTTAAGTTAGCAGAAACAAAAAATAGCAAGATTTTCAATTTAGAAAATTTTGCTATTTTTATTAATTCTTCTGGCCTTAAGCTATGCCTAATGCACTTATCAAAATGCAAAAAACAATTAAGCCCAAGATGACAACTGTAAAGTTGACGTGTTTCTTTGCTATCAACCAGTAGCAACCTAAAGTTATCAGCAAAGGAACTAAACCTTTAAGAAGTGAATCCAGAATATTTTGAACGTTGATTACTTGACCTCCGCCAACATGAAAAACTAATTTAGTCTTAAACTGGACTAGGCTGCTCGTCATGCCGCCAAGCATTATTAAACCTAAAGTTCTGGCCGCTTTTGTGAAAATTGTTAATAAACCAGATGAATACATTTCAGTGATATATTCAGAACCTACTGTAAATCCTAGTTTAGTCATTTCCCAGCGGCACCATTGAGCAGGAATATTGTAGATCAATAGGAAGACGAAGGGTGCTAAAACATTGCCTTGCATTCCAAATGTCATTGCGACTCCAGCGGCAATAACTCTTAAAATACCCCAAAATAGTGTGTCACCAATTCCAGACATTGGTCCCATTAAACTGGCTTTGACGGCACTAATTGAAGAAACATCATAATCTTCGTGTTGGGAAGCCTGCTTCTCCATTGATGCAACTAACCCTTGGCAAAAGGTTCCCACATATTGAGTGATATTATAGAAAACAATATGTCTTTTGAGAGCTTGCCGCTTTTCTTCTGAACCATTTTTGTAATAATGATCTATAAAAGGTAATATTGAATATTCAAATCCTGAGCCATATTCATTCGCATATTGTAAGGGAGCACCAATAGTTAATGATCTGAGATACAGCTTGCGGAGTAATTTTTTATCAGTTGGTGAAATTTTAGTGTTTTTAGTTATAGATTCTTGTGTCATGATAGAAAGTCCTCTTCTTCTTGCTGACTGGCTGACTCATTATTGTTTGCAGTAGTTTTTTTGTGTTTAAGGTCAAAAATATCTTTATCATAAAAGGCGAAGACTACAGCAAATACTAAACCAATTATTCCGACAACCAGTAAAGGCAGTTTTACATATTCGACTAGAATAAAGCCAAGGAAATACCATACTGCAAGTTTCTTTTCCCAGACCATGCTTAAAAGCATTGCAAAGCCAGCAGCTGGGAGCAGACCGCCTGTTAAACCCAGACCATTTTCAACAAAGGAAGGTAAAGCTTTAATAAAAGCAGCAACAGGTTTTACACCAATGACGACGGTTATGAATACTGCAATAAAGAAAACCAATGATCTGGCAAACCATACGCCATAATGAAGCCAAACTAACTTCTTTTCGTTAGCTTTGTCTGCTGCGTCAGTCCAGGAATCTTGAAATAATGAAAATAAAACATAGGTTCCAACTTCAAGCAGGCCGCCTAATAATCCCATTGGAATTGCCAAAGCAACGGCAGCTTTTGTGTCCCCACCACCAATAATGGCATATGCAACTGCCAGTACAGTTGCTACAGAAGGATTTAGAGAAACAGCGCCTCCTACATTTACAGCTCCAATAAATGTTGCTTCAAGCATCGCGCCTAAAACAATTCCTGTCTGTAAATCACCTAAAAGCAGACCAACTAAAGGTCCTACGACAATGGGTTGATCGGCCATGTTCTGACCTAACAACCAGTCACCACCGTAGCAAATAAATTCGGCTAAGCCACAAAGAAATGCAGCTAAAATTATATTATTCGACATATTATTGCTCCTTTAATAAATTAGAGAATTTGTCTGCCTTGTCCGTTGGTATAACTTGATGAACAACATTTGTTCCAGATTTTAACAGTTTTACAGCCGCTTCTTTATCGTCTGCGGTTAGTAAAATTGAACCAGTAATCTCTGTTTTCTGGCTTTTATCTATTCCATCAAAGCGACCAACGTTAGCAATATTAATTCTTTCGATTTGCTGACCATTCAGGCCGGTAAAGATTCTTTCCGCATCTTTTACCTGGTTAACAACCACAAACATCGGAATATTTTGGGCCTTAGGATTTTGAAAAAGTTTTATTGCTCCACTAACATCTCTTACAAGAACTTTGGCGGTACCTTGCACAGACATTTTTAATGCACTCTGCTGCATTTCATTTTTACTTGCTGCATCGTTAGCTACTACGATATGAGAAGTTCCTAAATGTCCAGGCCAAGTAAGTGCCACTTGTCCATGAATTAAACGGTCATCAACTCGCAATTCTTTAATCATAATTCATTACTTCCTCATCAACTTAAAAAATCACTGTCAGTTTCATTATTGTTTGTTTTAATTGGCTCAATAATCTGCAATTGTTTTCTGGCTTCTTCAACCAGATTACTGCACTTTTCTTTAGTTAAAGGTTGCGTTTCAAGGACTAGTGATAAAACTAAGGGCAGATTAACTCCTGTAATTAAGATAAAGTGATATTTTTCGAGCATCAAAGTCATTTTTTGATTAACACTACCACCATAGATATCGGTCAATACTATCAGCTGTTTTTCTTTATCTTGATTTGAAATAATTTCTTCTGCTTTTTTAGTCCAATCGCTCTCATCTACATATGCGTCAATAAATTTAACATTAGTAGTCAAACCACTGAGAAATTTAGTGCTATTATATAAGCCTTCTGCAAGGGTACTATGAGTAATAATTAGGAAACTATTCATAACTTATGCCTTGTTAGCTGAGCCGAAAACTTCAATTTTATTTTTAATGTCTTCTTTTACTAATTCCATAATTTTTAAATCAGCGTCATATAAGAAAACTTGTTGTTCTTTTTTGCTATCAAGATATTCTCTTAAGCCATTAGTGACATTAAATGACATCACGGAATAATAATTAATTTTGCTTATGCCATTTTTAATAGAATTCTTGTATTCTTCATCTGTTAATCCAGAACCTCCATGAACAACTAATGGAACAGGAACTGCTTCAGCAATTTCATGTAGTCTATCAAAATTTAATACAGGTTTTTCCCGATAAATGCCATGAACCGTACCATAAGAAATAGCCATTGCGTCTATTCTGGTTTCTTCATAAAATTGTTTTGCTTCACTTACAGTAGTGTAATTGTCAGTCAAATTATTATAGTCGGGCTTTCCTTTACCGGCATCTGTTGTCATAACACCAATTTCACCTTCTACGCTTGCACCTAACGCTTGGGCAAAATCTACAATCTCTTTTGTTTTACTAATATTTTCAGCAAGAGGTTTTTTTGAAAAATCGAGCATTACAGAACTAAAACCCATTCTTAATGCCTTAATACAGGTTTGCATATCAGTACCATGATCAAGGTGAACAACAACCGGAATGCTTGAATTCTCAGCTAAATCTAAAGCTAATTTGCCACCTTCTCTTAAAGGCAAATAAGGAAAATGTGATTCAGCAATTTGCAGCACAACAGGTGATTTCTCTTCTTCAGCAGCGGCAATAATTCCTCGAGCCGTATTCATGTCCGCATAATTAAATGCACCTATTGCATATCCTTCTTTTTTTGCTTTTGGTAAAATATCATTTAAAGTTACTAAAGTCATTTTTTAACCTCCATTTTGTATTCGCTTACAAGGTTAATATTAAAGTGTTAAATAGCTTTTTCAATAGATGGTAGCTTTATTGAAAAAACGTCAAATATTTGGTGATTAATTTCCAAGTTTTGACACTTTTTAGTCATTTTGATCTGGAGGTTTATAATGAAAGATAGACAAAAATTATTATTAACAATATTAAAGGACAAAAACTTTTTGACGATTAGTGACCTTGCGAAACATATGCATTACAGTGCCAGTACTATTAGACGAGATTTAAAAGAACTTGAAAATAATGGACTCGTACAAAGAATTCATGGTGGTGCACTGGTTTTAAAACCAAATGAGATTGAAACTCCGACAACAATTAAGCAGCACCTTAATTTAAATGAAAAAAAATATATTGCTGCATTAGCTTCAGGGTATGTTGAAAACAGACAAAATATTTTTTTAGATAGCAGTAGCACGGCGAATATATTAGCTAAAAATCTTGCTGCTTTTAGCGACTTAAACATTTCAACTACTAATTTAGAAACTGCAATCTATTTAAATTTGCATACGCAAAATAAAATTAATGTAATTGGGGGGAGGATGATTGATACGTATTCCAGTAGTATGATTACTGCCAGAAATTTACGTGATTATGTTTTTGATATTTCTTTTATGTCATGTAGAGGATTTAGTTTGGAGTATGGTGTTACTGATAAGGTTGAATCCGAATCTAGTCTAAAGCATACTTTAATTGAATGCAGCAAAAAATTGGTTTTATTGATTGATAGTAATAAAATGGGTCTTATTTTTCCATATAGAGATTGTAAATTAAGTCAGATTTATGCTGTTGTAACAGATAAAAAGCCTGCTAAAAAATACAGTAAGTTGTTTGAAAAGAATAATGTTGAGGTAGTTTACTAATCTAAAATATCAATTTGTAATACTTGGTTTAGGAGACATAAACAAAAAAGCCTGCTGTTGATTTTCAATCATTAGCGGGCTTTCTTATTTTCACAATAAAACTCAATTTTCCTTTTTGATACGAAATTGCTTTAAAAAACAGTGAATATGTTTTTTAAAGTAATATTTCCTTTATGCCAGTAAAATAGCATCGTCTTCAAGCCCAGAACCAACGTGCTTTTGGAATAGTTCCATCAGTTTAGGCACCGTCAAGTTTTGTTTATCTTCACCGGCCAAGTCAATTGCCACACGACCTTGATGCAACATAATCAATCGATTACCATATTGTATAGCATCTTCCATGTTGTGGGTAACCATAAAAGCTGTTAAATGCTGTTCGGATATTAACTTTTCAGTTAATTGCATGACTGTAATCGAGGTTTGCGGATCAAGAGCCGCAGTATGTTCATCTAGTAAAATCAAGTCTGGCCTCTGCAAAGTCGCCATTAGAAGCGTAATGGCTTGTCTTTGACCACCAGAAAGAAGTCCAATTTCAGTTTCCAGACGATTTTCCAAATTTAAGTTAAGTTGTGCCAACTGTTTTTTGAAAAATTTTCTATCTTGTTTTTTAACGCCGGGGCGAAAACCGCGTCGTTGGCCTCGTTTCATGGCTAAAGCCAAATTTTCTTCAACTGTTAATCTGACCGCTGTTCCCATTTTAGGATCTTGAAATACACGACTAATATTTTTGGCTCGTTTAGTAATAGGCATTTTTGTAATATCAGTACCTTTTAAAATAATCTGACCCTCTTGAATAGGCAGCGTACCAGCAATACTATTGAGCAGGGTAGACTTACCGGCTCCGTTACTACCAATGATAGTCACAAAATCCCCGGCTTCTAAATTAAGGTCAATTCCGCGTAAAACCCGGTTTTCATTGACAGTTCCTTGTTCAAAAGTTTGATGCAAATTTTTAATTTTTAGTACTTCTGGCATTTTGCTTTCCTCCTTTAAGATTGTGTGGTAAGTGGAAATTCGGCAAAGTTAAGCACACAACTAAAACTAAAGCTGAAGCTAATTTTGCATCAGATGGTTCTACATTCATCTGGAATACCAGGGCTAAAATCAGCCTATAAATGATGGCACCTACAACTAAAGTAAGTAAACGACCACCAATTGGCAGATTCCTGATAAGTACTTCTGCAATAATAATTGAAGCCAACCCGATAACAAGAGTACCAACACCAGAGTTAAGATCGGCAAAGCCGTTATTTTGTGCTAAAAGTCCACCTGACAGGGCAATGCAGCCGTTAGAAATCATATAGCCTAAAATTTTCATTCCTTGAGTTTTGATACCATTTGCGGCACTCATTTGAGGATTGTCGCCTGTAGCTCTCATAGCCAGGCCAATTTCAGTTTTGAAAAAAACAACTAATAATAGTATAACCAAAAGTGCAATTATCAATCCCATCGCAATTACTGCATTGTTACGACTTAATCCCCAATTTTGCGCAATTGTAAAAACCGTATCTTTGCCCAGCAATGAAACATTAGCAGCGTTTTGCATTACTCTGGAAGTAATGGAGTACAAGCCAGTCATTGTAATAATTCCTGCTAGTAAGGAAGGAATACGCAATTTGGTGTTCAAAATACCAGTAACTAAGCCAGCAATCAAACCACCAACAAAGGCGGCAATAGTTGCTAAAATAGGATTAATTCCCTTAATAATGCACATCGTTGCAATGGCTCCCCCTAATGGAAAGCTGCCTTCAGCTGTCATGTCGGCTAGATCTAATATCCGAAAAGTTAAGTAAACACCGATTGCCATTAATGACCAAAGTAATCCTTGAGAAGTAGATGAAAGTAATAACTCCCAAAATGTATTCAACATAACTATTGATTCACGCTGCCTTTCTTTAATTTACTTAGGTGCTTTAATTGAAGCAGGATCAATTCCAAGTGCCTTTGCCATTTTCTTGTTAACCACCAATTTCAAATCAGTTGCCCTTTCAACAGGCATATCTTTAGGTTTAGCTTTACCGTCTAAAATCTTAGCAGCCATTTTGCCGGTTTGTTTACCAAGCGCCTCATAATCTATTCCGATTGAAGCCAAGCCTCCAGTTTTAACCTGGTCAGTTGAACCGGCTACTAGAGGGATTTTCTTTTCCTTAACAACTTTACCAATAATTGAGGAAGCAGAAGCAAATGTGTTGTCTGTTGGTACGTAAATTCCTTGTACTTTTCCAGCTAAAGTTTCAGTGACTTGCTGGACATCATTAGTAGTGTTGGCTGTCTTAATTAAAACTTTAACACCGGCTTTTTTAAGTGCTTTGACAGCTAGATCCGCTTGAATTTTAGAATTGGCCTCACCGGCATTGTACATGATGCCAATTGTTTTAGCTTTAGGCACTATTGATAATAACAATTTTATTTGTTTATCAATTGAAACCATGTCAGTAGTTCCAGTAACATTTCTGCCAGGTTTTGCATCTGAATTTACTAATTTAGCAGCTTTTAGATCAGTCACTGCAGTTACTACAATAGGAATATCTTGGGTTGCATTTGCTACGCTTTGCGCTGCCGGTGTAGCAATTCCTAAAATTAAATCTGATTTTTCATTAACTAGTTTTTCACTCATACTTTTCAGATTGTCTTGGCTATTTTGGGCATTTTGATAATCAATTTTTAGATTCTTGCCCTTAACGTAGCCATTTTCTTTCAAGCCTTCTTTGAAACCTTTGTTAGCCTCATCTAATGAGGGATGCTGTACCACTTGCAATATACCCACATGTTTGACAGTTGCTGTACTTCCTGATTTCTTGTTGCTGCAGCCACTAAGCAGCAACAGACTAGTTAAAGCCATTCCCATAATAATTTTCTTGATTCGCATTTTCGTTCCTCCGTAATCCTGCTGACCGTAAAAAATATCCACTTATTTCTAAGTGGATATACAAGAATTATTAGTAATAATCATTTGTGATTAGCCACTTAGAAGCCATGTGGCTAACCGCAATTAAAGGACTTTAGCCATCATAGATAAATTCAAAACTTGAGTCTGGTTTGAATTCATCTAGATGAACCCAAACCTTATCTAAAATAGCTAAAGTAATAACGGTTATTCAGTTGTGAGACTCGTATTAGATTACATTTCATAAAACTTTACCTCCAACCTTAATGAGAAGATTATAAAAAATAAAGAAGAAAAAGTCAAGAAATAATAAATTTAGCTTGTAAAAATAATAATATTTATGATCACTTAAAGCGAGACAAAATAAAAAGGTCACCCGTTTGAAATAAGCAGAAAAGCTTTGCGCTTTTGCTATTTATTTCACTTTTCAGTGGCCTTTTTATATCAACTTAAAATTATTTAGGTGCTTTGATTGATTTAGGATCAATTCCCAGTGCTTTTGCCATGCTCTTGTTAACAACTAATTTCATATCATGTGCTTTTTCAACCGGCATGTTAGCTGGCTTAGCTTTTCCAGATAAGATTTTTGCAGCCATTTTGCCCGTTTGTTCTCCTAATAGTTCGTAATCAATTCCGATTGAGGCCAAACCACCTGTTCTAACTTGATCAACGGAACTTGCTACCAGGGGAACTTTCTTTTCTTTGACTACTTTTCCAACTACAGAAGCAGCTGAATCGAAAGTATTATCGGTAGGAACAAAAATACCGTCAACTTTAGACGCAAGCGTTTCAGTTACTTGCTGGACATCATTAGTTGTATTTGCGGTTTTAATCAAAACTTTCACTCCTGCTTTTTTCAGTGCAGCCGTAGCTAAATCGGCCTGTATTTTAGAGTTTGATTCACCAGCGTTGTACATGATACCGATAGTTTTAGCCTTCGGAACAATTGACAGGAGCAGTTTGATCTGGCGTTTAATTGAAACCATATCTGTTGTTCCCGTAATGTTTCTGCCAGGTTTAGCATCTGAATCAACTAACTTAGCCGCTTTCAAGTCAGTTACAGCAGTAACAACAGTTGGTATTTTTTGGGTCGCATTAGCAACGCTCTGTGCAGCCGGAGTGGCAATACCCAAAATCAAATCTGATTTTTCATTAACCAG
The DNA here is from genome assembly GCF_000760615.1 of Lactobacillus sp. wkB10. Lineage (NCBI taxonomy): Bacteria > Bacillati > Bacillota > Bacilli > Lactobacillales > Lactobacillaceae > Lactobacillus > Lactobacillus sp. wkB10. The sequence goes on along the minus strand of NZ_JRJB01000004.1, from coordinate 52,195 downwards.
TTTTTCACTCATACTTTTCAGATTGTCTTGATTGTTTTGCGCATTCTGATAATCAATCTTGAGATTTTTGCCCTCAACAAAACCTTCTTCTTTTAGTCCCTTTTTAAAACCTTTGTATGCCTTATCTAAAGAGGGGTGCTGCACTACTTGCAACACACCGACATGTTTAACCTCAGGTGCCTTGCTGGCTTTTTTGCTGCTGCACCCTCCCAGTGCCATTAATCCGACAATACTAATTCCTGTGATCAATTTCTTAAAATGCATTTTCTGCCTCCATAAAAATACCCACTTATTTCTAAGCGGGTACACAAAAATTTTTATTGCCAAAAACGATTGAATGTGGTCAGCCACTTAGAAAGCTATGTGGCTAACCAAACTAAAAGAGTCTTAGCCATCATAGATAAATTCAAACTTGTGTTTAGTTTGAATCCACCTAGATGAACCCAAACTCTTATCTATAGTAGCTAAGATAATAACGATTATTTAGTTGAATTTCTTTTTGACTAAATTGAATCATTACCCTTACCTCCAACTTCAATAACCGAATTATAAAAAAATAAGAAATTAAAGTCAAGGCTTAATTTAATTTTATTGTTAATGTTAAAAATGGATGGCTAAAGATAAACTCTTTAAAATCTAATTTATATGGTAGTGATGATAAATAGAAAGCGCTCTGATTAATGGTTATAATACAGATAATGAAAGTAGGGGTAGTTAAAAGAAATGAGTATAGCTAAAGAGCGTGTATTAAAAGAAATTGAATTATTACCAGATGGTACAACAATTGACACGAAGGGTCTCGCCCAAAGGTTAAGTTTATCTAGATCAGTAGTTAGTCATTATCTTAACCAATTAGTTAAAGACAAGAAAATACAAAAAATTGCTGAACGACCGGTTAAGTGGTCTAAAGTTGAGGCTAAAAATCCAATTAAACATGCGTCTTTTGAGAGTGTAATTGGTAGTGACGGTTCACTGAAAAAAGCAATTGAACAGTTAAGTGCTGCAGCAGCTTATCCTCCTGATGGATTAAATGTTTTAATTACAGGTAAGTCAGGAGTAGGAAAAAGCTTTTTAGCTCGTAAATTATATTCTTATTCTAAAGAAATTGGTGTTATTGCTACTAAAGCACCTTATATAGTTTTAAATTGTGCTAATTATGCCAACAATCCTGAACTTATTTCCAGTATGCTTTTTGGCTATGTTCAAGGTGCATTTACTGGCGCCGATACTGCTAAAGATGGTTTGCTGAAAGAGGCAAATGGCGGTTATTTATTTTTGGATGAAGTGCATCGTCTCAGTAGTGAAAATCAAGAAAAGCTTTTTAGTTTTATTGACTCCGGGCAATTTTATAAAATGGGAGATAATGTACATCCGCAAAAGTCAAAAGTCAGACTGATTATGGCAACGACTGAAACGCCTGAAAATGTTCTTTTAACAACCTTTTTACGACGGATTCCCGTCAGAATAAATTTACCTGATTATATTGATCGACCCGTTGACGAACGATTGGAGCTAATTAATACATTATTTATGAGTGAAGCTCATAAAATTAATAAAAAAATTTTTGTAGATAAAGATGTGGTATCAACACTTTTACAACTAAATCATACTGGAAATATTGGATATCTTAAAAATACCATTAAAGTTTCATGTGCTGCAGCCTATCACGATTGTTATAACAGCACTACAATTACTCTTAAATTAAAAAATCTAGAACTGGAAACTTTACCTGAATTTAAAGATTATGGAGAAATAATTGTTGATCCTGATAAAAAGAAATCTTTTATACCCCAGATTAGTTTGGAACAAAAATTAACTGATATTACTGATTCTCTAAAAATTCTTGAAGATAATTATACTGATGAAAACTTGAATACATGTCGGTTAAGAGTGCAGGCAGTTAATAAATTTATTAATAAAGAGTCATTAAAATCTGGTTTACATGTTCAACACCAATACCTTTTTAAAAATATCATTGTCAAACAATATGGTTTAAATAAAACTGATTATTTAGAACCGATTATTTATTTGTTATATGTGCGTCACTTTAAACCCAATTGTGATATCTCTAAGCTGAAAGAAGTAATAACGAATTATTTGCCTCGTTCATTTCATGTAGCCAGCAAATTTTATGAAAAATTACCTGTTTTAGATTCTGAAAGTCATAAAAGCATAGCTTTAATCCTTGCATTGCTGTTAAGTGACCATGTGGATGAAAATATTCAGTTACGTGGTTTAATGGTAGCTCATGGTGAAAATACAGCCACCAGTATTCAGGCAGTTATTAACTATCTTTGTGGTAACTATATTTTTGATGCAATCGATATGCCAATTGATGCTGATATAACTACTGTGATTAAGGAGGCTAACAAGTTAATTAGTAGCTTTAACACCAACAATGGCTTCATCTTAATGATAGATATGGGTTCATTGAGCCAGCTTTATAATCAAATTAATGCCCAATTGGATGGCGATTTGCTGGTAGTTAATAATTTGACAACTTTAACTGCCTTAGACTTAGCACTTAAAATGAAACAAAATTTGCCTTTCAAGCAAATAGCGGAAAAAGCAGAAAAAGATTACAGCATTGATGTTAAGTATTATGAGGGCTTTTCCCAGTCAATGAATATTTTGGTTTCATGTATTTCTGGATTAGGAATAGCTGAAAAAATCAGTGATATCATGCGACAATATTTACCTGTAGGGATAAAGGTAATACCAATTGGTTATAATTCTTTAAAAGAAAAAATTGCTAGTAAGAAATGGTCGTATTTCAAGCAAACGCTTTTTGTATTAACTACAATTGATATCACAGAAAAAGTTGAGTTTAACCATATGAATCTATATGACATATTAGATTCCCGTGGTGAAAATAAACTCAAGAAGTGGCTCTCTCCTTATCTGACTCCAGGGCAATTGGAAAGCTTCAATAATCAATTGTTGCGTTTCTTTTCAAAGGAAGGAATTTCAGAAAGGCTTAGTTTTTTAAATCCAGATGTAGTACTTGGAGAAGTGGAAACTATTAATAGGAAATACGAAGACTATTATAATTTAAAATTAGATGGTAAAGTCAAATTGAATCTGTACATGCACATAGCGCTTATGATTGAACGCACAATGATGCGCAACACTTCAGAAGTTCCTGTTAAACCGAAGTCAGAAAAAGAAAGGAACTTTTACAAAATTACCAAAAGTATATTTCAACCTATTGAAATCAAATATAATATTAAAGTTTCTACATACGAGATGTCCCTTTTATATGAATTGTTTAAACAGTTTATTTAAAAGAGTTTAAAATTTTACTAAGAAGTGTTTATTGGCTTAAACACTTCTTTTTTTATGCTTTTAAACAGCACTTGGCATTATATTTGCTAAACACTAGTGAAATGGTAAATAACTAAAGGAGTGACAAGATGACAGATATATTGATTGCAAGTCATGGGCATTTTGCCAGTGGCTTAAAAAGCTCTATTGAAATCTTAACGGGTATGAGCAAGAAAATTAAAGTTATCGATGCCTATGTTGATAAATCAGACTATATAAAACAAATAGATGATTTTATTGCAAAGTCTAAACGACCAGCTGTAATTTTTACAGATTTAAAAGGGGGCAGTGTAAATCAAAAAGTAGTCTTAAGAGTTGCTAAGGAAAAAGATATATTTGTAGTTACTCAAACTAATCTTGCAGTTGTATTAGCAGTGATTTTAGATACCGAAAAGCTAACTAAACAACATCTACAGGATTTGATAAATCAAAGTCAAGTAGAATTGTTCCAAATTGACGATGATAACAATAGTTTGGCAAATCAAGAAGAAGAATTTTTTAAATAAGGAGAAAAAAGATGATTGCGGCATTAAGAGTAGATGAAAGACTGATTCACGGTCAGATTTCAATGTCATGGAGTAAAGCGTTAAAACTGCAGGGAATTGTGGTAGCTAACGATAAAGCGGCATCAGATGATATGCAAAAAATGATGCTCAAAATGGCAGCGCCGTCAGATATTAAGACGATCATTTCATCAGTAGACAATGCAATTAAGCTGCTTAATGATGAGCGTTCTCATAACATGCGTTTACTAGTCATTACTACCACTGTCAAGGATGCCCTTACTATTGCAGACAATGTCAATGAAAAACCGGAGCAGGTCAACATTGGTAATGCCGGTAAGATGGATGCAAAGGGTGATGAAGTCACTCTCACAAAGGAAGTACGGCTGTCACCAGAAGAGATTGAATATTTAAAGAAATTAGTAGCAGAATATCCTGATACTTATTTCCAAGGTACACCAAATATGGAAAAACATATGGGTAAAGATCTTTTAAAGAAACTAGAAAAATAGGAGGTAAAAAATGTTTTATGATGCTTTAATGACTGCTATTGCGGTTTTTGTAGGCACTGCAGGACATGAATTTTTTGGAAATGCCATGCTTAGCAGACCCATTGTAGTAGCGCCTTTACTGGGATTTTTATTAGGTGATATACACACAGGACTACTAGTAGGAGCTTCAGTTGAAACTATTTTTATGGGTGTCGTCAATATTGGTATTTCAAGCACCGCAGAGCCGGCATTAGCTGCGGCTTTGGCTACAGTGTTTACAATTCAGTCTGGAAATATGGGCGCTAATATTACACTAGCATTTCCACTAGCAGTATTAGGCTTACAGTTTTTAAACATGATTCTTTCGTTTGTAATCGGGCCTTTTGCTCCTTTATTCGCTAAATTTGCAAGAAAAGGCGAAGATAAAAAAATGGTAGCACTACACTATGGCTTATGGTTCTTACACTATGGTTTATATTCGCTGATCCCGTTTTTTGCTGTTCTTTTTGGTTCAAAGGCAGTGCAATTTGCTCTGCAGGCAATTCCAAAGTCAATTATGAATGGCCTAACAGTTGCAGGTAATTTATTACCAGCAGTCGGAATGGCAATGTTACTACTACTGTTATGGGACAACAAGCTGGCACAATATTACTTTTTAGGAGTCGTATTAATGGCTTACTTAAAATTGCCATTAATGGCTATTGCGGTCATTGCAGCTATTGTAGCTGTAGCTATTGCTGAACGTGATATGAGTGAAATAAAACTTTCTAAAAATAAGGGAGTTACTAGTTCTGTATCTGATTCAGATCAAAAGGATGAGAAAAAATCATTTAGTCAAGAAGAGGAGGACTTTTTCGCATGAAATTAACACAAGGTTTGTCTAAAGATGAAAAGAAAATGATTCGCAGTATGTTCTGGCGGTCCTCAACCATGTACATATCTGTTAACCCAGTTTTAATGGGTGGTGGCGGTTTCTGCTACTCACTAATGCCTTTCATTAATAAATATTATAAAAATGATGAAGCTGGCAGACGTAAAGCTTTGGAACGTGAAACTTCTTACTTTAGTACTACTGTACCAATGTCTACCTTTGTTATGGGTATTGCCGCTTCAATGGAAAAGGAAAACAGTAAAGAACCTGATTTCAATGCTGATTCAATTAATGCTGTTAAGACCAGCTTGATGGGACCTTTAGCTGGTATTGGCGACTCTTTATTTTGGGGAGTTTGGCGTGCAGTTTGTGCTGCTTTGGCTATTAATTTTGCTAAAAATGGCAATTTCCTCGCACCAATTATATTTTTAGTCATGTTTAATATACCTAACTACATTATTCGTTATTATGGCGGTTTCTTGGGCTATTCTTTAGGTTCAAGTTATGTTAAAAAACTTTATGAAAATGGATTAATGAATGTATTGACCAAGGCTGCAAGCATTCTAGGACTTGTAATGGTCGGTGCTATGACTGTGCAAATGGTAATTTTTAAAACTACGATTAAATGGACAATGGGTGGCAAAACGATAATGGATGTCCAATCGGTCCTTGATCAAATATTTAAAGGTTTGTTACCTGTGGCAATTACTTTAGTATGTTACAAACTTTTAAAAGACAAGAAAATCGGTGTAATCAGCCTAATTTTTGCAATTGTTGTGCTATCGATTTTGGCGTCATTAATCGGAATAGTCTAATATGAATCCTTTAATTAAAAAAATTGTCGAAGAAGCTTGGCAAACACCAGAAAACAATTTTTATAACATTACTTCCTTGAAAAACAAAGAAACAAGCACTAATAAAGACAGTTATTATGGACATTTACTTCCTGACAAGGACTTTTCAATTGATATTAGTAATCAAAAAATGCTTGCTAGCTTAGATGAAAAAGGCACTATAAAAAATATCAGCTTTTTTAGAGACTCGTATTTTACTGAAGATAAACCTGGCACTTGGGTCTCTAATAGCTTTGTTCAAGAAGAGAATATTACTTCTGAAATTGAATTTAATAACCAAAGATTTTCTTTGGCAGAGGGAACTCATACAATAAGATATGATCTTATGCATAATTTGTTTCCTAGGTATATTCATAATTTTGGCAGTTTTAAAGTTTTACAACTATTCTTACCAATCTATTTAGAGTCAGGTGCTTCTGTTAGTGGACTAATTGAAGTTTGTGCTTTGACAGGTAATGATAAAGCACATTTAATTTTCCCCAGATGTTTTAATCAAAAATTTTCCGATCGTCATAATGTAGAATTTAATTACTGTGCAGGGAAACGTACTATGCATCAAGGTATTGGTTGGGTATTTATAACTGATCCCAATGCCACATTTAATGTATCTAAAAAAGCAATGGAAAATATTATTGTTACTTCCTACGATCATATTGCGCAAAAGTATGGGCAATTGGAAATACCTGAAAAGCCACAATTGGCAGCACTAATTATTAGAAAAGCAGATAGTGCCTTAAATAGTATTTCTTGCGCTACTGATAATAAAGTTGTTGGTGCAAATTGGGGCTCAAGTCCAGTAATTAATCGTACCTGGTTGCGGGATATGTATTATGCCAGCTTGCCAACCATTTATTTTGATCACCGATTGGCTAAAAGAATTATTTTGTGGTTTTCACAATATGAAATTAAACCACAAGGTGACAAATTTGTTGGAGGGATTGAGCATTCAGTGGTAAATTCATTGAATTGTGCAAACCTGTTGTCATTTTATTTGGCACAAACAAATGATTTTGAATTTATTAGAAATAATCCTCAAGTGTGGCAACATGTTTTATATGTCGTTAACTACTTAATTGCTCATTTAGATCAAAAATACGGATTGATAAAATCACAGTGGATTTCTGATGGTTTGGCTTTAGGAGAATTTCATACTGGCACTCAAATAACTCTATGGTCGGCTATAAATAGTATCAGTAATATTTATAATAAAATTTTGAACCAACCAAAAGAGGCAAAGTATTATAAAGAAGTTGCTGATAAATTGAAGAAGAATATTGATGAATATTGCTTAGTTGAAAATAAACAAGGTAGAAAAAAATATCTTGAAGGTATAAATACAAGCAATCACAAACTAAGTGTAGATTCCAAGCAATATGAAACAGGACTGTTAAAGCAGGGACTGGACTTTCTAACCAGAGTAAATCACCACGGGCAAATTACTTTAGAATTCCATGATGGTGAAGAATCCGATACAACACTTGCACCATTTTATGGATTTTGTAACGTAATTAATAAAAATTATCTTTCTACTATGAAATTTGCTGGAAGTAAGCAAAATCCTAGTTATAGTTCATTAAGCAAAGGAATTTCATGGGGAAATCAATCAGAAGCAACTTTTCCCGGATACATTACTTTGCTAATGGGTACAGTTGATAATAGTAATGAATTTGATAAGAGACTAACTTTGCTTAATAAGCTTGCAGATTTAGATGGCAGCTGGTGGTGGTGGCCATACGAGGTTGGTCAAAGTCAGGAAGAGGTTAGTCGCTTTAATCATTGTGGTAAATGTGGTTGGAGCGATGGAACTTTTAGTGCTTTAATGATAAAAAATATATTGGGTATTCAGTTTGATGCACCAGAAAATAAATTATGGTTAAGACCACTGAAAATTACTCCTGATTTTACTTGGCAGCAATTCCCATTAGCTCAAGGATTGAAAGTAAACCTAAATTATCAAAAAAACGAAATGGAGAAAAAAATCACAGTATCTTTAACTGGATCTCTAAAGAAAGAAATAGAGGTTATTTTTCAGCCACAGAATTGTGACCATTTAATAAAGAAGAGTTTAAACACTAATAATAGTGTTCAACTTGAAGAAAGGAACGTTTAAATGTTTAGCAGTTTGACAGAGTATAATTCCTTTGCTACCAGAGCCATAACACCGGAGAATCCAACAGGAGCCAAAGGGAAAGCAGCTATGACGGCAAGCGAGCTGGGACCAAGTCGTAAGGGCAAAGCCAGCATTACTTTACCTATAAATGAAGAAATAACCATTGCCGATATTAATGGTTCTGGTGAAATAAAACATATGTGGTTTACTATTCGTGATCATACTGAACAAGGCAGTTTTATTATGCGTAATACAATTTTACGAATCTATTGGGATAATGAAACAGTTCCAGCTGTGAATTGCCCTTTGGGAGACTTCTTTTGCAATGGATTTGGGGAACGTTATGATGTTAATTCTGCACCAATTGTTGTTGCTCCCACTGGTGGCATGAACTCATATTTTGAAATGCCTTTTAAAAAACATGCACGTATAACTATCACAAACTTGTTCAAACAGGATATTAGATCATTTTTCTATACTATTAATTATGAACTGCATGATCAAGTTGATGAAGCTCATAAATTATATTTTCATGCATACTGGAATAGGGAGAGACAAACCCAAATTCAACAAGACTATGCATTGTTGCCTGAGATCTCTGATCATGGCTACTATGTTGGAACTTTCATTGCATTAACTGCTTTGGAACGATACTGGTGGGGTGAAGGAGAATTTAAATTTTATCTTGATGGAGACCATAAATACCCTACAATTACTTCTACAGGGATGGAAGATTACTTTGGTGGAGCGTGGGCTTTTCACAAGTATAATGAAGATGGTACAACATATCCTGCTACTTTTTGTACACCGTACCTTGGATTCCCTTACCATAGTAATGTAGACCATTCACGAGAACACTTCAGTACTGGTAAACCGAATTCACCTCATGCTTTTGGTAATGATGGTTTGCCGCAGAATGCTTTATACCGCTGGCATTTAGTAGATCCTATTTCTTTTGATGACGATATTCATGTTACTCTGCAACAAATTGGTAACGATGATGTGGGATTATTTGAAAGAAGTGATGACTTATCTTCAGTAGCTTATTGGTATGGTGCTAATCCAAATGGAATAACAAATAGTCTACCTGCAAGAGAAAATTTACGTCCACGATAGAAAGTTTTTTCCTATAAATATAATTTGGTATAATTGTATTTAAGTAAGAGGAGGAAAAGCCGATGACACGATTGCAAAAAATGGTATTAAAGCCAAAAGAGCAGTTAGTGACACGGCTTTTTTTGTCACCAAAATTAAAGCAGAATTTAACCGTTCTTTCCTACAGTACTCATGACTTAATAAATGCCATGAAGGAAATGAGTGCTAGTAATCCCTTTGTGACTTTGAAAGAACCTAAAGGCGAGATGCAGAATTTGGAATGGCTGCGCTCGCCTGAAACAGAGAATTTAATAGATCATTTATTGATGCAAGTGGATTTAAGCGACTGGCACAGTTGGGAAAAAAGTGCAGTCAAGGCTTTGATTTACCATCTTGATGAAGATGGCTACTTGAGAATTGATTTAGCTAAAATTGCTGAACAAACTGAGTTTACGCTTGCAAAATTATTAAGAGCAAAAAGCCTGCTTCAAAGTCTTGATCCATGTGGAATCGGGGGTGCAAATCTGGCTGAATGTCTGGCACTTCAGGCAAAACAAAAAGACAACTTTAATCCTGTAGCACTTGAAATTTTGCTTGATAATCAGTTGGAAATGCTGGCCGATCCTAAAAAATGGTCTAACTCTAGGTTTTCAATATCGGAATTAAATGATGCATTGGCCAGCATACAAACATTGAACCCGACTCCAGCCAGCGATTATATAGTTGACAGTAATGTTCAATATTTGTTACCCGATTTGATTTACAAGGTAACAGATGGACGTATAACGGTAGAAAACTTTCAAGCGCAAATACCAGAGATGGTTTTTGATGAAAAATCATATCGGGAATTAAAAGATCAGTCTACTGAAAGTAAGTATTTTTCGGAGCAAAAGCAGCGTTTTCTTGAAATGAAAAATGCGATTGAAGAGCGTCAGAAAACTATCATGAGATTGGGTAAATATGTGGGCCAGTTTCAACATGGTTTTTTAACTACAATGCAAAAGCAGAAATTAAAGCCACTTGGTTTAAAAGAAACAGCTCAGGCTTTGGGTCTGGCGCCAAGTACAATTAGCAGGGCGATTAAAGATAAATACGTCCAGTGCCAGAATAAGGTTTTCAGTTTGAAAATTCTTTTTCCGCGTAAAGTAACTACTGATTTATCCCAAGCACGCATAGAATACGACCTGCAAAAGATCATAAAAAAAGAAGATGTCCGTGCTCCCTTAAGTGATCAGCAATTAGTAGAAATTTTTGCAGCGCATGATGTGACTTTAAGTCGACGAGTGATTGCTAAATACCGTAAAAAACTCAATATACCTAATAGTTACAGTAGAAAATCCAAGTCAATTGATTAATGTTGGCAAAAAAAATCCTAACGTAAAATTGCGTTAGGATTTTTGTGTTATCAGCTAATTTTTAAGGCAAATCGTTACCAGCAGCTAGATAAATGTCATACCATTCCTGAGCAGTAAGTGAAATATCTGCTCCCTTGGCACTGTCGATGATATGAGCTGGTGTCATTGTACCGATAATAACTTGTGTATTTGCCGGATGCCTTAAAATCCATGCAGCAGCAACAGCATTTTTAGAAACACCTTTTTGATCAGCTACTTTTTGCAAGGCATCATTAACCTCCGGAAACTTAGGATTACCAATGAAATTGCCTTCAATTTGACCGTATTGGAAAGGCGACCATGCCTGAACGGTCATGTTGTGCAAGCGTGAGTAATCCAAAACGCCACGGTCATGATCAATACTCCGCTCATCAGTCATATTAGTGTGAATATTGAAATCAATTGGACCAGTGTGCATGACACTTAATTGCAGTTGATTAATTAACAGTCTTTGACTAACTCCACTCTGCAGTAAATCGACTTGCATCGGGTTGAAGTTGGAAACGCCAAAATGACGCACTTTACCGTCTCTTTGTAACTCATCGAAGGCAGCAGCAATTTCTGCAGGATCCATCAGAGCGTCTGGTCTGTGCAGCAGCAAACTGTCTAAATAATCAATTTTCATACGAGAGAGAATACCATCTACAGCATTAATCAGATATTTCTTAGAAAAATCATACCTTGTAGTCTTGTAATTTAAATCAGGATTTTCATAAATTCCAGTCTTTGATTGAATGTAAAAATCGTTGCGTTTTAAAGATGATTTTTGTAATGCTTCTCCAAAAATTTCTTCAGATTTACCGTGGCCATAAATATCGGCTGAGTCAATATAATTAATCCCAGTTTCATGGGCAGTTTCTAATGCCTTGACTGCTTCATCTACAGTCAATTTATTCATGCGCATAATTCCCAGTGCAATAGCTGAACCAGTAAAGTTAGTGTTACCAATTTTAATTTGTCTCATAATGTACCTCCTTTCTTTAGTATACGCTTTCTTAGAAGCAAAAATTTAAAAACAGGGTAGTTTTAATTTATATTTAGCAATAACGACAAAAAACCTAATATTTTTTTAAAAATAATTTTATTTTTATCATTATTTTGTATATAATAGATATTACATAATTTTGAAAAAACAAGTAGGAGGGAAAATTATGAGTAATAAAATAGGAGTTATCGGTGACGGTCACGTTGGCAGTACGGTAGCGCAGCAGTTAATATTAACAGGTTTAGTAGATGACCTCGTTATGATTGATGTTAATGAAGCAAAGGTTAGAGCAGATCAACTTGATTTTCAAGACGCGATGGCAAATTTGAAGCACCACACTACTATTACAATCAATGATTATTCCGCCCTCAAGGATGCAGACATTGTCATTAGTGCTTTTGGAAATATTGAGTTGGAAGCAGGCGGCGAGCGTTTTGCCGAGTTGAATTATAACCGTGAGAGAATTGGAGACATTGCGGAGTCAATCAAGAAGAGTGGCTTCAATGGTATTTTGGTTGCCATTACCAATCCAGTTGACGCAATTACTAATATGTACCAGGAACTAACTGGTTTACCGCGCAAACATGTCATTGGTACCGGTACTCTATTAGATACGGCTCGTATGAAGCGTGCTGTTGGTGAACGGATGAATGTAGATCCTCGTTCAGTTGAAGGTTTTAACTTGGGTGAACACGGTAATTCGCAATTTACTGCTTGGTCAACTGTTAAAGTTTTGGAAAAACCAATTACTGAAGTAGCTGAAGAAAAGCACCTTAAGCTTGAAGACTTAAACGATGAAATTAAATTCGGTGGTCAAACAGTTTATAAAGGCAAGCAATATACTAACTACGGTATTTCAGCTGCTGTAACTCGTTTGGTAGAAACCATTCAAAGTGATGCTCACACTGAAATGCCAGTTTCAAATTACCAGGAAAAATATGGTACCTACTTATCTTATCCGGCAATTGTTGGTCGCGATGGTATTGTTCAAACCGTTGAATTGACACTGACAGATGAGGAAGAAAAGAAATTACAGGCATCTGCAGAAACAATTAAAGAAAAAGCAAACAAATAGTTCTAATTTGTTTAATATAAATGATGGTCACAAAGATCATCATTTTTTTATTATATGAAAAAGATAGTGAATTATTTTGTTGTATGGGGTATTCTTATAGTAATGAAATAATTAAGGAGAAAGAATATGACGAAAAGAATAGATGATTATATTCTGGGGCTCGATATCGGGACCAACTCTTGCGGCTGGGCCGTGACTGATAAGAAAAATAACTTATTAAAGCTCAGAGGGAAAACAGCAATTGGTTCACATTTATTTGACGAAGGACACACTGCTGCTGAGCGTCGCAGTTTTAGAACTACCAGAAGACGACTTAAGCGTAGAAAATGGCGCTTAGGATTGCTGGAAGAAATATTTGCGGAACCAATGGCTAAGGTAGATCCGGGATTCTTTGTGCGCCTGCATCAATCATGGGTTTCGCCACTTGATAAAGATCGCAAAAAGTATCAGGCGATTGTGTTTCCAACTGCTAAGGAAGATCAGGCATTTTATAAACATTATGCTACAATCTATCATTTGCGTGATGAATTGATGACGCAAGACCGTCAATTTGATTTGCGGGAAATATTTTTAGCCATCCACCACATTGTTAAATATCGCGGTAATTTTTTACAAGATACTCCTGTTAAAGATTTTGAAGCTTCCAAAATTGAAGTGGGACCCATTTTATCGCATATCAACAACGCTTTTGCGGAAAAGATAGTTGAAGAGCAAGATCCTATTGAATTAAATGTCGCAAACGCTACCGATATTGAGGCTGTTATACGGGGTAAAGATGCAGAAAAGACCGTTTATAAGATGGACAAGGTCAAGAAAATTGCCAAGTTATTAACGGATTCAACTGCCAAGGAAGAAAAAAATTTAGCCAAGCAGATTGCTAATGCTATTATGGGCTACAAAACGCAATTTGAAACTATCTTAGGCAAAGAAATCGATAAAAGTGACAAGGCGCAATGGGAATTCAAACTGACTGATGGGGATGCCGATGATAAGCTTGATGCATTACTGCCAGACCTTGATGAAACTGATCAGACTATTATTGCCGAAATTAAAAAGCTGTTTAGTGCAATTACTTTAAGTACTATTGTTGATGAAAACAAGAGCTTATCACAGTCAATGGTGGCCAAATACGACAAACATCACCAAGATTATAAGTTGTTAAAAGCTTATATCGACACTTTGCAGGATCGCAGTATAGCTAAAAAGTTGCTTTTAGCCTATGATTTATACGTTAATAATCGTCATGGTCGTTTGCTGGAAGCCAAAAAAACATTTGAAGATAAAAAAAAGAAAAAAGCTTTAACCAAAGATGAATTTTATAAAATAGTTAAGGATAATCTTGACGATTCCGATCTTGCTCATGAAATACGGCAAGAAATAGCTGCAGATAACTTCATGCCTAAGCAGCGAACAAACAGTAATGGTGTAATTCCGTTTCAGCTGCATCAAATCGAACTAGATAAGATTATTGCTAATCAAAGCCAATATTATCCATTCTTAGCTGCAGAAAACCCAGTAGAAGATCACCGTAAACAAGCACCTTACAAGTTAGATGAACTGGTTAGATTCAGAGTACCTTATTATGTAGGTCCGATGATTACAGCCGATCAACAGAAAAAAACTTCCGGTAAGAGTTTTGCTTGGATGGTCAGAAAAGAAGATGGTCAGATTACGCCTTGGAATTTTGAACAAAAAGTAGACCGTCAAGAATCTGCCAACAAGTTTATTAAGCGCATGACTATTAAGGATACTTATCTTTTAGGTGAAGATGTTTTGCCAGCTAATAGTTTGCTTTATCAAAGATTTGAAGTTCTAAATGAGCTTAATAATATTAGAATCAATGGTAGTAGAATCAGCGTCGACCTTAAGCAACAAATTTTCAATGATCTTTTTGAAGAAAAGAAAACTGTCACAGAAAAATCTTTGACAAGTTATTTGAAGCAAAATCTCCATTTGCCAACTGTAGAAATTAAGGGGCTGGCGGATCCAACTAAATTTAATTCAAGTCTTGCGAGTTATTATCACCTCAAAAGCTTACATGTGTTTGATAAGGAATTAGCAGATCCACAATATCAAAAAGACTTTGAAAAAATAATTGAGTATTCATCTATTTTTGAAGATAAAAAGATCTTTCAAGATAAGTTGCATGCTGAATTTAAATGGTTAACACCTGAACAGTTTAAAGCTATTTCAACTTGGCGCTTGCAAGGCTGGGGTAGATTATCACGGAAGCTCCTTGTTGAATTGCATGATACAAATGGCCAAAACATTATGGAACAACTGTGGGATAGCCAAAAGAACTTCATGCAAATTGTGACAGAACCAGATTTTAAAGAAGCAATTGCTAAGGAAAACCAAAATGTTACTCAAGCAAATGGTGTTGAAGAGATTTTGGCTGACGCCTATACTTCTCCAGCTAACAAAAAAGCTATAAGGCAGGTCGTCAAAGTAGTAGCTGATGTTGTAAAAGCAGCAGGTGGCAAGAAACCTGCACAATTTGCGATTGAATTTACACGCGAACCTGATAAAAATCCAAAGTTGTCACATATTCGTGGCACTAAATTGCTCAAAGCATATCAGGAAACTGCTGGCGAACTAGTGGATCAGAAGTTAACGGATAGCTTAAAGGAAGCGATGACCAGTCGTAAATTGCTAAAAGATAAGTACTTTTTATACTTTATGCAGGCTGGAAGGGATGCATATACGGGGCAAAAAATTAATATTGATGAAGTATCGACAAATTATCAGATTGATCATATTTTGCCACAGTCATTTATTAAAGATGATTCCTTTGATAACAGAGTATTAACTGCTACTCCGCTAAATGCAGAAAAATCGGATGATGTACCTTATAAGCGCTTCGCCAATAATTATGTTTCAGACCTGAAGATGACAGTAGGTGAAATGTGGAAACACTGGCAGAAGGATGGCATTATTAATAAGCATAAGCTAGGTAATTTGCTACTTGATCCAGATAGATTAAATAAATATCAAAAATCTGGGTTTATTAACAGACAGTTGGTAGAAACAAGTCAAATAGTCAAATTAGTGTCAGTTATTTTGCAAAATAAATATCCAGATTCAGAAATTATTACGGTTAAAGCAGGAGATAACTCGGCTTTGCGTCAACGTCTAAACTTATATAAGAGTCGTGAAGTAAATGACTATCACCATGCCATTGATGCCTACCTCTCAATTATTTGTGGCAACTTTTTGTACCAGGTTTATCCTAAGTATCGTCCATACTTTGTTTATGGCAAGTATAAAAAGTTCAGTCAAGACCCGGACTTGCAGAAGGAAGTTATCAAACACTTCAAGGGCTTTACGTTTATGTGGCCATTATTGCAAAAGGATAATTCTGAGCGTAAAGCTCCAGAAAAAATTAAAGAAAATAATAGTGATCGAATTGTCTTTTACAAGCATCCTGATATTTTTGATAAATTACGTAAAGCATACAATTATAAGTATATGCTGGTTTCAAGAGAAACGAATACTGAAAATAGTGGCCTTTTTGATGTAACTATTTATCCACGCGGTGAACGTGACCTTGCGAAGACTAGAAAGCTGATTCCTAAAGGTAATGGACTCGATCCGAAAATTTACGGTGGCTATAGCGGTAACAGTGGTGCATATATGGTAATTGTCAAAATTGAGCAGGCAAAAAAATCTATTTATAAAGTTATTGGCGTTCCGATGCGCACTCTTGCAAGTTTAAACCAGGCTAAAAAACAAGGAAACTATCAAGGAGAACTCCACAAAGTACTTGAGCCGCAGATTATGTTTGATAACAAAGGGAAACCTAAACGTGGTGTTAAAGGCTTTAGAGTAATAAAAGATCATGTACCATTTAAGCAAGTGGTCTTAGACGGTGACAAAAAGTTTATGCTTTATTCTGATCAATATGAAGCTAATGCCAAACAACTGACGCTTTCTCAGGAGACTATGCGAATAGTGACAGACAACTTGAAAAAGGGCGAGGATCAAGATCAATTACTAGTAGAAGCATATGATGAGATTTTGCAAAAAGTTGATCAATATTTACCACTTTTTGATATGAAAGGTTTTAGAAATGGTTTGCATAAGGGTAGAGATAAATTTATTGAATTATCAACTAATGATAAGAAATCTACTTTGAGTAATATTTTAAATGGCTTACATGATAATATGGTAGAAATAAAAATGGAATATTTGGGTATAAGGACTCCATTTGGACGTTTGCAATCAAGTTCTGGTATCAATTTATCACCAGATGCAGTACTAATTTATCAGTCACCGACTGGACTTTTTGAAAAACGGGTTAAGATAGCCGATTTATAAATAAAATAGGGAATCAAAACAATCCGGTTCCCTATTTTTGTGCATAAAAAAACCTCCGCTATAGAGCTGAGGCAGGACGGTAATAAACCGCATTGAAACTTAGTATCTAAAAGATACATTGTTTGATTTTAAAATCTGGTTGTTAGATCAATAATGATTAGATCGTTGGTAGCTAACCAACAACTATAGTATAACATTTATTTTTAAAAATACAAGGAGGAAATATGGGATGGAGATCAGTAATCATCACGCAGCATGCTAAATTGACTTATTCAATGCAAATGATGATTGTACAAACTCGTGATGGAATAAATCAAATTCCTATTGAGGATATTAATTTGTTGCTTGTTTCAACTACACAGGCAGTGATCACCAGTTCACTCATTAGTAAGTTGGCACAAAATCAAACCAAAGTTATATTTGTAGATGAAAAAGATAATCCGGTGGTAGAAACAGCTGTTTATTATCCAGGAACAAGAAATATGGCTAAATTAACGCAACAATTTAATTGGGATGAGCATTTAAAAGAATTACTGTGGACAAGAATTGTTAGTCAAAAGATCAAAAATCAGATTGCAGTTTTAGATAATTATCATTTGAATAAGGAGGAAGTTCAGAGTGAACTGGATCAGTTGGAAATAAATGATGAAAGTAACCGGGAAGCAATTGCAGCGCGTAAATACTTTATGCTTTTATTTGATAAAAATTTTGTTAGGCGTGATACCAGTGCTGTTAATGCAGCTCTAGATTATGGCTATGCCATTTTGCTTTCTAGTTTTAACCGTGAAATTGCAATGAATGGCTATCTGACATATTTTGGTATTCACCACTGTTCACAGGAAAACCAGTTTAATTTGGCCTCGGATCTAATGGAACCCTTTCGACCATTTGTTGATTATTGGGTTAAGGCTCATGAAAAAATCAAAGAACTAACGCCAGATATTAAGTATGGGCTAGTTGAACTTTTAAGTTTAGAAATAAAATTTAATGGTAAAAAGACGCTTTTGACAAATGCTATTACAGTTTATGTGCGAGAATGTCTAAAATTTCTAAGTGGGGATAGTAAGGAATTGCCAGAAATGGAGATGAGTTTGACCAATGAGGTACCGAATAATGCGCTTAATGATAATGTTTGATTTGCCAACAGAAACGGCAGAAGAACGAAAAGAATATCGCCAATTTCATAAAAAGCTGATTAATGAAGGTTTTCTGATGGTCCAGTTTTCAGTATATGTTCGAGTCTGTGTTACTAGACAAACCGCTAAGTTTTTGGAAAATCGTATTAGGAAGTTTCTACCTCGAGGAGGTCTAGTCCAGTCATTAATGGTTACGGAAAAGCAATATAATGACATGCATTTTTTACTTGGCAAACCAATTGATGATGTGCGTAATACGTCAGATAGGACGGTAATTTTATGATTTTAACCTATGCGACCCATAAAA
The DNA here is from genome assembly GCF_000760615.1 of Lactobacillus sp. wkB10. Taxonomy (NCBI): domain Bacteria; kingdom Bacillati; phylum Bacillota; class Bacilli; order Lactobacillales; family Lactobacillaceae; genus Lactobacillus; species Lactobacillus sp. wkB10. The sequence continues at coordinate 33,733 of NZ_JRJB01000004.1, read as the reverse complement.
AATGGGTATTTAAAAATTCAGGAATAAAAGTTATTGGTTTGCAAAGCCCAATTGCATACCGTGATATAATTCAAGGCTTTCAAGGAAAAAACAAGATGTTAATTTGTTCAGAAGATGATTATAGTGCCCTTGAAGTAAGTAAAACTTTTGATTTTATTGGCGACCCACTACTTAGTGGAGATATCACTAAAAAATATATGCCTCATATTGTAAGTAGTTATCTAAAAAATTTAGATGAAGAAAATCGTAATAAGGTGATTAAGTCTTTTTATAATTTAGAATCAACCTTGCAGGATTCACTTTTACTTGAAGATTTACCTTTAGCAATTAATTTTGATGAAGACTTAAAAAAATTGCTTAAATTTACAGAAATTCATTTTGATGAATCAATGCTACTCAGTACATATGGTATAATAGAAACAGTTTTAAAAATTCACCAGACGTGTAATTTAAAATCAATTCCTGTTATTTGTAATGTAGCTCATTACTTGGAAGAACAGGAGTGGCAAGAGTTAGCTAGTCTTGTTACAGAAATGAATTTAATTTTGGTTGTAATTGAATTCACGACAAAAGAAAATTTGGCAATATCTAAAGACATACCTTTTTACTATATCGATAAGGATCTAATCGATTGGTACTAGCATCAAGATTAAAATCAGATTATAAAATATCGGTTTTAGGTGGTTGTTAGATCAATGATGATTAGAACTTGGTGCTTAGTAATTATGCAAACACAGCAGTTTTAGGTGGTTGTTAGATCAATGATGATTAGAACTAAACTTAAACCGTTTGCGATAATAAATGCGTTTTAGGTGGTTGTTAGATCAATGATGATTAGAACTTAAAGAATGTAAGGCAAGCCGACGGGGGCGTTTTAGGTGGTTGTTAGATCAATGATGATTAGAACTTTCATTAGGATTGTGAAAGCTGCCGTCTGGTTTTAGGTGGTTGTTAGATCAATGATGATTAGAACAGCGCAGACGCAATTAATGCCGTTGCAAACGTTTTAGGTGGTTGTTAGATCAATGATGATTAGAACCGTAGCCATTAGCTCGTGGCTGTCTCAACCGTTTTAGGTGGTTGTTAGATCAATGATGATTAGAACATAAGTATTGAAAGACAAGCTTACGGTTAAGTTTTAGGTGGTTGTTAGATCAATGATGATTAGAACTTATCTTGCTCCTTTAGATAGCAATAATTTGTTTTAGGTGGTTGTTAGATCAATGATGATTAGAACTAATTACCTTTACAGAAGGCAAAGACTATGGTTTTAGGTGGTTGTTAGATCAATGATGATTAGAACAAAATTCTACCAGGATGTTCCTTATCAAGAGTTTTAGGTGGTTGTTAGATCAATGATGATTAGAACAAACGACAACGATTAAAATGTTTCAGGACGGTTTTAGGTGGTTGTTAGATCAATGATGATTAGAACAATCAAGACTAGTTTGGGACAGGTAGGACAGTTTTAGGTGGTTGTTAGATCAATGATGATTAGAACGTCGGCAAGGACAAATATGGCAAGGCAATGGTTTTAGGTGGTTGTTAGATCAATGATGATTAGAACTAATACCAGCACAAACATTGGTAAATACTGGTTTTAGGTGGTTGTTAGATCAATGATGATTAGAACAGTTAAATCTTCATCATCATAGTCATAAATGTTTTAGGTGGTTGTTAGATCAATGATGATTAGAACGAACGATAAGCAAGGGGTTGCCTTGTTAGGGTTTTAGGTGGTTGTTAGATCAATGATGATTAGAACGAAATTGATAAAACCATTGTTCAGGGGGGAGTTTTAGGTGGTTGTTAGATCAATGATGATTAGAACTTATTGTTGTTTGACAGTGCCTTGATGAAGGTTTTAGGTGGTTGTTAGATCAATGATGATTAGAACTGCTAGGTAGACTTTTCATTCTTGAGCATGGTTTTAGGTGGTTGTTAGATCAATGATGATTAGAACATAAATGCTGGGCTGTGGGATGCGCCATTAGTTTTAGGTGGTTGTTAGATCAATGATGATTAGAACTTAAAAGGCAATGAGAAAGCAACTGATTACGTTTTAGGTGCTTGTTAGATCAATGATGATTAGAACAATAAGCAGGGAATGCATAACAATCTCAAGGTTTTAGATGATTGTTAGATCAATTAACGCTTTAATATTTTAAGAAATTGACACTAATTAAAGAAAGGCTGCTATTTGTTCAAATGCAAAACATACTAAAAAGTAACAACAACAAACTATACCTTTTGTCAGTGATCACCGATAACTTGGGCAGCTCTTTAATGTCATTTGCGTTGCCGTTGATGGTACTTGATATCACTAAAAATGGTATTCACTTATCAGTAATTTCTATTATTGAAACATTGCCTATTTTGGTTTTAGGTCTTCCGGCAGGTGCTTTAACGGATAAATTAGATGTTAAAAAGATTCTCATTTTTAGTGATTTGATTAGATTAATCAGTTATTTGGTTCTTTCGGTATCATTTGCATTCCAGCTAACCGTGAATTGCATGATTTTAATTATTTATGCGGTATCACTTGTCGTCAGCGTGACAAACACAATTAATACGGTGTCAGAAATTACTTTTGTTTCTTTTTTAGTAGAAAAGAAGGATTTTTCAGAATTAAACAGTCTGGTTTACGGCATACAATATGCAGCTAATTTTGCATTGCCTATTGTAGGCGGAATATTATATCAATATATTTCACATAGCCTTTTAATTGTTATTTGTGCAATTTTCTACCTAATTAGCCTTTTACTGGAAAAAAGTATCAACCTGAAAACTAAATTTACCGCTTTTACCGGCTTTACAGCTCTTAAATCTGCACTTAAAACGGTAAAAACAGATATAAAGGAAGGTCTGCAATATACCCTTAATCTTCGTTCTGTTTTGTATCCGTTAATATTAGCTGCACTAGTTAATATTGTGTCAGCTAATTTTGATAATGATAGCCTCATAATATTACGTACGCAATTAAAACTTTCCTCTCAAAATATTGGAATAATTTCAGCGATTGCAGCTGTCAGTGCCTTAATTGGTACTTTGGTGGTCAATTGGTTGAATAGGCACATTAAGTTTAATCTATTGTTTGTATTGCTAATTTTTGCAGGTGCTCTTTTTCGTGCCCTTTTTGCGCTGGACCAAAATGTACCAACAATGGTTTTAGCAATTGCATTTGTTTCTATAATTGAATCAATTATTAATATAAGTATCATCACGAATAGGCAACAGCAAGTTGAACAAAAATATCTTGGGCGGGTTACGAGTATCTATAAAACAGTGCTAATTGGAGTAAACTCTTTGGGCTATCTTTTAGGCGGTCTTGTTGCTAAAAAAATAGGTTCAAGATCAGGCATTGGAGTTTCAGCTATTGAACTTTTGCTAGTTACAGTAATTAGTATTTTTTTACTGGCACCTGAAATAAAGCACGATAACGAGCCTTAGCATCAAAAATTTGGGCAAAAATAGTAAAAAGCAAGAATTTATAGGCAGGTTGGGAAACTATAAATTCTTTTTTGTTTATATATGCAGGTCATTTGTTTAAAGTAACAGATAGATTAATAATGATTATAGTCTGTGACTTAATAAATTAATGAGGAGATATATAAATGACTACAGTGCACAATAATAGTTGTGAAGTTAAACCAGATTGGTCATCAGTGATTGTGGAAGAAGAGCAAATGCCCTGGTCCCAAAATGGTGCCAAGACCATCTGCGCAAGGTATAAGGATCCAGTTCTTAGAGGCTATTCTGCTGTAATTGTAAAAGATTCAATCAACAGAGAGTTTTCTGAGAATGAAAACTTAATTACACCAGACAGAGTTACAACTATGATTGTCAGGTTTCCCAGATTTATTCTTCCCGAGTGGAATACTCATCGGGTTTTCAGCAGAAACAGTGCCTCTTCCAGAGCCAGAAGCATAAAGACTACCGTCAAGCCAGTAATGGAGCAACCTGTGATTCCACTATGGACTATTAATCACAAGGGTATGACAGGGCCATTTGCTGATTCGGAAAGGGCAAAAAGATCTACTGCAAATTGGCTGCATTCCCGAGATGAAGCCGTTCTGGGTATGTTTCGACAGCTAATGAATGAAGAAGAAGTCCCCTACGATGCTGAAGCTAGTGACTGGGAAAAGTTTGCTGACAAGTATGATAAAGCATATAAAAATGATGCAGTTCCAGCTTCATGGAATGATGTCCATAAACAAGACTGCAACAGATTGATTGAACCATGGATGTGGCATGAAACTTTGGTAACGTCAACTTATTGGCAAAATTTTCTGGATTTGCGAATTGCTGCTGGCGTCCAGCCGGAAATGGAAACTATTGCAATTTTGATTAAAGCTGTTCTTAAAGCAAGTCCCAAGTATGGAACACTGAAAAAGAGAATATTGCATGTTCCCTTTATCGAGGTTGAAGAAAATGATCTGTTATCATGGGAAAGGCTTGAGCCAGTGCTTTTGCAATCGGCTTCAGAGTGTGCCAGAATTTCTTATCATGACCGTTCTAAAATGAAAAACAGAAATGGCTCAAATTTGGGCAAAAGGTTGCTTGCTGAAAAGCATATGAGTCCGTTTGAACACATAGCATGGTCAGCTAAAAGCAGTGACTGGAAAAAAGTTCCCGCATTAAAAGAAAGGATGACGGATTTACTTGAAAAGCATCCTGATTGCCCACCCGACAAGATAGCTGGTTCGCTGACTTCAAATTTTAGTGAGAGCTGGCTGCAATTTAGAAGAGTCATTGAAAATAGAGAACAGTAAGACAATTAACTATGTCTAATTACATAAAATTTGCAGAAAGCAAAAGACTAATAAATTGGGTTATCAATACACAAATTTATTAGTCTTTTTGAATGTAAATATTTAAAAATAGAAGTTAATTCCTTTTTCTGCCTTGTTAAGTATGAGAAGTTTTTGACCAGGACTGATTGCCAACTAAAATTCTTCCCAAAGCTTTATATGGAACTATGGCTAACGACCATCTGTAAAAATCGATCAAAAACAATATTTTTAGCAAATATGAAAATTTTAGCGGTTCATCAAGCTTAGCTTCGCGCCATTGCTTTAGTATTAACAATGTATTTGTCAAATATTCTATTATTAGCAAAATTGCAATAATTGAAATGCTAATCCAGGCATTCGTTTTCATGTAAAGCAGTAAAACTATAAATGAAATTGCGGAGGCTGGTGTTGTGACCATTGAAAATACTGGAATAAGCAGGAAGAGCAATACAAAAGTTTTAACCATTGAAGGAATAGATTTAGATTTAACAATCTTTTTGCTATATTTGCCTAAACATTGAAAACCGCCTTGGCACCAGCGAGTACGTTGCTTGATCAGCTTTTTATATTTTGTAACTCCCTCTTGTCCAATGCTAACGGTATTTAGGAAAGTACCACGGTAACCCTTTAATAAGCCTTTTAAGGAGAATTCGCAATCTTCCAATAATGATGATGACCAGCCAACGTTATTGGTCATTTTTAAGGTCATGAACTGACCATTGCCGGAAGCTAAAGATGAACCCCAATCAGTTCTTGCCATTTGTAGAAGAGAATTATAAATAGTGAATTCAAAATTTTGCATTGCTGCGATATTATGCTCCAGATTATAAATATTTACTCTTGTTTGAAGCAAATCACAATTAGAATGATTAAAAGCATATACGACTTGCCGTAAGTAATTTGCATCTAAGTGGCTATCAGCATCTATGACGCCAATAATAGTTTTTTCTTCAGGAAAATTCATTTTGGCAATGCGTTTGGCTGTATCCTGTAATGCTGGCCCCTTACCTTGTTGAGCATTAGGTTTTACGCGGTGTACAACTATGACATTAGGATGATAAGCATATTTTTGTAATAAAGTAGTGGTACCATCACTAGAATCATCATCGATAAAGACCAGCTTGAGTTTGATAAAACTCTCACATTGTTTTTGTAATTCCAGTAAATAAGGAATGTTTTTTCGTAAGGATTGAAATTCATTCATTGCTGGGATTAACAAGAACATAGTATCGAAATCTCGACAGCGTTCGCCGTAATTATCTTGCTTTACATTATTGCTAAATGTCAGATAAAGAGTCCAAATTAAATCAAAAATGTACGAACAGCCACCTAAAATTAAAATGATGACTATTAATAAGTTCATTTTATTTTCTCCAAGTTATTTATTCCGTATTCTAAATATATGTCAGCTTTATAATAACATGAATTGGTCTAGACGAAAAATATATTCTTTTAAAATTTATAAGTTTAAACTTTAATAAAAAAATATATACCTTTATAGGCATTGCTTTAATCACGGAAAACTTAAAATTTAAATAAGTGAAAAGTATACTAGATTATTTTTCATATAGTTTTTTATTGTTGTCAATTCATGAGTGAAGAAAAATATTTTATTGTTATTTTTAAAAAAAGGCATATTATTGTAAACTGTTATTTTATACAGGATTAAAATATAGTGAAAAATTAATTATGTTTGCAAAAAGTAATTAGCAGGTAAGCTTTTTTTAAGTGAACAAAAAAACAAGCAGTTGCCTGCTTGTTTTTCAGATGCTTTTACTTGCATAAAAATAATTGGACTTGTTATTCTCCTTTAAAAGTTCCTGCTTCAACTTGACGGATGAAGTCTGCTAAATGCTTGTAATAAACATCAGGGTTATCGACCATATGATGATGGCCACCATCAGGAGTTGTAACTAAGCGGGAATTCGGAATTTCTTTTTGCATAATTTTAGCCGTAGCGATTGGCATTGTTTCATTTTCACCAAAGGTTAACAAAGTTGGTACTTTAATATTTTTAAGTTGGTCTCTAAAGTGCCAGTCTTTTAGTTTGCCAGTAATCACGAATTCATTGTCACCCTGAAAGGCTTCATATACAGCAGAACCGCCAATATCCTTTAGATGATATAACTTAGACGGCTGTTTGCGGTCAACAAAATTAATGTTGAGAATGTTGACATCTTCTTGATAGCGGTCATTGCCATAATCGTTATTGTCTTCGCATTCATGCATGAAGTCAATTTCAGTTTGGGGCAAAACTTCTTGGCGACGACGGTTCACGGCTTTGACATAATCATCAATGTCATCCACCATTGAGGAAATAATTGCTCCTTTCAGATGTTGACCATATTTAACGGCATATTCTTGTACCAGAAGTCCGCCCCAGCTTTGACCAATCAAATAAAAATTGTCTAAACCAAGTTTTTCACGTACCTCGTCAACTTCATCCAGGAAGTATTCATATGTTAGATACTTTTTAGCAATTCCCGGATCAGAATAATCGGGTTGATCGGAATAAAGGGAACCAAGCTGATCATACATCGTTACTTGCACATCCAAGCCCTGCTTTTTTAATTGATCGGCAGTATCTTCCCAATATTCATGGTTTCCTCCGGGGCCTCCATGTAGAGCCAGTAAATGAATTTTGCCTTGACCCTGAGTGTTTGTCCATAAATGATAACCATTATCCAGCGTAATAATTTTGGTACCTGTTTTCATATTTTTCTCCTTTAATCGTTATCAACTAGTCTCTATTTTATCTCATTATAATAGAAAGAAAAACAAATCCCAAAAATGAAAATTAATTTAAGGTAATGCCTAAAATTAAGCGATTACATGTTACAATTAGTTTAGTATGTTAGATGAAGATTAAGGAGAACAAAAATGGCTGAACCCAAATGGTTAAAAGACATGGATGCTAGCGAGTATTTAAAAGAAGAGGCTTAAGCAGAAACTGAGTCAGATGCAGCAACAGGTGCTTCTCAAAACTAGAAATAAATTGAATATTAATAAGCAGTAGTTAGACAGGTTCTAACTACTTTTTTGTTATACTGATAATAGGTGAGCTTATAAACACAGTTGAAGTAAGCTTATGGGAGGAATTAAATGTTTTAGCTATATTTGGTAATAATTAAGGTAGTTAATATGAAATTTCTTAAAAAGTATTGACTACAGTAAAATAGAATAAATTGTTTTTTATAGAGGTAATTATGTCATGACTTTTTACACACTTAAATATATTGAGCAAAATCAAAATACAAGTAAAACCATTCTCTATGTACTGATTGCGGTCGCGGCTTTAACGATGATTGCTTTTACAGTTCTTTATCTCAGGCATAGATTCGATACGCGCTACCGAGACCTGGGCATTATTGCACTTTTGTTTTTACTTTTATTTATGGGAACTCAATACGAAAAATACGTGCAAACCAATGTGGTAAAATCCCAATCCGAGCAGATTGCGCCTTTTATTAAATCAGTTGCTAAAGATCATAAGGTTCCTGTTTCGGACGTCATGGTCAATTCTACAACTTTGCAAAACGGTCTAATTGTCAGAGTTGATTCCAAAGATATTGACTATCAACTGGAACTAAATGACGATAACAATTCATATTCTTTAAAGCAGGCCCATGTGATTAACCACACGGTCGACGTAAAGAATTAGGAGGAAAATAATAATGAATTATACGCAGCTTTTTATTAAATTCGTATTAGGTGTGTTAACTTTAATTTTTCAAATAAATGTGTTTGGCAAGAGCAATATTGCTCCCACAACGGCTCTGGATCAACTGCAAAACTATGTTTTGGGTGGTATTATAGGAGGCGTTATTTATAATGCCAATATTTCCGTATTACAGTTTTTGCTGGTTTTGATTGTCTGGACTTTAGTGGTCTTTATCCTAAAATTTGCCAGAGAGCACAGCAATTTTATTCGCAGTTTGATTGATGGCAAACCAATTCAAATAATTAAAAATGGTCAAGTTTTGCCTCGAAATTGTTTATCTGCTGGACTTTCAGCTAATGAATTAATGTTTAAATTGCGCAGTCAAGGAATTTATTCTGTTGATAAAGTGAAAAACTGTATTTTTGAAAAGAACGGTCAATTAACGGTAATTAAAAAAGATGAGAAGAATGTACGTTTTCCGTTAATTAATGATGGTCAAATCAACCAAGATGTGCTTGAATCTATTAATAAGGATGAAGACTGGCTAAAAGAGCAGGTCAAACAAGCTGGTTATGATGATACTGGTGATATTTTCTTAGGAGAATTTGAAGATGGCCAAGTTTCATTTACTGGTTATAATCAAAAATAGAAAAGGTAATTAAATGGAAAATTTGAATAAGGCACGACAGTTAGTGCAAAATGCTGACACTGTGATAGTGGTTGCCGGTAATGGCTTAGCTAAAACCGAAGGACTTGACCTTTTGGGTCAGGAAGATTTTGAACGTGATTTTCCCACTATTGTTCAAAAATATGATGTTCATTCAGTAGGATATGCTCTTGATGAGCACAAGCTTTCATGGGCTGAGAAATGGCAGTTATGGTCAAACCTTATTCAAAGGTATTCACTTGATTATCATCCTAGTAAAACATTGCAAAAACTTAAGCAGTTAATTGATAACAAGCAGTATTTTATTGCTACCTCAGCATTTGGTCACTTTTTTGAAACTGCCGGCTTTAATGAAAAACGCATTTTTAATGTGTTTGGCGACTGGACTAAAGCGCAGTGTTCTAGCGGCATCAATCATGGACTTAAGGATTGTCAGTCTGTCGTTCAAAAGATTGCTGGGAAAAAGCCTGATACTGGCATAGAAGAATTGGTACCAAAATGTGATGTATGTGGTCAGCCACTGGAAATACATATGCCACTTAATGAGCATTTTTATCCAGATACTGAAGCTAACACTCGTTTCCGCTGGTTTTTAACCGGTAATGAAGATAAAAATACTGTTTTTTTGGAATTAGGAGTTGACGAAACGAGCCCGCAATTACGGGAACCAATTGAACATTTGGTAGCAGAATTTCCGCAATGGTCTTATGTGGCTGCTGACTTCAAGCAGGAAGATTTATTACCGGAAATTCAAGAACGCAGCGCTGGTACAAACGCGGATGCAGCAAATTTAATCAATAATTTGGTGATGGAGTAGCTGATTTCAATGAGTATTTACGTAAAAAATGGCGTACTGCATGTTTCTGGCGTTCAAGATAAGATCCGGGGCAAGGGTCAGGAATGGCCTGACTTCATTTCCGACTACACTATGCTCGATATTGAAACTACAGGCTTAAACCCATATCGTGATCATGTAACTGAACTTGGTGCAGTTAAAGTGCGTGCTAACAAAGTGGTAGATGAGTTTAGTCAACTGGTTGTTTATCCACGGTCAAATCATGTGCCGAGTTTTATCACTAAGTTAAATGGTATTACTGAAGAACTGCTTCTTAAAGAAGGAAAACCGGTAAAAGAAGCAATGACGGCTTTTCGCAAGTTTATTGGTGACGATATTATCATTGGCTATAACGTCAATTTCGATCTCAATTTTTTGTATGATTTAGCACGAAAATTTCATTTGCCGGAGCTTAGTAACGATTATGTCGATGTGTTGCGTTTAGCTCGAGTATATTATCCGCAGCAGCACAATCGCTTGCTTGACTGCATTCAGCGCGCAGGCATTGCACAAGTAGAACAGCATCATGGTCTGGAAGATTCCCTTGATACTAAAAAAGTTTATGATGATTTTCGCCAGCATTTTACGCCAGAACTATTGCAAAAAGCACAAAGCAAACTGAAAAACATTGATTTGCTGGAGAAAGAACTGGAAGTCTGGGAATTAGGATTTCGTAATCCGGTTAATAATAAAAAGATTGCTTTTGCTCCTGAGGTGGAAATAAACGGCACTGAAGCTGCTCAAATGGTTAATAATATGAATGGCATAGCCCAAACTGGTGTCAAAGCTGATACAGATTATTTAATTATGAGTGATGATGGCTTTTTCAGTAAAAATAATCCGGAAGCATTGAAGGCAACAGAATTTAATCATGCAGGCAGCAAGATTAAGCGCTTGTCTGAAAGCTATTTTTTGAATATGCTGGATGAATGGGCCAGAAGTTAAAATTAGAGGCAAGGGATCATTGACCTTGCTTTTTTATTGTTCCTGTTGCAAACAACAGTTCGATTAGCTATACTTAATTATTATTAAAAAGGAGCAATGTGAATGGCACGCAGGAGGAGCAGACGAAAAACTAAAACAACAAATGGAGATTTTTGGGCAATAGTCATTATTATCTTGTTCTTGTTGTGGTTTGTTTCTACTAAAGGTGGCTCAGACCCAAGCGGACACCAGACAATGAACAGGATCACGCGCAGTGACCGCCAGAAAAGCAATAAAATTGATAAGGCCAAGCCTGCTGCTAAAGTATACGGTGGCTTGTCGCATGAAGACTACCAAAAACTGGCTAATTTAAACTTTAAAAGTGGAAGTTCTTCTTATATTACTGTAAATAATGACCATTCCACGTTAATCAAAAATGCCTGGCGTGTTAATCGGGTTATTTATTCTGATTTGGACAGTTTAAATCGTACATCTCATTCGAATACAGCCTTTTTACAAAAGCGCAATGTTGCTAACGATAATTTGAGGGTTCGCCAATTCGTTGAACCAACTGGTTGGCATTATAACCGCCGCAATGGCACACAAATTTATAATCGTGGACACCTCATTGCGTATTCAGTTTCTGCCGGTATTGACTTTGAAGGCAACTTCAATCCCCGCAATCATTCAGGTGATCAAAATAACCCTAAAAATTTGTTCACACAGTCTGCTTTTTCCAATCAAAGAATTCAAACAATGTTTGAAAGCCGTATCCGTGTTGCTTTGAGGCAAAATAAAAAAGTTATTTATCAAGCTACGCCGATTTTTCGAGGAGAGGAATTAATGGCACGTGGTATTAACTTGCAGGCAGTCTCAACTGACGGAGAACTTGATTTTAATGTTTATCTGTTTAACGTTCAACCGGGTTATTCCTTTAACTATAATAACGGACGAGCTAAAGTGAATCATGAGATTTTTGTGAAAGATAATTACTAACCAGTAGTTGCTGACAAAATCAGCTTTACAGAATAACCAAATGTTCGGATAAAATAATAGTTAATATATACAGAGATTAATAAGAGCGACAGTAAGATTTACTGCCGTTTTTTGCTTAAGGCAAAACTTTAAAAAGAGAACAATAAAAGTGATTTCTGGATAATAATTAGCAATTTACACAACAAATACGAATAATTAACTTAAAAGCTTGATTATGATAAGATAATTACGAATTTTAATTAAGCAAATTAGGTTGTGTTCTGACTTTTTTTATCATAAAATTAAGAGAGTAAAAATGAAAAATAAAGATTATAGTGGTGCGATTTAATGGATAACAATAAATTTGTTGAAGTGAAAAACCTGCGAAAAGTTTATGACAATGGTCATGAAGCTATAAAAAATGTCAGCTTTTCTGTTAAAAAGGGAGATTTGGTGTGTTTATTAGGGCCATCTGGCTGTGGAAAGACAACTATTTTAAATATACTGGCTGGCCTATTGAATCCCACAGAAGGAGATATTTTATTTAATGGCAAGTCGGTGGTAAAAGTTGCACCTAAGGATCGCCATATTGGCTATGTTTTTCAAAACTATGCATTATATCCTCATATGACTGTTTTGCAAAACGTAATGTTTCCGCTGATTGTAGGGGCTAACAAAAAGCCTAAAGCAGAAGCCAAAAAGATTGCCACCAAATACATGGAATTAACGCAGATTACTGAACTGGCTGATCAAAAGCCGGGCAATTTATCTGGTGGTCAGCAACAAAGGGTGGCAATTGCTCGTGCTTTGGTACAAGAACCTCAAATTCTGCTCATGGATGAACCTTTGAGCAATTTGGATGCCAGATTGCGTTTAAAGATTCGTGAGGAAATTCGTTCATTAGTCAAATCTGTTGGCATTACCACGCTTTTTGTCACTCATGACCAGGAAGAAGCATTGTCTATTGGTGATAAAATCATCCTCTTTAATGATGGTGTTATACAACAAGATGATTTAGGCCAAAACTTTTATTTAGAACCTAATAATTATTTTGTAGCCAATTTCGTCGGCAATCCAGTAATTGATAATTTTAAAATAACTAAAACTGCAAATGAATTAAAGTCAAGTCAATTTACGATAGATCTTGCTGATCTGGAGCAGTCTCGTTTTAAACGAGATTTACCAGACGGTGAGTATATCTTGTCTATTCGACCCGAAAATATTGTTCCTGACCCTGATGGTCTTTTTGAGACCACGGTGGATGATATTGAATTAATTGGACGTGAACGTATTCTGAAATTTACATTTGATAATGAGCAGATTCGTTCACTAATTAACCTTGAAACTCCAATTAAGAGAGGCGATCAAGTTAAACTTAAAATGCGATTTAATCGGGTATTTCTTTTTACACCTGAAGGAGAGCGAGTTTACTAATGAAGACAAATCAAAAGAAGGCTTGGCTTTTTTTAGCACCAACTATTATTTTTGTCACTCTGTTTAGTATTTATCCTATTTTGCGTGCATTTGGCATGAGCTTTCAGGGTGGTTCCTTAATTGACTTACACTGGAATGGTTTAAGCAATTATCAGTATATTTTCAATGATCCAGAATTTTGGCTGGCTATCAAGAATACGGTTCTCTACGCAATTATTTCAGTACCAATCGGCTTAATTATTTCAATTATGCTGGCATGGATAATTTTTGACAAGGTAAAGCATAAGTCATTCTTTGAAACAACGTTTTTCATGCCATATGTTACTTCAACAATTGCCATAGGAATTGTTTTTCGTTATATCTTTAATGGTGATTACGGGATGCTGAACTTTTTGCTTAGATGTTTGCATCTGCCAGCTCCTGACTGGATTGATGACCCAGCAATGTCTTTAACTACCATTATTCTCTTTGGTATTTGGTCGTCACTGGCTTTTAACATTGTCATATTAATGGGGGCACTGCGTAATATTGATCCGAATTTTTATACAATTGCTGATATGTATGGTGCTAGCGGTCGGGATAAGTTTTGGCGCATTACTATGCCAGAGCTGGTTCCTACTATTGCTTTCTTGCTGACAATGAATGTGATTGGAGCCTTTAAAATCTATACTTCTGTTTACGCACTCTTTAACGGGCAAGCCGGAGTGGGCAATTCGGGAACAACCGCCGTGTTCTACATTTACAATAAGTTCCAAATTGTCGGCACTCCAGGAGTTGCGATGGCTGCAACGGTAATTTTGTTCCTGATTATTCTGTTTGCGACATTCTTGCAACGGAAAATGATGAAGAAGATAGGAGAGAATTAAATGAAACGAATTCGGCTAGGAGTTTTATTCAGTTACATTATTTTATTTATCTTTGCCATCATTACTGTTTTCCCATTCATTTACATGATTTTAGGCGGTTTGATGAGCTTTCAGGAAACAACTTCTATTCCGCCAACATTAATTCCGCATCATTTTGAGTGGTCTAACTACGCCAAAGTATTCGCTCGTGCTCCTTTTGGTCGCTACTTCTTCAACACGGTTTTAACGGCCAGCATCACCACGCTTGTCAGTCTTTTTAATTCATTGCTTGGCGCTTTTGCCATGGTTAACCTGCGCTTTAAGGGCAAGGGTTTAATTCAAATGGTGCTTTTGTCATTATTAATGGTTCCTGGTGAAGCAATTATTTTTACTAATTACAATACGATTGCACATATGGGATTGCTTAACACTTATGTAGGATTGGTTTTGCCATTCTTGACTTCGATTTTCTACATGTACTATTTACAAAGTTATTTTGGTTCAATCTCAGACACGATTTATAAAGCAGCTATGATTGATGGTGCCAGCGATTGGGACTATATTTGGAAAATTTTAGTACCGATGTCAAAAGGCGGCTTGTTTACAGTTGGTCTTTTAAGTTTCATCTCTGGCTGGAATTCGTTTCTCTGGCCGTTGCTGGTTACAAATGAAGATACCATGCGTTTACTAAACAATGGTTTATCTGCCTTTGCATCCGATGCCGGTAGTGAAACGCAATTGCAACTGGCTGCTGCTACCCTGACTGTTTTACCAATTTTAATCTTGTACTTAATCTTTAGAAAACAGATTATCAAGGGGGTGGTTCGCAATGACCTTAAAGGATAGAACCACCATCACGTTTTACAATGGTTTAAATACTATTGGTGGACCAATGATTGAGGTGGCATGTCACAAATCGCACATTTTATTTGATTTGGGTGAAGTTTACCGACCTGAGCTCAATTTGCCAGACGAGAAATATCAGACTTTAGTGCAAAATGAACTGATTGGTGATGTACCAAACTTTTATGATCCCGAATTAACTGGCCAGCCACTTGATCATGACCGGTGGGAGCATGCTGCAGCTTACATGTCCCACCTGCACCTTGATCACAGCAAAGCCATGAATTTCTTGGCTCCAGAAATACCTTTGTATGCAGGGCCGATAACAGCTAAGATGCTGCCTGCTTTAAATGAAAAAGGAGACTTTCTGCTGCCGGCTGCAAATCATGAAGCAAGTTATACACGCCCAATTATCGCAGCAGAGTATCAAAAACCAATAGAAGTGGGCGATATAACGATGACGGTGTGGCCCAGCGACCACGATGCTTATGGTGCTACTGGTCTGATCGTTAAAACACCGGATTTGGCAATTGCCTATACTGGCGATATTCGTCTGCATGGGTATCATCCTGACTGGGTTAAAAAATTTTTAGCAGCAGCCAAAGACTGTGATGTTTTAATTACTGAAGCAACCGGATTTTCTTGGCCAGAAGAAAAGCATAAGGAAAATAGCGAAGAATTTACTGGTCCTAAAAATGAGGATGAATTGACTGCCAAATTTGTACAGTTGCAAAATGACAATCCCAAACGGCAAATTACTTTCAATACTTATCCCACCAACGTTGAGCGACTATTGCGCATTATTTCTGATTCACCGCGTAAAGTTGTTTTGCATGCTGCAAGAGCTCATTTGCTCAAGGAAAGTTTAAATCAAGATTTTCCTTATTATTACTTGCCAGGGGAGCAGAAATTCGTTGATCTGAAACCGGAACTAGCTGTTCATTACGATGATCTGCTAAATGATGATCACGAATTCCTCTGGCAAGCAGTTGCTGATTTCGACCACTTGCAAAAAGGTGGTTTGTATATTCACTCTAATGCAGAGCCATTAGGAGATTTTGACCCAGCATACAAGCTTTTTATGCAAAAGCTTGCTGGGCAAAATATTGAAGTTCAGGCGTTGCGTTGTTCTGGTCACGCTGACGAGCAGGAACTAAAACAAATTATTGCTTGGGTTCAACCACCAACACTTATTCCCGTGCACACATTGCATCCGGAGCTGGTGGAAAACCCTTATGGTAACAGGATTTTACCAAAACGTAACCAAACAATTGCGTTTTGATTAATCAAAAAATGTTGTTTAGTTTTTATATTTGGGAGGTTTAACCAAATGAAGTTTAGTAAAAAGTTAGCCGCTGCGTTTGCTGTTGGTTTAACTCTTGTTGGTACTGCAGCTTGTTCAAATGGCGGAAGCAATTCTAATTCTTCCTCATCTTCAAGTTCAGAAAAAATTGCCAAAGTCAAAAAGACAACCAATATTGTTTTTTGGCATGGTATGACAGGTGTGCAACAATCGACTTTGAAAAAATTGACACAGGAATTTGAAAGCAAAAATCCTAAAATCAAAGTCAAGTTGGAGAATCAAGGTGCTTATAATGACTTACAAGCCAAAATTAATTCAACTTTGCAATCGCCTAATAACTTGCCAACTATTACTCAGGCATATCCTGACTGGCTCTTTAATGCTGCCAACAAAAACATGCTGGTTGATTTAAAGCCATACATTAATAGTAAAGAAGTTGGTTGGGGCAGCAGTGAAGCTTCTAATATCAAGAGTGCACTTCTCGATGGTGCTAAGATTAATGGCAAACAATATGGTATTCCTTTTAACAAATCAATTGAAGTTTTGACTTATAACGCAGACTTGTTAAAGAAATATGGTATTAAAAAAGCCCCTGCAACAATGGATGAATTGAAGAAAGATTCACAAATCATCTACAAAAAGAGTAATCATAAAGTCGTTGGCGCTGGTTTTGACTCATTATCGAACTACTACACTTTAGGCATGAAGAACGAAGGCGTTGACTTCTCAAGTAAAATTGACTTTGCCGGCGACACTTCAAAGAAAGTTATTAATTTTTATGCAGATGGAATCAAAGATGGTTACTTCAGAGTAGCTGGTTCAGAACACTATTTATCTGGACCATTTGCTAACCAAAAGGTAGCAATGTACATTGGTACTTCTGCTGGTGAAGGCTTTGTTAAACAAGGTGTAGGCAACAAGTTCACTTACGATGTTGCACCTCGTCCGGGTAAATACACTATGTCACAAGGTACTGACATTTACATGTTCAAGCATGCTTCAGCTGACCAAAAATCTGCAGCATTTACTTACATTAAGTTCTTGACCTCAAAAGCAAGTCAACTTGAATGGGCAAATGCTACTGGTTACATTCCTGTTAACCAAAGTGCTGCTGATTCTGCTGAATACAAAGAAACTAAAAAGCTTAAATTGCCAGCCAAACTTGAAGATGCAATGGCAAACTTATACAGTGTGCCAATTATCAAAAATGCTGGTGCTGCATACGGCAATTTGAATCCAGTTATGCAAAATATTTTAGCTGCTGCTCAAAAGAAGCAAAATGTTGATGACGCTATTAAAGCGGGCAAAGCAAAATTTGATGCTGCTTGGAAGCAATAAAAACTAAATAGCAATTTTTATTAAAGAGCTTGCCTATTATGACAAGCTCTTTTTATACCCAAAATGGAACAAAATAAAGGTCATCTGGAAAATGTTCGGAATGTAGCTAACTATAATGACAAATAAAGTAAAATATACAAATAAAGCCGAATTTTTGTGTCTAAATTTATTGTAATCTTGCATTATTTGCTATACAATAAATGAGTATTAATGCTCAAACTATCACTATTGAGCACTTAAAAAATTTTGGAGGAAAAAAGATATCATGAATTTCGGTAAAAAGCTGGCAGCTGTTGCGGCAGCCGGCTTGGCATTAATTGGAACTGCAGCTTGTTCAAAAAGCAACAGTTCATCATCCTCAAGTTCTAAAATACCAAAAGTAACTCAAAAAACTACAGTTGTTTTTTGGCATGGGATGCAGGGTTCTCAGGAAAAAACACTGAAAAGTTTAGTTCAGGATTTTGAAAATAAAAATCCTAAAATAAAAATCAAGCTTGAACAACAGGGTGATTACGATAACTTGCAGTCAAAAATAACTTCGACTCTGCAATCACCTAAAAATTTACCAACAATCACTCAGGCTTACCCGGGTTGGCTTGAAAGTGCTGCTAAAAATAAGATGTTGGTTGACCTTAAACCATACATTAATGACAAAAATGTAGGCTGGGGCAGTGCCTCAGCATCTGGTATTAAGGAAGACATGCTAAATGGTGCGCAAATTAAGGGCACCCAATACGGTATTCCTTTTAACAAGTCAATTGAAGTTTTAATTTATAACCCAAAGATGTTTAAGGAATATGGCATTACCAAAGTTCCTGCAACAATGGTCGAGGTTAAGAAGGCTGCACAGACTATTTATCAAAAGAGTAACCATCAAGTAGTTGGTGCAGGCTTTGATGATCTTGATAACTACTACGTTTTGGGTATGAAAAACCAAGGTGAAAATTTCTCCAGTAAAATTGACTTTACTGGTGCTAAATCCAGAAAGTTGCTCAATTACTTTATCGACGGGGAAAAAGCAGGTTACTTTAGAATGCCAGGTTCTGATAAATACTTGTACATTCCGTTTACTAACAAAAAATTGGCAATGTTTGTTACATCTTCATCAACTGAAACATGGATCAAACAGGCAGCTAAGAAAGGCTTCAACTATGAAGTTGCAGCTCGGCCAAGCAAATATACAATGTCACAGGGAACCGACATTTATATGTTCAGCCATGCCAGTGCGATGCAGAAAGCTGCTGCTTTCAAATTTATGAAATATCTTTCTTCTAAAGATAGTCAAATTAAGTGGGCTAAAGAAACCGGCTATATTCCGGTTAGTGATAGTGCCACAAAGTCTGATGAATATAAGTCGAATAAAGACTTTAAACTGCCTGCCAAATTGGAAGACATTCTTAATGCCAATTCACTTTACAGTGTTCCTGTAATTAAGGACTCTAGTGCTACATTTAGTCAATTAACCCCAATTATGCAGTCAATCTTATCTGCCGCACAAAAGAACCGTAATGTTGAAAAAGCCATTACAACAGGTAAAAATAAATTTGATGCCGCTTGGAAACAATAGAAATGTGATAAAAATTAAAAAAACAGGTCTTGACCTGTTTTTTTATTTGTCGTTTTTCTCTTCAATGGTAAGATAATATTGGCATATAAAAGCTGGTAGCTACGCCAGCTAAATACAGTGGCCAGGGGTGAAAACGTGATCAAAGAACAAAAGTTTCCAGTAGAAACTAATTATAAATGGTATGATATCAGCAATTTGAGTGAAGAAGACAGTAATAAGCTGCAAATAGATTTTCATTTTACTCCTGACATGATTACCTATATTTCAGACCGACATGAACGACCCCACTATGATTATGATACGCATACGCATATCAATTTGCTGGTTTATGATGTACCTATTTGGCCAACTAAAACCATCAAGCATTTTACAGCCCATCCAGTAACTTTTTTAATATCTGGGCAAAACATCTTTACCTTTCATACTCAATCGACCAGCTATGTGTTTGATGAGTTTAATGATGCTGCTACGAGAAGAGAGCTATCAATGGCACAGGATGTTACTGAACTTTTAATGAAGTTTTTACTATATTCATCGCAGTATTTCCAGCGAGCTGTTACTCAGCTTGATGCGGAACGCAATAGTTTAGATCAAAAACTTTCTGGTGACATTAATAACAAGGACTTAGTAGAGCTGTCCAATATTGAGAAAAGTCTGGTGTATTTGTCTAGCTCAATTCAGACCAACCTAATGATGTTGCACAGTTTAAAAATGTCTCAGTTGAACTTCACAAAGCCTGGACGTGAACGACTGGATGATGTTTTAATTGAATCAAATCAATCTGCAGAAATGGTAAAAATTTCGCAACAGGTAACCCAAACTTTGTCTGCAACTTCTAATAACATGATGAACAATAATCTAAATGATACGATGAAGTTCCTTACAGTCTGGTCTTTGGTTTTAACCATTCCCACAATTTTAACCGGCTTTTATGGTATGAACGTCAGCCTCCCGGTTGGACACAGCTCGTCTGACTGGATTGCTATTACTGTAATAACGATCTTTTTGATGGTATGGTTGATTGTGCTAATGAAACGACATCACTTCTTTTAAACTGAGGCAAATAAATGAAAAATAAAGTTTTGATAGGCTCATTAATCACAGCACTTATTGCTTTTATGCTCTATTCTGTCAATCTTAAAAAAGTAGAGAACAGCAGCCTGAAAATTGTGGGTCAAGGACAGGAACAAGTTGTCAAAAATAAAAAAGGAAAAAACTCTGCCCGTGAACCAAAAGTTGCGACTGTGGAGTATCCAAATCACATTAAAATTGCTTCCGGCAGTGAGAAAAAATGGGCAGAAAAAATTGTACAGGTGATGGGAAAGGATCAGAGCTATCAAGTTTGTGTTCAAGATCTCAATAATAATAAATTTGCCCGTGTTTCTAACACTAGCCAAAGACATGGTGTAAATACTATTAGTCGCTTATTTTTACTTGTTGCTTTAACTTATCAAGAACAACAAGGGAAGTTAAATATAAATAAAGCTGTCAAAATTAAAAAAGCAGATCACGTTAAAGGTGAAAAGGTACTTCAAAAAGGAATTGCATATAATGCAACTTATTTGAAGCAATTAATGATGCAAGGTGACAAAACTGCGGCCAACGCTTTGTTGCGCGTAGTTAAGCCTGCAAAAGTCAACTCAATTATCAGAAGAACTGGCGCTGAAGATACCGCCATTAAAGGAAAATTTTCAGCTAAACCAGCAGGTTATACTACTGCAAATGATTTGAATAAAATTATGGTGAGTCTATACCATGATCAGATTTTAAGCAGACAATATTCCAATCAAGTTTTAGGAGCACTGAATGCTAACAAAACTAAGCCTAAGATTATCCGTAATAGCAAGGGCTTAATTTATGCTATTGGGGATAGTAAAGCCAATGTTGCACTTGTCCAGTCTAATGGTAATGCTTATTGCATCAGCGTTTGGAGCAATAATGACCATGAATTTGTTAAACTGGGAAAGGCAGTCAACAGCTTTTTTAAATAACATTTTTGACGTATACTTTACCAAATCTTAAATTTTTGGCCCTAATAAAATCCATGTTTTAGGGCTTTTTTATTAATATAAAATAATTTACAGCATGTAGATTGTATTCTTCATGTTGTAGTGATATATTATTCAGTATGCTGTCAGAAGGAGGGGTGAAATTGGTTAGAAAAAGAAACCTTGATTTGGATAAGGTGATTGCGAAGGCGACGGAGCTGATTGGACGAAAGGGACTTTCCGCGACCACTCTGCCGAACCTAGCAAAAGAGTTAGGCGTTCGTTCACAGTCACTTTACCATTATGTTTCAGGTCGAAAGCAATTGTTGTCGCTTGTCGGTGCAAGCAGAATTAAAATTTTAGGTAAAAAATTAGTTGATAATTTGATCGGAATTTCGGGTGAAGAGGCTTTACTTAAATTTGCGGATATTGTCCGTAACTTTATTTTGGACGATCCTGCATTAATTAGTATTCTCTACCATCTGAACGAATACCAAAAAGACGATGCTATTACTCAGGAAATTTTAAAGATAATAGCTTTGGCTGATAAACTAAATTTGAAAAGTGACAGCACGGTTTCGCTCCATTCCTTAATTGGGGCAGTACTAGGATACGTTTTTTTAGATGTATCTGATTCTTTTAAAGAAGAAACTAGTGAAGAGGCTGACCAAGGTTATCATGAATTAATTATTCAATTGGTTCAGCCTAAGAAATTATTGCAAAAAAATAGAAAGGAAAATCAGAGTGCATAAACTAGTAAAAAATCATATTTTCTCGTTAATTGCATGGATTTTAATTTTAATCATTTCTGTTGTGGCTTTGCCGGACGTTACAGGGTTAACCCGTGAGCACTCAAATATTTCCTTACCGTCTGACGTTCAAAGTGAAGTTGCAAAATCAATCCAAAATGATTGGGGTCCTAAACAAAAAAATACCTATCAGATTGCAGTGGTCTTTAATAAGCAAAAAGGCAAACTGACTTCTGATGATAAGAATGCCATTAATGAAACTATTGACAGATTGAAAAATGATCAGGATCAATACGGCATTAAAATGATTTTAGGCCCAGATGATAATATTGCTACTAAGAAAAAGCTGCAGTCAAAGGATAATACAACCTGGATAATGCAGTTGAATGTGGCTAAAAAGCACGGACCGGTTAATGATGTTGAGTCTGAGTTGAATAAAGCAGTCAAAACTGCCGGCATCAGAACTTACGTTACTGGTGCTGATGTTTTACAAAATGCTTTCTCAAATGCTATTCAAGAGGGAATTAAGAAAACAGAAGTAATTACCGTTATCTTTATTTTCATCGTGTTAGTGATTGTCTTCAGGTCACCAATTGTGCCCCTGATTTCATTGCTGACTGTAGGGGTTTCCTTTATTACATCGTTTGCGATTGTTACTAACTTAGTTAAATACCAGAACTTCCCGTTTTCTAACTTTACACAAGTCTTTATGATTATCGTGTTGTTTGGTATCGGAACAGACTATAACATCCTCTTGTATGACAAGTTCAAAGAAGACCTCGGTAAAGGAATGAATCGCTATGAGGCGATGAATAGTGCTTTAAAAGTCGCTGGTAAAACCATTCTGTATTCCGGTTCTTCAATATTAATTGGATTTTCGGCACTAAGTTTAGCTAACTTTTCAATTTATCGCTCAGCAGTTGGTGTTGCTGTCGGCGTAGCTGTTTTATTAATAGTGCTGCTGACACTCAATCCTTTCTTCATGGCTGTTTTGGGAGAAAAAATGTTCTGGCCAGTGAAGAAGTTTACCGGTGAGCATGAAGATAAATTATGGCATGGTATTTCCAAAGCGACACTTGCTCACCCAATTATTTACTTAATTGTATTAGCTGTGGTTGTGCTTCCTTTTGGTCTTATGTATACTGGTCACTTGAATTATGATGACACTGATGAGATTGATAATAGTGCTTCAGCTAAAGCAGGGATGCTCGTTGTCGAAGATCACTTTTCAAAAGGGATGGCTGAACCTTCAACACTTTATATTAAGAGTAACCATAAACTTGATAATGAAGCAGATTTGCGGTTAATTGATCAATTAACCAGACAACTCCAGGCATCTGGAGATGTGGCTTTTGTCACTTCTGTAACTCAGCCTTATGGTGAAAGCATTGATCAGCTTTACGTCAATAACCAGTTAAATACTGTCAACCAAGGTGTTGATCAAGCACGTGCAGGTTTAGGTAAATTGAGTAAGGCAAGCAAAAAAGTTACTGCGGGTGCAAGTCAGTTGGCTGATGGAACAAGCCAGTTGCAAAATGGTACTAGTCAACTCCAAGATGGCGCAAGCAAATTGCAAGCTGGTACTGGTAAGCTGCAAAATGGTGCCAGCCGTTTGCAAAATGGTACTGGTCAACTACAAGGTGGTGCAAGTCGTCTGCAGAGCGGAACCCAGCAAATGACCAGTGGCCTTAACCAGTTGAATTCTCAATTGGCAAGTGGCAGTGCTGGTATCGCAAATGCGCAGAAAAATACTAAGGCTGCTTTAGAAAAGAGCTATAAAGCTAACCTATCAAAGAGTATTAATAGTATACCCGGTTTAACTCAGCAACAGAAGTTGGCTGCCATGCAAGCTGCTGGTGCTGCTTTAGAAAAATCATGGGCAGAAGCCTCTGCTTCAATGCCAGATGTATCTGGCCAAATGGGTCAGCTTCAATCTGGTGTCGGCAGATTGACTACTGCTTCTGGTCAATTAAATAGTGGTGCTTCTACTCTAAATGGCGGCATTGGTCAACTTAATTCCAGTGCAGGTCAATTAAGCTCAGGTATTGGTCAAGTTAATTCCAGTACTGGTCAATTAAGCTCAGGCATTGGCCAATTGAATTCCAGTGTTGGTCAGCTAAATACTGGGGCAGGGAAATTGGCTTCAAGTACACCTAAGATTACCAATGGGGTAGATGAAGTTAATAGTGGACTTGGTCAAGGTGCAGCTTATCTTAATGGTTTAGCTAGTTCCTCAGCCGCAGATACTTTCTATATTCCGAAGGAATTTATTAAAAACGATACTTTCCAAACCTCAATTAAAAATTACCTGAGTCCTGATAAGAAGTCAGCAATGCTTATGATTGTCTTTAAGTCAAATCCAAGTAGTCTTAAAGCAACCAAGAAGGCGCAGGATCTGAGTTTGATGGCTAAGAAGTCCTTAGCAGGAACCAGGCTCAAAAAGGCTACAGTAGCAATGGGCGGAGAGAGTTCTAACATTGCTGACATCAAAGATATTGCCAACAGAGACTTTATTAGAACTGCTGCCATAATGTTGATTGGTATTGGAATTGCCCTCATTTTTGTAACTCGTTCACTTTTACAACCAGTTTATATCTTGGGTACTCTTTTGATTGCCTACTTCTGTTCATTATCAATTACAGAATGGGTAGTAAAAGCTGCATTAGGCAAATCTATGCTGACCTGGAACACACCGTTCTTTGGCTTCATCATGTTAATTGCCCTGGGCGTTGACTACAGTATCTTCTTAATGACCCGCTATCGTGAACTTGAAGACGGTAAGCCAAGTCAAAGAATGCTCAAAGCCTGTGGCATTATCGGCACAGTTGTAGTTTCAGCTGCTATCATTTTAGGTGGTACTTTCGCTGCGCTAATCCCTTCAGGGATTCCAACTCTGATTGAAGTGGCCTTGGCAGTGATTATTGGACTGATAATCTTGGTCTTTATTATGCCAATCACTTTGTCTGCTGCTGTCAAGTTGACCTATGAAGGTGTCCATTGGCACAAGAATAAGCGTGCTAAAAATTAATTGAACTTAATTAAAAGGTTGAAATTCTCATTTAGAGAGTTTCAGCTTTTTTGTTAGTGAAATATGTTTTCTGACAGGTTTACAAAATTTGATTTATTATAGTATAATATTTTTAATTAAATTTTAAGTAGAAAGTAAGGAATACTGGAATGTCAAGACAAGTAAATAATCAGTAAGCTCTCGTTAAAGTTTTAAATAATTAACCACTTTTTTAATTTTGAACCTAACGTAGAGCGCATCACTTTAGCAGATAGAGTAATTTTTGCAATTCAATGAATTGCAGCTTATTTAGTGTATTATGTGTACACGTTGAGGTTTTATAAGTGGAATTAATTAAAATAGATTATTTACAAATTGGCGTGGCAGCTTCTAAACTGCTGACTGTCTCAAATTTGAGCATCAATGCTGGGCAAAAAATTGGCTTAATTGGCAACAATGGTGCCGGTAAAACAACTTTAATGCAAATACTTGCTCAAGAAAAATTAACAGATTCATTTACTATTAAAGGTACGGTTGCCAGCAATTGTAATTTTGCTTATGTTTCACAATTGCTTGATGCTGGGGATAAGAGCGGTGGACAAAGGGAAAAATTGGCTCTCAATAATGCCGTTACCCAATTAAAAAATATGCCTAACGGTTTGCTGCTTTTGGACGAACCCACTTCTAATTTGGATATTACCCAGCAACAATGGTTAATAAAGTTAATAAGTAAAAGCAAAATTGCCTGTTTAATTATTAGTCATGACCAGAATTTTTTGAACAAAGTTTGTGATTCAATCTGGTATATTCAAAATAAAGAAGTACACAATTTCTCAGGGACTTATGAAGAGTTTCGCAGCTTTAGCGAAGATCAGCGAAAACGGGCAGAAACGACTTATGAGCAAAAGAAAAAGCACCTTGATCAGTTAAAGAGAAGTTATAATCTGCATTTTAATAAGGCCAGAACTTTCTCTCACAACAAAAAGGGACTTTCTTCATCTGATTGGCGGTCAAAGTCAATGGGAAAACAAAAAACTGTAAATAATGTTATAAGAGCAAGTAAGAATCTTGCTAACCGCATCAATAAGGAAAAAGCAGAAATAAAGAAGCCACAAATGCATCATGCGATTACCTTAAAAAATGGCAACAATGCAATAACTGATTTATCGATTTCTCCTAAAAGCAAGGCATTAAGGCTGGAGAAACAGCAGGTTAATGCATATGGTCAAGAGTTGTTTAGCATTACTCAGGAAGCAAATCTTACTTATAGCTCAAAAGTAGTTTTAACTGGGCAAAACGGTGTTGGCAAGACTGTTTTTCTGAAAAAAATCAAGAATAGACAGTTAACCGGTTTTTATAATTCTAAATTGAAAATAGGTTATTTTAACCAGAATATTATTACTAGCCAAACTGATAAAACCCTGCTAGATTCTCTTTTTGCTACCAGTATATTTGATGATAGTTCGACTATGCAGGTTTTAGGTGATCTACATTTACGTCAATACGGACAGCATAAAATAAGTGATCTTAGTGGTGGGCAGCTCGTGTGTTTCAACTTAGCTAAGATACTTACAGGTCAATATAATTTATTGCTGCTGGATGAACCGACTAACTTTTTAGATATTGCATCGGTTAATGCCTTAGCCGAATTTGTCACTGCTTATCCCTTTGCCATGATTCTCGTATCGCACGATCGGGCATTTATCAAGCAACTTGAAGCTGTAAAATGGCAAATTAAGGACAGATGCTTAATAACTTCCGCATCCCAAAAGAAAAGGTCTAGAAAAAGCAATGATAATGAATTAGAATTGCTCAAGTTCAAGCTTGATCAATTAATGCTTGATTCCCAGACTTCAATTTCTGAAATAAAGCGGGTTAAGGAGCAAATTCAAAATTTACAATAAAAAGCTGTATTAAAATAGTGATAAAGAGTTTTCCTTATCGCTATTTTTGTTTTATGATTAAGCTATTAATAATTATTGATTAAAGGAAGTTTCTTATGACTACTTGTCCAAACTGTGGCCGTCCCATTAACGATGCGGATGTTACCTGTCCTAACTGCCATTTTGATTTACAAAAATACCGTGAGACCTTTTTCACTGACCAACATCAAAAGGCAAACTATGAAGATGAAGAAGCCGGTAAAAAAATAGCCAGTCGCAAGGTATACCGGCAAGAATTTTATCCGAAAAAGCAAAATTCGGTTATCGAGCGAATGCTGCAATGGATTCATGTTAATAGTATGATTGTTTTTCTATTGGGAATTGCTTTACTAATTCTCATGAGTTTTTCCCGCAGCTTTGGTTGGATTTGCTTTTTTGCATTGCTTGTCTGGCTTTACATTGTTTGCAGTCGTCAAGAAAAAATTGATCGTTATACCGTGGATGAGCGCTTAACACAAAAAATTAATCAATTGGGTTCTAACATGTTCAATGATGTGGCTGAATCGAAAGAAAAAGTTAAATCGAAAAGCAGATTAGCCCAGAAGGGTATAAAATATAAAGAAAATGTTCAGGTAAAGAAGCATTTTACCTATGTGCAGCTTCTAGTTGTTTTGGTGGCAGTAATAAACCTGATAGTTTTATTTACTGGATCTGGTGCATCTGTTTTAGACATGACTTACGGGCAAAAAATGTCAATTACCAGGGTTGTCTTCGGACTTGCTGGCAGACTTTTTTCTTCAAATGCCACACTGCTTTCAGGTGTCTTACTTTGCGTAATATGGTTAATAATTGTTTTGATTCCGCTATTTATCATTTATCACACGTTGAGAGATACTAAAAAAAGCAGGTTGATCGCATTTTTACTTTCTTTGATTGAAACTATTTTTCTAATTTACATTATTTATAGAATGTCTAATAGTACACTGTCTAATCATGGTATTTTACACAGCATTACCAGTCAACTGCTTTTATACGCAGTTTCAATTGGCGCTTCAACTTATTTCTTAATTTTAGCTAGCGTGATGACGACTGGACTGACAGGGTATAATTTATTTCGTCACCGGCAAAAGCAATAATAAAAATAAAAAGCTGATAGATCAACGTTCTTATTTAGTGACGCAGTTTATCAGCTTTTTAATTTATATCTTAAAGATAAGTTATTTGGTTGGCATTGAAATTACTAAGTGCTGGTTTACGAATGCCATCAAACCTAAATCACTAAGTTCACGGCCATAGCCAGACTTCTTGATACCACCGAATGGTAATTCACCGGAACTAATCCATGTGCCGTTGATTACGCTCATACCAGTTTCAATTTGTGCAGCTACATTTTGAGCACGTTTAATGTTGGAACTGATAACAGAGGAACCCAAACCATAACTAGAATCGTTTGCTAAAGCAATAGCGGCGTCTTCATCTTCGACTTCGTAAACAGTAGCAACTGGACCAAAGAATTCCTGGTCAAATGCCGGATTATCACGATCAACATTGGTTAGAATAGTTGGACGGAAGAATGCACCATCTGAATCAATTTCAGGATATTGGTAGAAAATTTTTGCTCCTCCCACAAGGGCACTATCTAATTGTTTAGTTAGTTTTTCCTTTGCGTTCTGTGAATTCATTGGCGGCAAGGTAGTACTTGGGTCAAGTGGATCTCCAGGCTTCAAACTAGAAAAGACCTCTTTTAATTCATGCAATGTTTCTTCGTAGCGAGACTTAACAACAATAATGCGTTTGGAAGAAGTACATACCTGTCCGTCATTATAAGTTCTGGCTGAACTAAGCGCCTGCTTTAAGACTTCAGGATCAGCGTCATCAAGAATAATGAACGCATCATTACCACCAAGCTCCATAGTAGATTTCTTCAGGTTTTTACCAGCGTTTTCAGCAACTGAAGAACCACCGCGCTCTGAACCAGTCAATGCTACGCCCTGAATTCTAGGATCGGCAATCATTTGATCAAGTTGGTCATAGCTTGGATACATATTAATCAAACTTCCCTCAGGAGCACCTGCTTGTTTAATAATTTTAGCAATCAAAGCTGCAGAGCCTGGAACATTGTGGGCATGCTTCAAAATAATAGGATTACCAACAATAAAGTTTGGAGCAAATACCCTGATTACTTGATAAAGAGGAAAATTCCATGGCTCACAGGCCATGATTACGCCAGTTGCCTGCTTTAAGTAATATGCATCGCCTAATTTGGAATCAATTGGTTCTGGTTTTAACAATTCAGGACCTTTGTCGGCAAAGTAATCGCAAATAGATACACAAAGATCGACTTCACCTTCAGATTCTCCAATCATTTTACCCATCTCATGAGTCATGATTTCTGCCATTTCTTTTTTATGCTCGCGTAAACCGTCTGCAACTTTGTGTAATGTTGCTGTTCGGGTTTCAGGGCCTTCATTACGCCACTTGTGGTAAAGTGCATCAGTCAAGTTTAAAGCGTCTTCAATTTGTTCAGCTGTAGGATTGTCATAGCTGGCAAAAGTTTCATTAGTATATGGATTAATAGATTGATATTTAGCCATAATATTATCTCCTTAAATTTTAATCAGGATAGATTTTTCTCAAAATCAATATAAACCGTTTTCATTAATCATTATAGCACATATAGAATATTTTACTAATAATTAGTAAGTAAAAATAAAGATTTATTTTATTGCATTTAAAAGATAAGTTAATGATTCCTCTAAATACTGAGCAGCATAAGTCATTGCATGCCGATTACCCGCTATTAGTTTAAGGTCTACAGCGTGATTATTTTGAGCCAAAAAGTCAATAAAATTAAGTAAATATCTAATAGGTGCCAACTCGTCTGCAGAATTGATCATTAATAATTGTTGTAGATTGCTGTAATCATATGAATCTGCGTCAATCCTTTTTAACACCATTTCATCTTCAGAGCCTGCATATGCTAAAGTAAAATATTTATAAAAAGCGTTGTTAATATCATGTTGGTTTCTCAAGCCTAGTTCTTTGTGACCATCAACTGCAGGCGTGACGTTCTGGTGGTCTTTCATCCAAGCAGAATAACTGACAGGAGCAGACCATGTCACTGTTGGGAAACCATACTTGCCTGCAATATTTAGTGCCATGGTGCCACCACTGCTGGCACCAATTTGAGTAATGTCAACTTTTTTATTAATTACATAATCGCTTTGCATTAGCCATTTAACAAAGTTAATACTGTCTTGGTGTGCGGCTGGAAAAGTATGCTGTGGAGCAAGAGAATAGTTAGGTGCAAAAACAGTAAAACCTTTATCAGAAATTTTTTGACATAAGTCTTTAATACTGTTTTTATCTCCCCGAAACCAGCCACCACCATGCCAAAACAGCAATATTTTGTCACCAAAACCGACTTTGTCCGGCTTATAAATATCTGCTTTAAGTTTTCTTTGTTCATCATAAGTGACATCATTGATAATTTCTGCCATCCGATTTTCCTCCCAAAAATTGTATTTTTAATATCTATTATAATGTAATTAAAGGTCGGTTTTTGCTAAAAACCCAATTAGTTTTTACTTTAAGAAAAAATAATTAAAAAATTTTAATTATTATTATTTAATGACTTAAAAAGTAATCAGTATGCTTATTTTTTGGTAAAATTAGGCTTAACATTGGAGGTAAGCTATGCATCTGTCTGCTAAAGCTAGTCGAAGACTGATTAATATCTTGACCGTTGTCAGCGGGATAATTATCATTTTATTATGTATATATTGGTATAGATTGGGAATATTTACCAGTCAAGCCAAAATGAAAGCATATTTGGCTGACAAGAAAATAATCGGACCGATTATTTTTGTTTTGATTCAGATAATTCAGGTTGTTATTCCTATTATTCCTGGTGGCGTTTCACTTTTGGGTGGAGTTATTTTCTTTGGACCTGTAGCTGGTTTTATTTACAACTACGTGGGAATTTGTATTGGATCAATTATTGACTTCTTTTTAGCACGTTTTTACGGCAGACCTTTTATTCTTCATATTGTCTCTGAAAAAACTCTTGATAAATATATGAAGTGGACTAAAAACCAGCGGAAATTCAACTGGTTTTTTGCAATCTGCATTGTGGCTCCAATGGCACCCGATGATGTTTTATGTCTTTTGGCAGGTTTAACTGATATGAAGTTTTGGACCTATTTTTGGATTATCATATTGGGTAAACCCTGGACTATTGCAGCATACAGTTTTGCACTGGAATTTGGCATGGACTGGCTGCTTAGATTGACTGGTCATTAATGGACAGCCGAATTTATTTGCGTCCTTTTAAACTATCGGATGCACCTACTTTGCTAAAATGGGGACAAGACCAATATTATCGGCGTTTAGCTGGTTTCGAACATTATCACAATCTGGCGGAAGCTGAGGTTGCTGCAGGAAAGTATGCCGCAAGAAAGTATAGTTATGCAATTTGTCTTAAAAATACCCAGCAATTAATTGGCTTAGCTGAACTATATAATAGAGGGACAAGCGAAGAAGAATTATTACATACCAAGGAAATTGGTTTTTTACTTGATAAAAAATTTTCTGGTCAAGGTTATATGACTGAAGCCTTAAATTTACTTTTAAATTATGCATTTAAAAAGCTCAATCAATCTGAAATTTGGGCCGGAACTTTTAAAAATAATTTTCGCTCACAAAGTTTACTTACTCGACTTGGCTTTAAATACATTTATTCAGTTGATATGAGTATGGTAAGTACACTATTTCAATATCAGGAAGATTATTTTTTGCTGAAAAAGGCAGACTGGCTTAAAAGAGAAAAGTGATTTAAATTTGAGAAAATATTTTTTTAAAAATAATTATAAAAACATTAAATATTGTTTGCTAAAAAAAGCATAATAGCTTAAAATAATATCCAAACACGGAATCCTCAGACTGATTCAGAGAGTTCGCATCTTGGTGCAAGCGAATAGATGTCGTTTCCAGATTCCATTAATGTGGGTAATTAATAATTACACGGCACGCGGCATCGTTATCGCCGATTTAATGAAGTGCAGCTAAGTATTAGCTGAAACTGGGTGGTACCGCGAAGCCATGTATGAGCCAATTCGTCCCAATCTTGTGGGATGAGTTGGCTTTTTTTGTGGAGGTAAAAAGATGCTGGATATAAAGGTGATTCGCGAGAATCTTGACTGGGCCAAGGATAAGCTTGGCAGACGAGGCGTTAAGCCGGAAGAGCTTGATGAACTGGTTAAAATTGATGCCGATCGGCGTGAAGAATTGAATCGCAGTGAGCAGCTAAAAGCTGAACGCAATACAGTTTCAAAGAAAATTGCGGAAATTAAAAGAAACAAAGAAGATGCTTCTGCTGCAGTTCAAAAAATGCGTGAAGTAGGACAGGAAATTAAGGAACTTGATGATAAAGTTGCTGAATTGACTGAAAAGCAAGATTACATCTTGTTAAGACTGCCTAATTTCCCGGACGATTCTGATCCAATCGGACCTGATGAAAGCTATAATGAAGAAATTCGCAAGTGGCATGAACCAACTAAGTTAGCCTTTAAGCCTAAGGCACACTGGGATATTGGTACTGATCTTGATATTTTGGATTGGGACAGAGGAGCTAAAGTTTCTGGTGCTCGTTTTGTCTATTATAAAGGTGCTGGTGCTTTACTTGAGCGGGCTGTTTTTAACTTTTTCTTAGATGAAAACACTAAAGAAGGCTACACCGAAATAATTCCGCCATATTTAGTTAACGATGAATCAATGCAGGGCACTGGACAATTTCCTAAATTCCGGGAAGATGTGTACACCATTGTCGATAACGACAATCCTGACAAGCCTCGTGATTTAACTTTGATTCCTACTGCTGAAGTTCCGCTTGTTAACTATTTCCGTGACGAAATTATTCATTGCGATAAGCTGCCAATCAATGTAACT
Source organism: Lactobacillus sp. wkB10 (assembly GCF_000760615.1). Lineage (NCBI taxonomy): Bacteria > Bacillati > Bacillota > Bacilli > Lactobacillales > Lactobacillaceae > Lactobacillus > Lactobacillus sp. wkB10. Next base: position 975 of record NZ_JRJB01000004.1, on the reverse strand, counting down.
GCATTGTCCCCAGCATTTAGAAGTGAAGCTGGTTCGGCTGGTCGTGATACTCGCGGATTGATTAGAATGCATGAGTTTAGAAAAGTTGAAATGGTTAAAATTTGCAAGCAGGAAGATTCTTGGGATGAATTAGAGAAACTGACTCATAATGCTGAGCACTTGTTGCAAAAACTTGACTTGCCATATCATGTGGTAGCTTTGTCTACTGGGGATGCCAGCTTTACCAGTGCTAAAACTTATGATTTGGAAGTTTGGATGCCGGCTCAAGATAAGTATCGTGAAATTTCCAGTTGCTCAAATTGTACTGACTTTCAAGCTCGTCGTGCGCAAATTCGCTATCGTGATGATGATGGCAAACTGCATTTAGCTCATACTCTCAATGGCTCCGGATTAGCTGTCGGTAGAACTGTTGCCGCAATTTTAGAAAATTATCAAAATGAAGATGGAACAGTTACCGTACCAGAAGTTTTGGTTCCTTATATGAATGGAATGACAAAGATTACTAAGGAAGAAACTTTGATTTAATGAGTAGCACTTTGCTATGATTTCGCAGGTTGAATAAACTTGCGAAATTTTTTTATCTAAATTTTTGTTAATAGAAGTGTCAAAAATGACTAAATTACGAATAATTGCTTAATTGGTCTAGTCTAAAAATCAAAAAAATGGTCTGACAGGTATTAGTGAAAACTAATTTGAAATCAATTTTACTTAAATAACGAACAAAATGATTAATTTGACGAATGAATACAAAAAGAGTAAGGTATTACTTGTGTCTGAGCAAGTTATGACAAATAACAAGTTCAACATATATCGAGCAAAAGCAGTTGACAAAAGCGAGCTGTTTTAGTAAGATAATAAACGCTGTCAGGGAAGACGGCGAAAAGGTACCAGAAAAAAGTGCTTGACAAAAGGGACTGAATCTGGGAAAATAAAAAAGCTGTTTTAAAGAAGCAGCAGGTAGTACCTTGAAAACTG
>NZ_JRJB01000003.1:0-220986 GCF_000760615.1 Lactobacillus sp. wkB10 | reverse complement strand
CCAGATTCAGTCCCTTTTGTCAAGCACTTTTTTCTGGTACCTTTTCGCCGTCTTCCCTGACAGCGTTTATTATCTTACTAAAACAGCTTGCTTTTGTCAACTGCTTTTGCTCGTTTTTTTGCGCTGCCTCTTAGGCCTCCTGCCTTGCGGCTCATTGCCCGACGACAGTTATTAATACTAGCAATTATTTTTGCCTTTTGCAAGTCTTTTTTATCATTTTTTCTGTTAAATCCAAAAAGCCTTAACTATCTAGCACTTTTAAGAAAAAGTAAAACCTCTTTCTCCAAATATTTCATTCACATTACCTTTTGTATTCTTTTGTGAAGTTTTAAATGGTTAAAAGCACTACTTTTCAGTGTCATAATAAAACAAAGTGTTTTCAGGCGAATTACAAACGTTATCTAAATTTAATCTTTTCGTATTCCCCAAATTAATTTTAAAGTCTTATAATACTACTATATTTTAAGGAGAAAAGAATTATTTTGAAGCATAAATTTATTACAATGGTGGCTTCCCTAGTTATTGCTGCCTCACCTTTAGTTACTGCAAGCAGTCAGGTTAGTGCAGCAACTGCCACTAATAATAAGCAGACTGAAATGTACAATTTTGTTAGAGATACTTTTAAAAAGCATAATGTTCGTGGCATAGTCACAGTAGTACAAAATGGTGTTCCACAAACAATCAGCTACGGTTATGCCTGGTATGGCAAAAGAATTGGTAACGGCAGCAGCAAAATTGTTTATCCCACCGCTTCACTACAAAAAGTAATTACTGGTGCGATGATAGTTCAACTAATTAATGAAACCAAGGGTACCAAAGACGAATTTACTCAATACACCAAAATATCTCGCTGGTACCCTAACCTCAAGAATGCCGATAATATTACCGTAGGCAATCTGCTGACTCATACTTCAGGAATTATGGCTACTAAAACAGAAATAGACAGAGGCTATAATTATTCAGAAAACAATGCTATTAACTGGGTAGTCAATAATATTAATGCCTCAGCATCTGACACAATAGGTAATTATCACTACAATAATAGTAACTATATTTTACTTACCGGTATCATTAGGCAAGTTACAGGCAAATCTTACGAAGATAACTTGCAAACCCGCATTATTGATAAGCTAAATTTAAAAAATACTTATCTTTACCAAAACATCCCTAAAAAAATGACCGATCCAATTTCATACTATTCAAACGGAAGCAAGAACTATCAAAAAGCGACTTATCTCAAGAAAAGCTTAGTTTCACAAATTCCTGGCGCTGGTAACTTGTTTTCTACTCCTGCAGAATATTACAAAATTCAGGTAGGCTTAACAGACGGTTCAATCTTAAATAAAGACGATTTCTATTATTTAACCCACCTAAAAAGCAAAGTAGTTAATTATTCAGGCGGAATGTATTTATACAATAATGATAATATTAGGAACGCCTATGGCAGTTTTAAGGGACAACATTTTGGCACCTGGGTGCAATTAACTGCCGATAATCAAAACGGAATTGTTATGTTTTTAAACCAAACTAACGATAATGAAAACGATCAAAAAGATGTGGGATATGAAATCCTGAAGCGTATCAAGCCTAATACTTTTGTAGAACGCTAAATTTTTATCAAAAAATTAGTTAAAGTGATTTCCTATTTATACATCAAAAGAGCTAATAAATCAGCATTTGTCAATGTGATTTATTAGCCCTTTTTTATACTTTTAACATTGAATATCAAAAACTATCTTTTACGTTTCTTCTTCATTTTGTCACGTAAATACAAAGTATCGGAGATAACAAAATAGACAAGTGTAACAAAAAGTGCAACTGTAACAGTTTTAAGAAACAAACTAAAAATCAGTTAGTACTGTCCACATTAAAAAAACTACATAAAGAGCCACAATTGGTAAAACAACTTGATTAATTCAATGTTCTTAGTGAATAGCATGAATTGCTTTATTTTGATCTGTATTTTTAAGATTACGTTCTGCCATTTTGTTGCCTCCTTTTTATGAACACTTATTTAAATTTTATGTTTTTTGCCTACTTTACTAAGCAGAAAATCTACGATAGCTAATTCTTGAAACGCCATAGCGAACACAAAAAGTCTAAGAAATTCAATTCTTAGACTTTTCCTTATTCATCAAATAATAACTCATACATTTTTGTACTCAATGGCTTTTCCAGCAGCAAATTCATCCCTACCGCTGCTTTTTTCTTTGGCCCCAGCAATTCTTCTTTGACCGTATCCTTTTGAATATCTACCTGTCCCAAATAGTAAAACTGTTTGCCAATCGCATCACTCTTCTTAACAAAAAGCAATAATTTCATTTGAGGAGTATCAAGCAGTCTCTGAACTTCATCTGATTCTAGATGACGGGGCGATCTCGTATACCAACGCAAACAGCGACCGTCTTCTAGCGTATTATGGTACAAAGCATTGCGCTTTTTAGTCGAATCTTTTTGATAAGTAATAAAAATAGGCGTTTCGTTTTCGTCTACACGATAGCCATACATAGGTGCGGAAACATCTTTAGGCCAGTTTAACAACCGACAAACATCTTTACGATCGTATTGCTGGTAAAGAGTAAATTGTTTGTGATTGTCATAGTCTTGATTAAGTGCCAAACCCGTTTTAATCACATCTCTAAATAATTTCCTAAAAGTTTCATTTTGGTTAAGAGATTGTGCCAATACTGGTGCTAATGAATAGTCAAACAAATCAATTTTGACTATAAGAGGTTGACCGCCATACTGGTCTTTTTTCGTTGTCTTGCCTTGTTTGATGTCAAAAAAGTTCAAAGAAAGAATATCTTCTACTGAAGTCAGCACCTTTTCATTAACGTAAGCACCATAATCATGCAGGGTCTGTTCAAACTCTTCTTGACTAACCTGGTTTTTTTCTAAAAGCAGCTGCAATAGTATTAGTTCATGTGGTCTTTTCCCATTTAATAATTCCTTGGTAACAAAAGACAAAACGCCATCTTCATAATCACTTAGCTTCACAGGTTCACCCATTTTAATCAAGAAGTCGCCATAATGTTTAAGACTATGGTTATTCGCAAAAACCATAGGTGAGGTTGAACCATAACGGTAAAAATCAAATAACAGAGGCGGACGTCCTATTTTTTGCGCTAGTTCTTGATAAGACTCACGTAATTCTTTGATGCTGTCCAATTTAATCTTATCAAGTGAAGCCAAAATTTGGGCAGAAGCAATTTGACTGAAGTTAATTGTTGAAACATCAATAAAGCTAGGAAGCATGCTTTCCTCACGAGCCTTATCTTGCGAACGACTATCATCTTGATTTAAAGCAATCGGAATTAAATAATTATTTTTGTAGTTACCAATAAAGTCAATGATAGTCACATAATCTTTACCAGGATATTTACGCAAACCGCGTCCCAACTGCTGGATAAACACAATGCTGGACTGGGTATTGCGCAACATAATAATCTGATTTAAAGCTGGAATATCAATACCTTCATTAAAAAGATCAACGGTAATAATGTAATCAATTTTACCCTGTTCCAGCTGGTTGACAACTTGCAGTCTTCTTTTTTCACTATCTTCATTAGTTAAAGCAACTGCTGGATGCTTACGTTCTGAAAAAGCCTGCGCTAATTTACGCGCTTCTTCTTGGCGACTGCAAAAAACCAACCCTTTGGCTTGTGAACCACAGTAGCCATAATAGTCCAACTGCTTTAAAACATAATCAACACGCTCTGGCGCAAGCAGTCTGCGCAAGTTAGTAGTTTCGTCAATCGTTGCACCATCTACTTCATAGTCCTCAACGCCGACATAATGAAAAGGTGCAAGCATCTTTTCTTCCAGTGCTTCACGCAAACGGATCTCATAGGCTAAATTATAATCAAACAAGCGGTAAACATCCTGATCATCCATTCTTTCCGGCGTAGCAGTCATCCCCAGCCAAAATTGTGGCTTAAACTTGGCAAAAATACGCTGATAACTTGGTGCAGCCGCCCGGTGAGCCTCATCAATCAAAATGTAATCGAAAGTTGTTGCCTCCAAGCTGTCAAGTATATCTGTCTGGCTTAAAGTTTGCACTGTAGCAAAAACATATTTGCAGTCAATCTGATGCTTATGTCCTGTTAATAGCCCATAATCAGATGACTTGCCACCAATCACTTGGTAAAAACTTTTTAAAGCCTTTTTGGCAATTTGCTCGCGGTGGACAACATAAAGAAATTTATGAGGCTTAAAGTCTTTGACTGCAAATGCTCCCAAATACGTTTTGCCTGTTCCTGTTGCTGAAACTACCAGACCGCGTTTTTGTCCGCTATCAATTAGTCCTTTTAACTCATGCAAAGCTTCTTTTTGCATTTCATTAGGTACAATTTTAGCTTTTTCATTTAACTGAGCCCCTGATTGCGACTGTGGTTTTACCCAATTTTGTTCATATTCTGCTATCCAACTTTCAGATAAGGGCATACTGTTTCTTTTTAAATCACGTAACTGCTGGGCAATCTGCACAGTTAATGTAGCATTATTCTTTGAGCTAATCTTCAAAGCCCACTCACAGTTGCTGAGCAAAGCTGCCCGGGTAAAATTAGCGCTGCCGATAACTAAAGTCTGCCAATCTTCGTGTTCAAAAAGATAGCCTTTAGCATGAAAACCGTTTTTAGAGGTGATTTTAACGCTTAAATTGGGAATTTTTAATAATTCACGGAAAACTTTAGGGTTGTTAAATCCTAAGTAGTCACCTGTAATTAAAGTACCCGTAATATTTCTTTTAGCCAAATCAGCCATGACTACTTTAAACGGAACAAGCATATCCTGAGTAATAAAGGCCACTGCCCAGGTAAAACTTTGGCAGCTAAGAAGCTCTTGACGCAGCGTCAGCCAGATATTCTCCTGTTTGTTATTTTGCAACAGTTTTGGTCCTAATAATTCATGTCCTGGATAGATAGGATCATACAAACCGTTAAGAATGGCATCCTGCAAAGGCTCATTCATTCAATATCACCTCAAAGCTATTTTACACAAAAGAAAAAGAAACCCAACCCTTTGGATCTCTTTTTACTACTATTTATAAATCTATTTCCAATAAAATTGGGCAGTGATCGGCACGCTCTCCAGTATCCATCATTTCAGAACGCTTGACCTTATCAGCAATTCTATTGCTCGTCAGCCAATAATCAATTCTCCAGCCTGAATTATTAGCCTTAGCAGTTCTTACACGTTGAGCCCACCACGAGTAAACTCCTTCAACGTTGCCATTAAGTTTTCTAAAGGTATCTGTGAAACCGGCCTTAAGCATTTTAGTAAAATCAGCTCGCTCTTCATCTGTAAAACCGGCAGAATGATGGTTAGTATCTGGATGTTTTAGATCAATTTCATGATGAGCACAATTATAATCTCCACTAGCTAATACCGGTTTTTCCTGATCCAGCTTTTGCAAATATGCAATATATTTTTCATCCCATACTTGTCGTTCACTCAAGCGCTTTAGACCATTACCTGAATTTGGCGTATAAACCTGGGTCACAAAATACTCTGGAAACTCCAAAGTAATAATTCTGCCTTCATGATCCATTGGCTCTGGTGCACCAATCACAGGATAAGTTACTTTAGGCTTAAGTTCTTTTTTGTATAAAAACATAGTACCGGCATATCCTTTACGAGCTGGTTCTTCTGATGAGCGCCATACTATATCATATTCTGGAAATTCCTTGGTTAATATTTCCAAGTGTTTTTTGGTAGGTCCAGTTGAGCGCAATTTTGTTTCTTGAATTGCGACAATATCGGCATTTTGAGCATGTATTTTTTCTAAAACCTGGCGTGTTGCCACGGCACGTGAGGAAGTTCCTGTTAAAGCTGCATTAAGTGAATCAATATTCCACGAAATTAAGATCATTTTCTTCTCCTTATTAATCATTTCTTTCATTATATAGTTTTTTCACAGGGACTCAAAATTTCTATGATTTTTATCAGTATTATTTTTTACCAACCTGCACGTAATGCCATTAAATTTGCTGTTATATTTTTCACTACCTTAGCAAAAAATATTTGTAATTTTTTTGTTTTGCTATAATCCCTTTTGCAACATAAATGTAAGCGATTACCGATATAGCAGTATTTTTTAAAAAATAATTTTTTCACATTTTTATATTTTTCAATCTGATTAAGCAAGTGTATAATAGCACAAGAGACAACAATAATAATCTTTGGAGGTTAGATTTTATGACTAAAATTTATGCTTATGCCATTCGTAAAGATGAAGAACCATATGTACATGAATGGAAGGAAGCTCACAAGGATGTTGATGTTGATTTTACTGATCAACTTCTCACCCCTGAAACAGCTGAATTAGCTAAAGGTGCCGATGGTGTCGTAACTTACCAGCAACTAGATTACAAGGCTGATACTATTGAAGCTTTAGATAAATTAGGTATTCACAACTGGTCAATCCGTAACGTTGGTATTGACAATATTGACCTAAAGAAAGCTAAGGAATTAGGCTTTAAGATTACTAATGTTCCGGTATATTCACCAGATGCCATCGCTGAACACGCCGCTATCCAAGCTGCCAGAGTTTTGCGCCAAGACAAGGTTATGGACGAAAAAGTTGCTAAGCATGATCTGCGCTGGGCACCTACAATTGGTCGCGAAGTACGTGACCAAACTGTTGGTGTTGTAGGTACTGGTCATATTGGTCAAGTATTCATGAGAATTATGGAAGGCTTTGGCGCTAAGGTTATTGCCTACGACATCTTCAAGAACCCAGAATTAGAAAAGAAGGGTTACTACGTTGATGACTTAGATGAACTTTACGCTAAGTCTGACGTTATTTCACTTCACGTTCCTGATACTCCAGAAAATGTTCACATGATTAACGATGATTCAATCAAGAAGATGAAGGATGGCGTTGTTATTGTCAACGTTTCCCGTGGACCATTAGTTGATACGGATGCAATTGTTCGCGGTCTTGATTCAGGTAAAGTTTTTGGCTTCGTAATGGATACTTACGAAAATGAAGTTGGTATTTTCAACAGTGACTTCAGTGGTAAGGACTTTCCTGACAAACGTTTAGCTGACTTGATTGCACGGCCAAATGTTTTGGTAACTCCACATACAGCCTTTTACACTACTCATGCTGTACGTAACATGGTTATCAAGGCTTTCGACAACAACTTGAAGCTAATTAAGGGTGAAAAAGCTGATACTCCAGTTGATTTAGACAAAGAGTTTTAGTCTCTTAACTTATTTCCCTTCTTAAATACACTTTATTGTCAAAAAAGACATCAGATAAAATTATCTGGTGTCTTTTTAATTGATTATTTTAATTAGCAGAAGCGTTTACTGCCTGAATCAGCGCGTTCCTAAACCCTTCTTCTTCAAGTTTTGTTACGCCTCTAATTGTCGAACCGCCCGGTGTTGTAACTTCATCTTTTAGCTCCTCGGGCAATTTTTTACTAGCAAGTGCTAACTTACTTGTGCCTAAAAGCATCTGGTTAATGATTTCGTATGATGCGGCTCGGTTAACTCCATTCTGTACTGCGGCATCACTTAGAGCTTCAACCATTAAATCAACATAGGCAGGTGTGCAACCAGCTACAGTACCATATATGCCCAACAAATTTTCAGGTACAACGTAAACAGTTCCCATTTGGGTAAAAATGTTTTTGACAGTAGTGATTACTGCCGGCTTTTCATCAGGTACAAAACTGATGACTGTGATACCGGCACCGATTTGTACCGGTGTGTTGGGCACAATTTTGCCAAAAGAAGTTTCTGCTGGCAACTTTTGATTAATTTGAGTCAGATCGCCACCACCAGTTGACAGAATAATGCCGTGATATTTTTGACCTAAATTTTTGATGATTGTTTCAGTGGCAGAACCACCTACTGCTACTATAACTGCTTGACAAGCATTAAAGTCCTCATAATTATTAATCAAACTTAAGTGAAGTTCAGCTGCCATTTTTTGAGCAGTGTGATGGCGTCCACCATTAAAGACATAAATGTCCTCACTGGGATTTTGAGCATTTAACAAGCCCTTAATAATCGCAGAGCCAATCTTACCAGCTCCAATAAATCCAATTTTCATCAGCAATCACCTTTTAAAAATCTGTTTGATCTGGATCATTTGCCACTTGGGCTGCCCCATGCAAACCATCGAGTTTTGCCATATCAGCCTCAGTAATAGTAAAGTCAAAGACCTGCAAATTAGCTTCAAGGCGTTCGCGATGAACTGATTTTGGTAGTGGAACGAAACCATGTTGCAATGACCAGCGTAATAAAACTTGTGCCGGACTCTTATCATAATTCTGCGCAATAGAAACTACCGTGTCATTAGCAAACAAACCACCTCTGCCCAGTGGTGAATATGCTTCGCTCAGAATACCAAGTTCTTTATTATAAGCCGTCACGTCTTCTTCCATATCACTAGGGTTAAGATAAATTTGATTAACGGCAGGACGAATCTTAGCAGTTTTCAGAAGTTCATCTAAGTGTTTACGTCTAAAGTTGGAGACGCCAATTGCACGAATCTTTCCCGCTTGAACTGCCTCTTCCATTGCCTGCCAACTTTCCGCATTCAATTCAGCCCAGTGATCACGCACTGGAGCCGGATTAGGCCAATGGATTAAGTACAAATCAAGATAATCTAAATCCAGTTTAGTTAAACTTTCATCAATTGCAGCTTTAGTTTTCTGGTAACCGTGATGATCATTCCATAACTTAGTCGTTACAAATAAGTCACCCCTGTTGACCCCACTTAATTTAATGCCCCGACCAATACTTTCCTCATTGCCGTAGGCAGCAGCCGTATCGATTAAGCGATAGCCAAGACTTAGCGCATCCTCGACGGTTTTTTGAGCAACTTCACCATCAGGAGTTTGCCAAGTCCCCAGTCCGATAACTGGTATTTTGACGCCATTATTTAATTCATAAGTGTCATGTAAAGATTGAATTTTACTAGTCATAATTTTTCACCTCTCACCAATATTATACCGAACTGAACTATACTTCTACAGAAAAAGATAGTAATTACTGCAGCTGTTTTTGAAAGTCGCTTTTGAGTAAAGTTACAAATTGCGGATAAGTAGTTACTTCATACAGCGGATGAAGATTCATCTTATTCTTGCGCCTGCGGTGGTTATACCAAATGCTGTCAAAACCATATTTTTCTGCTCCTAATATGTCTGACTGCAGTCCATCACCAAAAAAGACTGTATCTTCAGGACCAATATTGGTGTGAGCAAAAAAGTAATCAAAAATCCGGGTATCAGGTTTAGCAAAACCAGCTTCTTGCGATGTCACAATTAAGGAAAAATAATCCTTAATTCCCGCTAATTCCAATCGGTGCCTCTGCATAAAGGTCTCACCGTTACTTAAGACTGTTAAGCAATAATTTTGTTTACGGGCATAACGCAAAGTATCCACAACGCCGGGCAACAATTTATGAGCCTTGCCAAAATACGAACGATATTCATTCATTATTTCTAAGCCATCAACTGCAATACCCAAATTTTCTTTAATAAAATTAGTAAAAGCCATCTTACTGAGCTGATCATAATTGATCTTGCCTTGTTCCAGCTTACGCCACAGTCCTTGATTATATGCATGGTAATCACGTTGCATCTCATCAGTTAACTGCCAATGATGTGCTTTAAAGAGACTATGCAAAGCAAAACTTTCTGTAGCAGCAAAGTCAATCAAAGTATCATCAACATCAAAAATTATTTGTTTATAACGCAAGCAATTTCTTCCTCTCCAAATATTCCTAAGAATATAATGCGTATTCACTAAAATTAGTGTGGAGATTCATTATAACAATATTTCACTGATAAAGGACATAATTAACTATTTTTAAATTTTGCTTACATTGCTACTGCTATTTCACGAAATAAGATATAATATCCTTTAATTTAAGCAAAAGGGGTGATTGGGCATGTTTACATTATTATTGATTTTGTTTCTCATTTGGCTTTTAGTCAAAATGGGAATTGGGATTGTCAAAATCCTGTTTTTCCTTTTAGCTTGTGCTCTTGCTTTCTTTTTCTTAATTCATCTATTTATTCCCGCAATCATTTTTCTAGGTTTAATCTTCCTTTTCTTTGCTGCGGTCAGGCATTAATTTAACTTAAAAAATTAAAGATATATTCAAGCATAATAAGTATTAGATTCAACTTATTGTGCTTTTTTCTTGCTTTGAATTCTATATATTTTTTTCTTAGTCTCAATAGCTTACTCGCACATCAAGTTAAGACTTTTGTTCGTGTTTGTGTGCAATCTTTGCTCTAGCAAATACAAGATATTGTGGTATAGTTCTAACTGTAGCCATAGATGATGTGTCTGTGGAACAATTTACTAGTTTAAGGAGTAACTTTGAATATGAAAAATACGAGCATAACCTTAGATCAGGGTTACATTGATCAAGTGAAACAAAATGTCACTCCCCACTGGGGAGAGCTTGGCTGGGTTACTTACAAACGAACCTATGCCAGATGGCTTCCTGAAAAAAATCGTTCTGAAAATTGGGACGAAACGGTTAAACGCGTAGTTGAGGGGAATATTAATCTGGACCCTCGTCTCAAAGATTCTCCTTCAAAAGAAGTAGTCAACGAATTAACAAACGAAGCTAAGAATTTATTTAAACTAGTTTACGGCCTTGGCGCAACGCCTTCTGGTCGTAATCTGTGGGTTTCTGGTACAGATTACCAAAAGCGCAATGGTGACTCTTTGAATAATTGCTGGTTCATAGCTATTCGTCCGCAAAAATACGGTGACAGTCATATAGTTCCAGATTATTTAAATCAAGATCAAGAAGCAGTTTCAATGCCTTTTTCATTTCTTTTTGACGAATCAATGAAAGGCGGCGGCGTTGGCTTTTCTGTTGTCCAAGATAATATTAAAAAGATTCCTGCAGTTGATAATAAAATTGACTTGACAGTCGTGATTAACAAAAAGAGTGCCTCATACGCAGATTCAATTAAGCTGGGTGCAACGGACAAAGACGAATGGATCAAGCAAAACGATGGTAAATCAGATTATATTTATTATAATTTGCCCGATACCCGTGAAGGCTGGGTTTTAGCTAACGCTCGCTTAATCGACGTGCACTTTAACCAAACCAATTCTGAAAATAAGACGAAACTAGTACTTGACATCAGCAGAATTCGTCCTTACGGAGCTAAGATTCACGGCTTTGGCGGTACAGCCTCTGGTCCTATGCCTTTAGTGGAAATGTTTTTCGATATTAACAACATTATTAACAACCGGGTCGGTGACAATTTAACTTCTGTTGATTGTACTGACATTTGCAACTTAATTGGTAAAACAGTCGTTGCCGGCAACGTAAGAAGATCAGCAGAACTGGCTTTAGGCACTAGTACTGATCAAGACTTTATCGCTATGAAACAGGATAAAGATAAACTCTACCACCACCGCTGGGCATCAAATAACAGTGTGGCAATTGATTCTAACTTTGATGAATATGAACCAATTGCTAACGGCATCAGAGAAAACGGTGAGCCTGGAATAGTTAACCTTGACTTATCTCGTAATTACGGCCGGATCATTGACGGTTATCAAAAAGATATTGACGGTGATGTTGAAGGTACTAACCCTTGTGGAGAAATTTCCCTGGGTAACGGTGAACCTTGCAACCTGTTCGAAGTATTTCCATATATTGCAGAACAAGAAAATTGGGATCTGAAAGACGTTTTCAGATTAGCGACTCGCTACGCAAAACGTGTAACCTTTAGCGACTATGACTGGGAAATTTCCCGTAACATCATTTCCAAGAACAGGAGAATTGGTGTTTCAATGTCAGGTATCCAGGACTGGTTGTTAAATGACTTGGGTCACCGCGTTGTTACCGGCTTTGAAGACAGCATTGATGAAGAAACTGGTGCAAAGATTAAGAAGCCAATTTATGATCCTCAGGGAATTAAAATGGTTACTGATGCTTACCAAGCCGTCATCGATGCTGATAAAGAATACAGTAAGACTTTAAAATGCAACGAATCAATCAAGCACACAACTGTTAAACCTTCAGGTACTGTTGCCAAACTGGCTGGAGCTTCTGAGGGAATGCACTTCCACTATGCCGGTTATCTCATTCAAAGAATCAGGTTCCAAGCTTCTGATCCGCTGCTCAAAGCACTTGACGCTTGCGGTTACTACTCAGAGCCAGATATTTACTCACCAAACACAACTTGTGTTGAATTTCCATTACGTGCTGCTCACGCTGATAGTAAAAACTTTGCTTCGGCTGGTACTGTTTCAATTGAAGAGCAATTTGCTACGCAAGCATTTCTGCAAACTTACTGGTCAGACAACGCCGTCAGCTGCACTGTTACTTTCCAAAGTGACGAAGGAGACAAGATCACTTCACTCTTTAAACAATACCGTCATGTAATTAAGTCAACTTCACTGTTGCCATATTATGGCGGTTCACTCAAACAAGCACCAAAAGAGCCAATCGATAAAGAAAAATACGAGGAAAGAAAAGCACAGATTACCGGCGATGTCGCTCAAGTTTTTGCTGAGCAAAATGATGATCAAAAAGACTTGGAATTAGTTGATCAAACCGATTGTGAATCCGGTGCATGTCCTGTTAAATAAATTATTTAAATAATTTAAGTAGGCGAAATTTTAATCATGAAAAAAAGCAAGTTACCAATTGTTACCAGTGTTGCAGCCATTTTTGCCTTTACTTTATCCGGTTGTCAGAACAATCAGACCCAGCAAAAACCTAAAGCAAACAATAATATTTCTGTTAGCTATGTTTTAGCTACGAAAAAAGATACAGAAAAAAAGACAGTTAAAGTTCCTAAAAAGTCTACTGTTATGACTGGTCTGAAAAAGGCCTGGAAAGTAGACAGCAATAAAGGGTTTATTACTGCAATTGATGGTAAAAAGCAAAATGCCAAAAAGAAAATATACTGGACTTACACCGTTAACGGAAAATACGCTACCAAAGGTGCTAACCAGCAAAAAGTCGCAAGTAACGATAAAGTAAAATTCACTTTAGCAAAAATGAAATAAAAAAGTCCGTGCAAGCGACTAAGTACGAAATATTTTAGTGCTTGCACAAAAAATTTATAGATTGGGAGTTTTTATATGAAAAAAAGCAAATTATCTGTTTTAACCGGAATTGCCACTATTTTTACCTTTACGTTTGCAGGTCTTGAAACAACCCAAAACGTCCAACAGGTTGATGCCAGCAGCAAGATTAAAGTTACTTATACTCTGAAAGTACACAACAAGACTTACAAAAAGAAGACTGTTAAATTGCCTAAGCACTCAACAGTAATGCGCGGTTTAAAGAAATGTTGGAAAGTAAAGAGTACTAATGGTTTTATTACTTCTATTGCTGGCAAGAGCCAAAATCCAAGTAAAAAAATCTATTGGACCTACAGAATTAATGGTAAGTTCGCTCAAAAAGGCGCAGCAATTCAAAAATTGGCAAATAAAGACAAGGTTAAATTTACTTTAGCAAAAACTAGCTTTTAAAGTTTGCTATGGTACGTAATTCAACTAAAAAGTTAGCACTGTTAGCCATTTTAACGGCAATGTGTGTAGCACTGAGAATTTTTAAAATAATTCCTGTGCCGAATGTCCAGCCGGTAACCGATATCTTAATGATTGTAACTTTGAATATCGGTTTTGGATTTGGATTTGCCCTAGCCCTTTTAACCATGGTAGTCTCCAACATCTATTTAGGCTTTGGCATCTGGACTGTGTCACAAGTTTTGGCTTATGGCGGTTGCGTTTTAACCGTTGCTTTGCTGGGTAAATTTACGCCGCTTAAGAAGCACTTTACCTTGCAACTAATTCTAGCTGCTTTTCTTGGCTGGGAATACGGCTGCTTCGTTGACTTTGGTATGTCTATTTTCGGTGGTTTTAATGCATTTTTAGCATACTGGGCCGGTAGTCTGGTATTTGATACTTATCATGCAGTCGGTGATTTAGTATTTTATCCCATTTTATACAAGCCACTGAACATTGCACTTGATCATTACAAACGGAGGCTTTTATGACAATTAAAATCTATACTAAGGTGGGCGACCAAGGCTTCACTAAACAGGTTACTGGCAAAATGGTTCCTAAATATGACCTGCAAATTGTTGCCGTTGGTGATATTGACGAACTTGATTCATATCTAGGCGTTGTAATTGCCAATTTGTCTGCCAAATGTCAAAAATTGCATGATCCTTTACAAGATTTGCAACGTGACTTATATGAACTTGAAAGTGATATTGTTGTCAAAAGGCATGAAGAAATTACGACAGAAAAAGTAGAAAATCTGGAAAAACAAATTGATGACCTCAATAAACAAATTCCTAAAACAACCCATTTCATTCTACCTGGCGGTTCGGTTACTGCAACTCATTTACATTATGCACGTACAGTTGCCAGACGAGCAGAACGTTCGATGGCAAAATTGAACGCTGAGGAGCAAAAGCTTGCTCCTGCTTGTTTAAAATATATCAATCGCCTATCAGATTATCTATTTATCTTAGCACGCTATGCCAACGTATTAGATGGTGTGCCAGAGGTCAAAAGTAAAATCAAATAAGCTTACTCATATTAAAAAAGCGGAGTGGTTTCAAATTAAGAAACTACTCCGTTTTTAGTTTATTTAAAATTAATACTTTACTGCCACCATAGTTTGATCAATCCCTGTGTACCCAGGTCGCCTAAATGCTTTTCATCAACCAAAGTCTCATACAGTCTTTTAGCTTCTTCAGTGGCAGGCAATTCAATTTTCATTTCTTTAGCCGTCTCCAAAGCAATGCGTAAATCTTTCAAAAAATGTTTACTGAAAAATCCTGGGGTATAGTCCCCTTTTAAAACTCTCGGACCGTAATTACTTAAACTCCAGTTAGCAGCACTACCCGCACCGACAGTTTTGAGGACCGCTTCCAAATCAAGTCCTGCCTTTTTAGCATAAACCAGCATTTCTGTCATACCAGTCATCGTACCTGCAATCATAATCTGGTTTGCCATTTTGGTATTCTGACCTGCACCAGCTGGTCCAAAATAGTGAACTTGCTTTCCAAAATCCTTAAAAACAGGTTCCAAGTTTTGATAAGCAAATTCATCTCCTCCAACCATGATGGTTAAAGTACCATTTTTAGCGCCCAGGTCACCACCAGAAACAGGAGCATCCAATACTTTAGCGCCCTGCTTTTCACCTGCAGCAAATATTTTTTGTGCTAAAGCTGGTTTTGAGGTTGTCATATCAACCAGGTTTTTGCCTTTGACATCAGCCTGCAAAATGCCGTTATCGCCGAAATAAACTTGTTCAACATCTTTCGGAAAACCTACAATTGTAAAAATCGTGTCTGCATGTTCAACAACAGCTTTAGGATTTTCACACCAAGTAGCACCTTGAGCAACTAAATTATCCGTCTTGCTTTTTGTCCGGTTATAGACCCATAACTGATGACCGGCCTTCAACAAATTTAGACAAATTGCATTGCCCATTACGCCAGTGCCAATAAAACCTATTTTCATCATCAACATCTCCCTTATAAAAGCGTTTTCTCGACAACTTAATCATACCACTAACTTATCTTTAATAAGCAAGTTTTTTATTTATTTAGGTTTTCATTAAAAAATATTTTTATTTGTTCACCATATTCCGGCATCCCCAGCAATGTAAAATTTTTAACAGCCCATTTGCACTTAGATAAATATTCTGACTTATGCTCAAAATGATAGCTGATCATATTTTCCAGCAATACTAATACATTTTTTAAGAAAAACAATTCAGGCCTCGTCTTAACGTTTTTAGCAGCTTTAACAAAATAACGCGCTTCATTATAAGCCTGTTGTTCAATGCAGATCATTAAGAGATTACAAATCACTCCTAATAGTTCTTCTTGCTGGCGCGGCTTTGAAACGTTCTTTAATTTTTCAACTACCTTTTTACCTATTAGCAAATTGCTTTTCAAATCATAAATAGGAATCAAATTAATATAGATCCGCAATGCTTTTTCGTCAAAATCATTTTGATCAAAGAGCCAGCTTTTTAATTTATTCTTTTTAACTTCACTTAAATCTGCCACCTTATTTTCCGCATCAGCTAATTCAAAGTCAATCAGCAAGAGCATTTTTTCTTGATCTTTGAAATCACCATCTGCTACATACTGCCTGATTTGTCTAATTTTCTGAATGTCATTTTGATAATACGCGCTGTTTACTTCATCTTCTATAAAACTAGCCGCATTATCTTGAGCTTGATCTGGACTTAATTTACTAAAAAAATCCCATGGCTTAATCTGATTAGCAGTTAGAATTGCCAACAAATCTTCTGCAGTAATGCGGTGAATCCCTTTTTCTACTTTTGAATAATAAGAAGGACTAACAATTCCAGCTGTCCACTCTTTTTGCGTTTTTAAATTTCTAATACGAAATTCTTTTAGTAGTTCTCCGATTGTCATTTTGATTCCTTAACTAGTTTTCGTGTTTTGCGACTTACTCAATAATTATAGTTTAAATGGTATCAAGTTCTTTTTAAATAAAAAATTTTAGTTTGCTGTTTGACTTAACCTTAACTTTAAGTACTACAATTTTTACAATTATAAAATTTTACGTTGCAGGTGAGAGCAATTTACCCAATTGCTAGCTCACTCTTATAGGAAAGTATTTTATAATTATTAATAAAGATTGAATAAATTAGTGCAGGAGGCACTTGATAATGAACAAACATGAAGATTTTTTACTAAACCAAATTGCCGGACCAAAGGATCTTAAAAAATTAAGCATCCCTGAAATGGAAAAATTAGCCCAGGAAATCAGAACTTTAATTGTAGAAAAAGATGCAGCTGAAGGCGGACACCTTGGTCCCGATTTAGGGATTGTGGAGGCTACAATTGCCTATCATTACGTCTTTAATGCTCCACAAGATAAAATTATTTGGGACGTTTCGCACCAAACCTACCCACATAAAATGTTAACAGGACGGGCACAGGCTTGGCTTGATCCTGACCACTATGAAGACGTTACCCCATATACCAACCCTGATGAAAGTCCTTATGATTATTACTCAATCGGTCACACTTCAACATCTATTGCTCTAGCAACAGGAATGGCTAAAGCGCGAGACTTAATGGGCAACCATGAAAACATTATGGCTTTAATTGGTGATGGTTCCATGACTGGCGGACTGGCCTTTGAAGGTTTAAACAATGCCGCAATTGAAAAGCATAACTTGGTAGTCGTAGTTAATGATAATCAGTGGTCAATTGATGAAAATGTTGGCGGCTTAGTAACTGCTTTGAAAAAATTACGAGACACAAATGGCCAGACTGCTGAAAATCCGTTTACAGCTATGGGCTTTGATTACCGCTATGTCGCAGACGGTAATAACCTTACTGATATGATTGTCGCTTTTAAAGCGGTCAAAGATATTGATCATCCAATTTTATTACACATTAATACTCTTAAAGGCAAAGGCTATAAGCCCGCAGTTCTTGATGAAGAAGCTCACCACTGGGTCTCACCGTTTAATTTAGAAAACGATCAGCCACTTGCTCCAGAAAGTCAGGGTTCTACTCCCAATTCAGTTGCTCTTGATGTGATTAAAAATGAGATTAAAGCAGGAAAGAATATAATGGCCATAGATGCAGCCATCCCGGGTGTCTTTGACCTTGATGATTTTAAAAACGAATTTCCAGATCATTACACTGACGTTGGTATTGCTGAACAAGAGTCTGTTGCTTTTGCCACTGGTTTTGCTAAAGAAGGTGGCATTCCAGTTTTAATGGAAAATTCTACTTTCCTACAGCGTGCTTTTGACCAACTTTCTCACGATACAGCTGCCAATAACCTGCCAGTTGTAATGCTGGTAGCTGGTGGCAGAATCTCTAATCAATCTAAGACGCACTTGGGAATCTTTGACCAAGTAATGATTTCTAATTTACCTAATTGGATTTACCTGGCTCCCACTACGTTAGAAGAAGAAAAAGCAATGATTAAGTGGGCAATTAGCCAAAGAAAACACCCCGTTGCTATTAAAATGCCGGCCAATGTACCAGATTCAGACGAACAAACAGTAGCGACTGATTGTTCAGAAATTAAGTATCAAGTTAAACTAGGTAAAGATGTGGCAGTTTTAGCGCTAGGAGATTTTTATCAATTAGGTAAAGACGTGGCAACTAAATTAGGCGCTACCCTAGTTAATCCACTCTCTGCTAATATTTTGGACAAACAAGCCTTAGACGAATTAGCAGTCAATCATCGAGTAATTGTTACGCTTGAGGATAATTCGTTAGATGGTGGTTTTGGGCAAAAAGTGGCATCCTACCTTGGAAAAACTAAAGTTAAAGTACTCAATTACGGCCAAAAGCGCGTTTATACTGACCAAACTCCAGTTAAAGAAATTTACCAGCAAAATCATTTAACTGCTGATCAAATTGTGGCGGATGTGCAACAGCTTTTGTAATTGCAAACGATGGCTACAGTAGGAGCTGATTAATAATGACTAGAAAACGTAAGGCCATTCTTTTTAGTACATTAATAATAGTCATACTGCTATTAGGAATTTACTTTTTAAAAAATAATTACCAAAAAGAAAATGGTGCCAGCATTCGCATCGATACGCCAACACTTTTTGTACATGGCTGGGGCAGCAGTTACCATGCTGAAGAAAGTATGGTCGCTTATGCCCAAAAACAGCATGCTACTAATTCTGTTATTCGTGCTGATGTTAATCCTAACGGTAAAGTTACTTTAATAGGGACAATAAAAAAGCGGGCCAAGAACCCGGTAGTTGAAGTCAACCTCCAAAATAATAAGAGCATTTTTGCTGGAACAAATAATCAAATTGCTGCTATGAACAAGAGCAGCAATTATATTAAAGACGTGATCATTGCACTGCAAAAAAGGTATCACTTTAAGCGAATTAACTTAGTAGGACATTCGATGGGCAATCTACAAATTGCCTATTACTTACACAATAATGCGACTAATTCGCACATGCCTCATCTAAATAAGCAGGTTTCGATTGCCGGCCATTATAACGGTTATATTGGAGAACAAGGGGCACCAAATAAAACTGTCTTAAATCGCGCTGGCAAACCGCAGAAAATGAGTGCAGGCTACCAGGAACTTTTAAGTTTAAGAAAAAATTTCCCTCAAAACGCAGTGGTTTTAAATATTTTTGGTGATACTGGCACTGGCAGTGATGGTGACGTCACCGTTAACTCAGCTCGTTCTTATCGTTACTTAGTCGGTAAACGCGCCCGCTCATATCAGGAAAAAGAAATACGTGGATCTAAAGCTCAACACAGTAAATTACATGAAAATACACAAGTTGATCGCTTGTTAGTCAACTTTTTATGGTAAGTAGCAACCTAGTTTACTGTATTTTGCCTTGGTCGTACAAACTAATCTTATTTTTTAAACGAACAATTGTAGCCTGGATGTTCTGATCTTGTTTTTCTAACCTATGCAACTCCTTGACTAAAATTTGCCGTCTGGGTTTCTTGGTATCACTGCCTTGTTGCAATAATTCGGTATATTCAAGTAAATCTTTCACTGGGATTTTTACCTGCCGCATACATTTAATAAAACTAATCCAGGTAAGATCTTTTTCCTCATAGTTTCTAACCCCGTGCTCTTTTTTGACTTCAGGTATCAGACCCATTTTTTCATAATATCTGAGTGTTACAGGGGTTAATTCTACTTTTTCAGCCACTTCTGATATTTTCATTATTGTTCTTCTTTCCGGTAATTAAACTTAGATCTAAGTTTAAGTCTTATCTAAAAAAATATATTAGGCTGATTGCAGCAATTTTACTCGTTTTTAAGCCTAATATCGTTAAAAAGTAGCCTATAATAACATTATAGGTGCTTTTTATATATAAATTCTTAGACCGCTAATTTTGGTATAAATAAAAATTATCTTATTTTACCTAACACTTAAAATTTTAATCACATCTATTATTATGTAAAATACTTATTAAACATGAACAGTTATAACTTACTTGCATTAAAGTCTTTTTGTTAAAGACAGGAAGGATAACATGGAATTAAGAGTTTTGAATTATTTTGTAGCTGTTGCCCAAGAAGGCAATATGACTCGTGCTGCCAAAAAGCTGCTTATCTCTCAACCAGCGTTATCAAGGCAAATCGCTGATCTGGAAGACGAACTTGGCGTTAAATTATTTAGCCGTAAGTCACGGCGCTTGGCGTTAACTCCAGCAGGACATTACTTATTAGAACAGGCACAAGAGATATTGGAATTAACTGCCAAAACTAAAAGAAATATCGAAAAAGATTCTTTTGTCAGTGGTGATTTGACCATTGCTGCGGGTGAAAGCATCGGTATGCAACGAGTAATAAATGTGATCAGCAACATTATCAAGGAACATCCCTCCGTGAAAATTCACTTATTAAGCGGTGACTATAGTTATGCCGAGCGCAAATTAAATAATGGGACAGTTGATTTTGCAGTTATTATCGGAGATGTTCCTTTAGGAAATTATGCTTCTCTAACACTGCCTGAAAAAGATACTTGGGGAATTTTAATGCCCAATGATGACCTTTTGGTAAAAAAGACAGTGATCAGGCCAGCAGACTTACAAGGCAGGACACTGCTAAATTCGCAGCAAGCGCAAAAAATGCACCTTTTTCAAAACTGGCTAGGAAATTACTATGATTCAGTCAATTTTATTGGCAGCTATAATTTAAATTTTAACGGTACTTTGATGGTTAAAAATCATGCCGCATTAATGCTTACTCTAGATAAATTAGCTGATACATCTAAAGGCTCGGGCATTACATTCAGAAAATTACAGCCAGAGCTGCATCAAGCTATCAAAGTAGTTTGGAAACACGGTGTTAATTTATCACCCGTCGCAGAACTATTTTTAAAATTATTGCAGGAATCAATTTATAAAAAATAAAATTTTATGAAAAAAACTTATTACAGTTAATGAATAAAAAGTATTATACAACTGCTTTAAACGAGCTTATGATTTACTAAAACAGATAAAAAGAGGATTTTGATGAATAAACGTATTGCCAATCAATTTCAGGACTTGATTGAAAACTATGTAGCGGATGTAGAACGTAATTGCGCAAAGCATTTACAAAAAGATCGGGTATTAATACCATTAATCGCCAGCACGGTGCAAGGAGTATCGGTTGCTATTCCCGACCAAGTGACAAAAATTTTGGATGCTAAAATAAAACCAGAAGTTTTATTAGAAATGCTATTTCAATTAGCTCCTGTGATTGGAACACTAAAAGTTGAACAAGCTTTAGAGCAAGTGCAAAATGTTTTTACTCAACGAAAGATAGTATTAAACTCCCCGCAGATTGAATCAGATCCAAATTATGGTGCAAAAGCACAAGAAAAGCTTTATGGTACTGAAATAAAAACATTATTGCATGACTTGCCTGATGAAGCCGGCAGTTTCATTCCGCATGCTTTAACGGAACACTTTTTCAAAGATTTTTATAAACGCCAAGAATTAGATGTTCGCGACAGAGAACGCTATGAGTTGCTGGCATTAATTACCATGAATGTAGACTTTCAGATTAAAGCACATGCTCGTGGCAGTCTGAAAGCCGGCAACAGTGAAAGTGAACTGATTTGGTCAACAATTCAATTACTGCCCTATATTGGCTTTCCTTTTGTTATTAACAGCGTACAAGTTATTCATCAAGCAGCAGAACAAATGAAAGGAAAAGAGTAACAAATGAAATATACAAAACTGGGTCATACGGGGCTGGATGTCTCACGCATTTGTCTTGGTACAATGGGATTTGGTCGTCCAGAATCCGGAATGTTTCCCTGGGCAATTGATGCCCAAAAAAGCGAAAAAGTTGTTGCCAAAGCTTTGGAATTAGGTATTAATTTTTTTGATACTGCAAATATTTATTCTCATGGTGACAGTGAGCGTTATCTTGGAGCTGCACTTAAAAAATTAGCTCACCGTGACCAAGTAGTAGTTGCAACTAAAGTATTCTATACCCCAACTAATGAACCTAATCAACATGGTCTTTCGCGCAAGGCAATTATGACGCAAATTGACCAGAGCCTAGAGCGTTTGGATATGGACTATATTGATTTATACATTATTCACCGCTGGGATTATCAAACTCCAATTGAAGAAACTATGGAAGCTTTGCATGACTTAGTTAAAGCGGGCAAAGTAAGGTACATCGGTGCTTCTGCAATGTTTGCCTGGCAATTAGAAAAAGCTCAAAATATTGCAGAAAAACATAACTGGACTAAATTTGTTTCAATGCAAAATCACTACAATTTACTCTATCGTGAAGATGAACGGGAATTAATTCCCTACTGTGAAGACCAAGACATTGCTTTAACACCTTATAGTCCCTTAGCTTCGGGTCGGTTAACCAGACAATGGAGTGCAGATACTTTAAGATTTCGGACAGATCAACCTGCTAAAGAAAAGTATGATGCAGACAAGGAAAAAGATATGCCTATTATTCGCAGAGTAGGCGAAGTAGCAGAAAAATATCATGTTCCCCAAGCACAAGTTGCTTTGTCTTGGTTGCTTCATCAGCCACAAGTAGCAGCGCCAATTGTTGGTGCCACCAATCCTGACCATTTACAATCTTCTGTTGCGGCAGTTGATTTAGAGCTGGCTGAAGATGATTTGAATTATTTGGCAGAAGCATACACACCTCATCGGGTTGTAGGTCCTCTTACTCCAGAAGATCGTAATTTTACTCGTTAAAACAAAAGCCCTGTAGCAATAGCTACAGGGCTTTTTAATATTAACTGCCAGTACTTTGGTATTTTTGTAAAAATACTCGCCATAACTGATAAACTATGACAAAAAAGAATACACAGGCGCTAGGAATTAATAGCAACCATATCCACTCATGTTTAACTGCAATTTTTTCTTGTGGAATTGAAGCAACCCAGCCGATTGGCAAGATAAAAGTCATAATTATCTTTAAAACCGATGAATAGATCGCTAAGGGATATTTACTCATGTCAAAAAAGTCAAACGTTGTTTCTGCCAAGTCGCCTAAGCCATTAGAAAAAAGCGAAACTATGTTACCTAATATGGCCAATCCCAAAAAGATGAGCGAAGAAAAAAATGAAATAAAAATAAACATGATCGTGATGTACCAAGGATTATGCAATTGCATGTCCACAATTATTAACAGCAATAGCGCAACAATTAAATCGCCCCACGCATCTTCATCCACACGTTCATTAACAAGCTGAAATAAAGGATTGACGGGTTTAATTAAAACGCAGGTTTCATCCCTAAATAAAACCAACATTTACCTTGAACCGACGTTTCCAAGTCATTTCGCTATTTTAGCACTTCACTTCCAATTTTCCAAACTGTTACAGTTACTTTGAAAATAAAGCCAAGATAAAAATGGCAACAATTACCAAAATATCTGCAAATTTCATCTTTTCTTTAAGGAAAATATCGCCAAAGATGACGCTGTATAAAGAGGTCATGTTTAAAAAGATCCAGGCAATGCTTGAATTGGGAGAAGATGTTGCCAAAGTATAAGTTACTTGCGCTAAAAGCGTTAGAACTGCCCGGGAGCCATAAATCAGGTAAACCTTGCCTTTAAGATTTTCAGCGCTGATTTTAAGAGTTCTGTTTTTATAAATAAAAGTAATTAAGGTAATTAAACAGCGCACATAAATTGTCATAATAGTAAAAAAGACCAGATCAATCGGTTTGATTAGGCCTTTAGTTAATAACGGTGAAAGTGCTGCTTGAATAATCAACAAGGGCGCAATTACGGCAAAAGTCGTCAACAGGTTTTTCAAATTTAAATTATTATGACGCTGCTCGAAAACAATATAAATAACTACTATTACGGTGGAAATAATAGAAACTAAATATGAAGACTTGCTAAAGTAACCCATAGTCAGCAAGATGGCCCAAGGAATAAAAAGATCGGTCACCTTGCTCAAAAGCACAGACTGCATAATTGAAACTTTTTTGAACACATAGCTGTAACCATAGGCAACTATCTGCGCCAAAAAAGCATACAAAAGGACTTTAATAATATAGTTGTTGGTTGTTCTGGCACTGGGAAAACTGTGCAGGACGTAAATCAGGAAGAAAGTCACTAAAACCGAACTGCAAATATTATTTAAAAAGTTCACATCAATTGAGCTTTGCTTCCGATACCCCATTTGATAACGGTCAATAACTGATATTATTCCCCTGGAAAATGATGAAATAGTGGCAAAAATAATCAACCAAATATTACTGATAATCATGCTTCCTCCATATGAAAAACATAGTCTAAAACTATTACTAATATTTTGGTCTTTGCAGCCACAATTAAAAAGTCAGAGAAATATTCATTATCAGTAACTATGAGTTGTTCAGTTGCTAAAATCCAGCCATTGGACATACAAAGTTTAAATGTATTCTAATGTATCCACTTAAGACTAATCATAAAAATACAGTATTTGGTTTGAATAGTATTTTATTATACACCAAGTTAAAAATTCAAAAAAGTAGCTGTGAGTCATAATTATTTAAAAATACTTTTGCTACATTGACCAAAATTCATTTTTCTAACTCATTGTTCTTTACAAGTAAGTAACTACTCACTATAATATTTCTTTGTGAGTGATTACACACTTTAGGAGGAAATATGAACAATTTTATTGAAATTCATAACTTAGTTAAAAAATATGGTAAAGAAATCATTTTGAACAATGTTGATCTAACACTTAAAAAAGGCGAAATCATCGGTTTAATTGGTCCCTCTGGTGCAGGAAAAACTACGACAATTAAAACAGCTTTAGGAATGGAAAAGGCGGACTCGGGATCTGCCTTAGTTTTAGGAAAGCAGATGCCGAATAGAAAAATTTTAGGTGAAATTGGCTACATGGCGCAATCAGACGCCCTATATACTTCACTAACAGGAGCAGAAAACCTGGAATTTTTTGGTGAAATGAAGGGTGTTGCTAAGAAAGATATAGCAGAACAAATTGAATATGTCGCTGAAGTGGTTGATTTAACAGATGCATTAGATAAATATGTTAAAGAGTATTCCGGAGGCATGATGCGCCGCCTGTCGCTAGCAATTGCCCTACTTTCTTATCCTAAATTACTTGTTCTAGATGAGCCCACTGTCGGAATTGATCCCGCTTTACGTATAAAAATCTGGCATGAATTAAATAATTTACGCAGTCAAGGCTGCAGCGTATTAATCACCACTCATGTTATGGATGAGGCTGAAAAAACTGACCGTGTCGCCTTGCTTCTTCATGGTGAAATTATTGCTTTTGATCATCCGCAAGTTCTTGAACAGAATTATGGCGTACCAACTATTGAAGATGTCTTTTTAAAAGCAGAACAGAAGGAAAGAGAAAAATAATGAGAGTAACAGCAATTGTCAAAAAAGTTTTAAAAGAACTTTTTCGTGATAAAAGAACTTTAGCAATGATTTTTCTGGCACCAATTTTAGTCTTGTGGTTGATGAATGTAATGTTTGCTTCCAATTCATCAACCAATGCTAAGCTGGCGGTGGTTGATGTCCCTCATCAAGTAAACAAAAACTTAGACAAAGTGGATCACGTTTCCATAAAAAAATATACCGACAGAACTCAAGCAAGAAAGAAACTAAAACAAAATAAAATCGATGGTGTGATCTATTACCACCACAATAAATACTATGTAGATTATGCTAATACGGATTCGAGCAAAACTGCTCTGACCAAACAAGCTTTGAAAGCAGCAATTACAGGGCAGTCAATTACTAAAATGAAATCTGCACTAACCCAGAGTCAGAAGAAGTTAGTTAAACTGTCTAAACAATTAGCAGTTATAGCGCAAAAAAATGGTATGCAGGTGCCGGCTAAACCAAGTGCGCAAAAGAAACCTAAACAAAAGAAGGCAAAAAAAGCTAAGATCATCAATAAGTATTACTACGGTAACAGTGATACAGGCTTTTTTAATAAGATTGAGCCCATCTTAGTTGCTTTCTTTATCTTCCTGTTTGTTTTTCTTATTTCAGGAATGGCATTGTTAAAAGAAAGAACCACAGGCACTTTGGACAGATTATTGGCCACTCCCGTTAAAAGAAGTGAGATCATCTATGGTTATATGATTAGTTATGGCATAGTTGCTGTCATTCAATCAATAATCATTATTGGTGTCACAATCTGGTTATTAAATATTGAAGTAGCAGGCAATGTGTTGTGGGTAATTTTAATTAGTATTCTAGTAGCAATGGTTGCTTTAGCTTTCGGTTTCTTGCTATCAACCATTGCAGAATCAGAATTTCAAATGATGCAGTTCATCCCACTTGTTGTTGTGCCACAAATATTCTTCTCAGGTATTATTCCCCTCGATTCAATGGCGAACTGGGTATCTTACCTGGGTAAAATACTGCCACTAACTTATGCGGGAAACGCATTAAATCAAGTAATACTTTACGGCCGCGGATTTGAATCATTTGCTGGCGATATGCTAGCTTTATTAATATTTATAGTTGTCTTAGTAGCATTAAACATTGTTGGCTTAAAACGGTACCGCAAAGTATAATTAAGCTAAAAGCAGAAAAAGGTGATATTTTTGGTCCAAGTTATTTCCGCATATGAAAAAGAACTAAACAATGAAAAAATTCCAGCCGGGAAAAAGAAGGTATTGTTAGCAGCACTTGATTTATTTTCAAATCAAGGCTTTCATGCTACTACCACCTCTAAAATCGCAAAAGCGGCTGGAGTGAGCGAAGCCACAATTTACAAATATTTCCAATCAAAAGATGATTTGCTTAAAAAACTGCTCAGTCCCTTATTTATTGAATTACAGCAAGACTTTATTGGCAGTCTTTCCCAATATCAAACTTTGGACGCATTGGTCACTTTTATTGTCAAAGACCGACTTGAATTTATTAAAGCCAACTTTGATTTTATCAAGCTGCTTTTACAAGAAATACTTACTGACCCCAAATTACTGCAATATTTTAAAGATCTAATCAGTAAGGAAACTGATTTTATTAATGTGTTCAACAGTTGGAAACAAAAATTTTCTGAAATTGACTCGAGCTTAACCCCAATTGAAATAATTAGAATAATCATTGGGCCTATAGGTACCTATGCTTTACAAACTGATCTCTTTAATTACCAAGGAGACACTAATACCGATTACGGTTTGATTAAAAAACAAATTATAGCTGGACTAACCAATTAAGAGCAGTTTGGTTTCACATAAAAAGACCAGGATTTTTTCATCCTAGTCTTTTTTATTACTTATGCTTTACTATATGCCAACCCTCGTTTCAGTCTCTTCCAAAAACTGGTATCTTCTGTTTGTAAAATTACGCCTTGATAGATTTTACTAATGTATATTGTCAAGCCAATAATACTTACTATTAAAATCGCCAGCGACAGAATAACTTCCACATTACCCACATGGCCATTAATTATACGAATCGGCATCATGAATGAGGAAAAGAAAGGTACGTAAGATAATACTTGTGGCAGAATTTGTTCTGGGCTAGTAATAAACGCAAATGACAGGAAAAATGCAATGAGGGAAAGCATTGTAGTACCTTGAGCAGCTTTTGAAGAATCTTCCGGCTTAGCTACTAAAGCTCCTGAAAAGGCTGCTAATATCGTATAAATAATTACACCAAGAATCAGAAAAATGAGATTGACATTTAACAAATTGCCCAAAATTTTATTTATTACTGCTTGATTGTTATGCATAAAAGAAGCCGTAATTTTTGCATGCAATGCCCAACGGTAAGTTGCCCAGCCGCCAACAATATAAATGATGAGCTGAGTAAAAATTACGCCGAAAATACCCAAAATTTTGCCTAAAAAATATTTTGCAGCAGTTGTACTGGAAAAAATGATTTCCATAATCTTCGTGCCCTTTTCAGAGGCTATTTCTTGAGCTGTAATACTACTGTAGGACATCAAAACCATGTAAACGACCATAATCACAATAATTAAAGACACCATTTTAACCAGTTTATCTCCCTGATGATTTTTCTGGAGTACTTCGCGATATTTTGGCTGCTGCTGTAGGGCTTTAAATTGACGTGGCGCCAATTGCGCTTGCTGCAAATTAAGCTGACTCTGCAAGACTTGTAAATAGCTTTTTACTTTGGGTTTCAATTCATCATCAATAGGTGACGCTCCATGATAAATGGCCTTAACCTGGTTTTTTTGCGTTTCAAATACCAAGTAGCCATCAATCTTTTCTTTTTTGACAGCCTTTTTAGCAGATTCAGCGGTTTTAATTTTAGAATCAACATATTTATCATTATTTTTAATAAAGTTTTGGCGAACTTGCTCATTGGAACTGATAACTGCAATCTGACTGTCTGAATCAGAACTAGCACCGATAGCTCCTCCTAAAGCACCACATCCAATTATAAAAAATGGTCCCAAAATCAAAAGCAGAAAAGACCAAGATTTAACTTGATGCCAATAAGTTTGCAGCGTTACGGTCCATAATTTATTCATGTTGTTCACCAGCTTCCATTCTAAATATTTCGTCAAGCGTTGGTGGTTGTTGCCGGAACTCTTCAACATATTCGCCATTTGTCAATGCGTCAAAAACTTCCGGACCACTGTTTTCATCGTCAATTCGCAAAAGGTATTGACCATGCGCTTTCTTTTCCACTTTTTTAACGTGAGGGAGCTGCTGCAATTCTGCAAGCGACTTAGTAGTTTTGCAGTAAATTTCTGTTTTACCAAATGAGTCACGAACAGCGTCAACTGTACCACTTAAAACAACTTGTCCCTTTTTCAACATGATCAAACTATCGCAGATTTCTTCAACGTTTGACATATCGTGACTGGAAAAGATAATTGCTGCATTATTCTTTTTAGCATCTAAAACTGCGTTTTTAAGCAAATCTGCATTTACCGGATCCAAACCACTAAAGGGCTCATCCAAAATAATTAACTTGGGCTGATGAATTAAAGTACAAATTAACTGCACTTTCTGCTGATTACCCTTCGAAAGTGTTTTTATTTTGTCACTTTTCTTACCCTGCACATCAAAGCGTTTCAGCCAGTCATCAATTTGCGGTTTTATTTCTTTTGCAGGGCGGCTTTTTAGCTCCGCCAAATAAACAATTTGCTGCTCAATAGTCATTTTGGGTAGTAAACTGCGTTCTTCCGGCAAATAGCCTATCGTATCAAAAGTTTTTTCAGTAATGGGCTGATCTTCCCAGGAAATTTTTCCGTCGTAATGAAGAAAATTTAAAATACTGTGAAAAGTGGTGGTTTTTCCTGCACCATTTTGACCAATCAAACCCATAATTTCACCAGGCTGAATGGTAAAGTTGACATCTTTAAGAGCCTGAAAATCACCAAAGCGCTTACTTAAATGTTCTACTTTTAGCATAGCTCCCTCCTTTATTCTAATAATAACATAAGTTGATTTTACTATATGCATTCATGTAAAAGCAATACTTTTTTAATTTAATCAGACTTAAAGCAACAATATTTACACTACTACTTTCATTCATTTTTTATTGGGTTTTAGTCCAAAGTAAAAGGCTAATAAATTATGTTAGCGAAGCATTAATTTATTAGCCTTTTAAAGTTTATGATCAAATATTTTTAGTGGAAGTTTGTTATACTTATAAATAATTTTCTATGATTTCCAAATGATGCATTATCGAATACTGTTTAAGTTTTCCTAAACTTACTTTTTTATTAAGTCTTTTTACAATTTCATCTGCTCCAGTTGAATGATTCTTAGCAGGTTGATTTTTATACCAATTACAAAAATCAGTTATAGCAACTTGAATTTTTTTATACAACATACTCGTACCACTGCCTAGTTTTGAAGTAAAGTGGTGTACTCGAATATTATCTTCTTTGTCTAAATAAACTATATGAATAGATACTTCTTTAGCTTGCCCACCACTTCGTTGAAATTTATTACCAACAATTGAATAATCTCCAAATCCCTTAGCATGTATTTTTTTATATATTTTGTTATCACTTGAAAAAAATTCATCAGTTTGGTTTAAATAATTTGTATTCGTAGGTTGTTTATGAAATTTATCTTCAAATAAAATAATTCTTCTTTTTTGTTGAAAATGTTGACTTTTTGAAGTTGCAATATCAAAATTATAATGACTTAATTTATTAACACTATTTTGGGAAAGATTTGTAATCAAAAAAACTATATCCGTAGATGAATTAATATTTTTTAACTTTGCACCATTATTTATGATTCTTCCTTCCATAAGATAGTGACTTTTTTTTATTCCTGTGGGTATTCGTCCTTTAAAAAATCCTACTTGTGGATTTTGAATAATTATAAAATTTTTTTGATTTTTATCAAGTAAAGTTATTAGATCATTCAGCCTTTTTACGTCTTCATTTACTGGCTCGATTATCGGAATAACCTTATTGTCAATTTTACCGTTTAAAACTAATTCTTTTATGGCAAGCAATTCAAATTCTCGGCCACGAAAATAAGGATAGTACATATTTTTTCCCTTTCTATAATTTATTCATTAGACAAGATTTAAAGTTATTAATTTTCTTTTCTGAATAATTTGAAAAATATATAACTTCTCTAAGAGCTGGAGGAAAATCTAATATTAAGGAGTTTTTTTCTTTGTATTTTTTAAAATATCTCATTTTTAAAGTAGCAGGTAGTTGCTCTTGAATTATTTCCATAGGTATTCGTTTGAACCATTCTAAACAGACATCATAATAATAAAAAAGATCTACTCGGGGCAATTCTCCATAGTATTTTGTTAAAATATCTTCATATTCTTTTTTTCTCAATATCTGAAAAATAGTCGTGTAATTTAAAAGATTATTTTTTTCTCGTGATTCTCGAATTTTTTCAATAGTATTTCTTTTAGTTAAAACATACAAACCCACCTCTCTATAAGGTAAAAAATTTTTTACTTTTAAAAGATGTTTTTCATCCATAATTACATTCACATATGTGAAGGCTTTATAGTAATCAGTCAATTGACCACGAAGCCTTTGTAAATTATCTAATCCAGTTTTTATCTCAAATACTTGTATTTTTTTGTTGATTAACAGAAAATCAGCAATTGAAAGCCCAACACTTAGTTCTCTTAATGCACCAGTAGTATTTAAGCTGTGTCTACCAATCAATATTTTATTCAATAGCTGATTTTTATAAAAATATTCATTGCGGTACTTTTTGTTCATATAATTATATATATTTATAAAAGCATCTTTCTGTGTCAAATCGCCATATGATATTTTATATTTTTCTAGAACCGCTTTATTAATTTCACTAGTCCCATAGTTTAAAATATTATCTAAATTTCTCTTAGTAAAAACTCGATTAATTAAAGATTCCATAGCATATCCCCTAAATTATATTGTACTTTTATTAATGGTATTTTAAAACTATATTTTTGTGATATTGAGCATTTAATATATCTTCTAATTTTAATTTCGAAATAAAAAGCCTAAGTATAATGAATATTGTTAATCAATAATCCAAATAATTTCATACTTTATTTAATCAATTGTTATTTTATTCAAATTATTTTACAACTTGTGCAATGGGTATAGTTCCATTGGCAATATCAAATTCCTTTTGGTGTAATTTTCCCGTTAAAATAATGTCAGCAATCGTTTGGGCCACATCTTGACGAGTAATTGTCATATCTGCAATAGAATCAGTAAAATGACTTGCTACTTTAATTTTCCCTGTTGCCTTTTGATTAGTCAGTGCAACTGGTCGTAAAATTGTGTAGTCCAGTGAGCTGTGTAACAACCATTGATCAGCATAATATTTTGCCGCATAGTAATAATTTTGTGGTCCTGCTGCTGGTGCATTATCCGACCAAAAACTGCGATCGTCAGATTTAATCGCACTAACCATGATAAAACGCTGAATGTCAGTTTCTTTTGCAGCGTTAATTGCTTTGACTGCACCGTCAAGATCAATCATCATTGTTGCATCAGCACCTGTTTTGCCACCTGAACCAGCCGCAAACACTACTGTATCGACCGTTTGCATCACTTTTGCCATTTCTTTTTGCGACCCTGCTAGATCAATAAAAGCAGTAGCAATTCCCTTTTCTTGATATGCTTTTTCCTGCTCATGGGAGCGCAAGCCTGCAATGACCTGGCAATTCGTACTTTCTTGTAGAATTTTTACCAATAATTGCCCAATCTGTCCGTGAGCACCAA
The DNA here is from genome assembly GCF_000760615.1 of Lactobacillus sp. wkB10. Taxonomy (NCBI): domain Bacteria; kingdom Bacillati; phylum Bacillota; class Bacilli; order Lactobacillales; family Lactobacillaceae; genus Lactobacillus; species Lactobacillus sp. wkB10. The sequence continues at coordinate 188,876 of NZ_JRJB01000003.1, read as the reverse complement.
TTATCAGAACTTTCATTTTCAATCACTCCATCTACAATAATCTATTTTATTATAGTTTAACCGAGTATTTCAAAAATACATTATAAAAGGGCTCTTGACTAATCACTATTAGTTTTAGAACCCTTTTATATAATTCAATATTTTTTAAAAATTAATCTATTAAACAACCCCACATATTATAAATCAGCTAAATTCTTTTTCTTGGGTGCAGTCTTAGGACTATCAGCGTCATTCTCCTTATAACCAAAGAAGTAGGTCAAAGCAAAAGCAGCAATAATGGTAACAATAGAAGCAATCCAGAAGTTTAACAGGTTATTAGGATTGCCTTGTCCGGCTTTAGGAACAAAGGATGGAAAGCCAATCAAACTGCCAGTAAAGCCGTACATATCAACTTTAAGTAGTCCGTTTACCAATCCGCCAATGGCAGCACCAAGACTTGAAGTCATAAATACACGACCGTACTTTAAGTTAACACCATACATTGCCGGCTCAGTGATACCTACAGCTGCAGAAATAGCAGCACTTAAAGATAATCCCTTTAGATCAGGATTATGCTTGGTCTTAAACCAGACAGCAAGTGCACCAGCACCTTGTGCAATCATAGTTACTGAAACAATACCGTTTAAAATACTGTGTCCCGTTGCAGCAATATCATTCGCAATAATTGGAACTACTGCCCAGTGCAGTCCGAAGATAACCAGTATCTGGTAAAGACCACCGATGATTAAGCCGGAAAGTGCAGTGTTGACAGTTAACAGCCATTGCAATACTTTAGCAATTCCTGTAGAAATAAATGAAATTACGGGTCCTACGATAATTAAGACTGTCATCCCTACTAAAAAGATTTCTACTAGAGGAGTAAAAATTTGTCTTAGTGTGACTGGCATCCACTTCTTAATCCACGGTTCAATTTTAGCAGCCATCCAAGCCGCAAAAATCATTGGAAAAATCGAATAAGTATATTGCGGAATATGAATTGGAATACCAAAGAAATTGGCATTAATACCTACACCAGCTAGAAAGTAACTGAATTTACCGCTGGCATATATTTTTACTAAATCAGGGTAAATCAGAAAGCCGCCAATAATAGAAACAACCACTGGATTAGAGCCTAATCTTTGAGCAGCAGTAAATCCAACAATTAAAGGCAAGAAGTAAAACGATGCATCCCCCATCGCATTAATAATAGTGTAAGTTGGAGAAGCCGTAGACATGTGGCAAAAGTTAGTTAAAATGTTAAGAATACCTTTTAACATACCACTGGCGGCTAACAAACCAATTACAGGCATCATAGAGCCGGTAATTACGCCTATTAACTGGAAGAAGCCATTTTTAATCTTGCCACCAATAGATTGGTCAGCCTCTGGAACTGGAGCAGCTGGTGTAGTCTCCCCTTGTCCGGCATATTCAGGCCCGAGCAGCTTAATTAGTTCATCATAAACATCTTCTACTGTTTGACCAATAACTATTTGGTATTGGTTATTAGCACGGGTAACATCAATAACACCTTTAATATTATTAACTTCTTCATCATGCGGAATACTATTATCCTTCAAAGTAAATCGTAATCTGGTAAAGCAGTGCATAACGTTTTTAACATTGCCAGCACCACCAACTGCCTTAACAATTTCACGTGCTGTAGTCTGATATTTATTTTCATCTTTACTAGCTACAGGTGAAGTCTTGGTTTGCTTCAATGTGATAGTGGCAGCAGATTCACCAGCAGATTTGGTGCCAAGAGCAACATCGATACCAGCTAAAACATCAGCGGTATTAGTGATTGCCAAGATCACTGTATCGTCTTTTTGGGCATCTTTAATCTCTTGCAGATCCATTGTCCCCAATTGCTGGCCTGCTTTTACTTCTGATCCTGATGCTACTTGCCAGTCAAATGGTTTGCCATCAAGTTCAACGGTATCTATACCCAGGTGAATCATCAATTCCACACCCTCTGCTGTTTGCAAGCCGAGTGCGTGTTTAGTTTCAGCAACCATTACCACCTTACCCGTTACTGGTGAAACTATTTTCCCAGAACTAGGTTTAACAGCAAAGCCTTCACCTAATTTTTTCTGGGAAAAAACCGGATCATTAACATCACTGAGATTAATGACCTGACCAGCAACAGGTGCCAGTATTTTAATCGTACTACTCATATTTTAGCCTCCAGAAAATTACAACATAAAAGGTCGTCATATATATTGATAACGCTTTCCTTAAAATTATAGTTATTGTATAGACAGGTGTCAATAAATTGATTATTATGGTGTTGTAATAAATATTTTTTTATTTTTTATCGGTCTAGACAGGTTAAAAATAAATGTAAGGTGGTATGATTAATGTTAAAAGGTGGATAACTAATAATGAGAGCTAAATATTTACAAATAGCAGCGGATCTAACAAATAAAATAAAGCATAAGCAATATGTTGCCGGTGATTTTTTACCGAGTGAGCCTGCTCTGTCAGAGCTTTATAACGTTTCACGTGAAACGATTAGAAAAGCTTTAAACGAGCTCTTGGATGCCGGTATAATTCAAAAAATAAAAGGAAAGGGCTCAGTAGTTATTAACGCAGCTCGAATTGCCTTTCCGATTTCTAATATCGAATCTTTTGATGAACTGAACAAGCAAAAGCAAATGAATGCTGCAACTAAAATATTGGAATTAAAAGATGCACAGATGCCTTTTATAATCCGTAAGCATTTATCCTTAACAGAAACTGCCGCAACCTACGTAGCCCGTTTAAGATCAATCAATCATGAGCCAATAGTGGTTGACGAAGATTATATTTTAAAAAAATATGTACCTGACATATCACTTGAACAGGCTAAAAGTTCCTTATACCACTATTTTGAACATGATTTAGGACTTGAAATCGATTATGCAAGTAAAACTATTACCGTAGAACCGGCAAGTAAAGATGTAATGGAGCAGTTGCATCTTACCGATACTAACTTAGTGGTAGTAGTCCGTAGTTTAACTTATTTAAAGGATACTTCTTTTTTTCAGTACACTATTTCTCAACACCGACCTGATAAATTCAAATTTGTAGACTTCGCCCACAGAAAAGCTAAAAATGGAGGACTTATATTATGAGTTTGGCAGATAAAGTGATTTATCAAATTTATCCTAAATCTTTTTACGACAGTAATGGTGACGGCATTGGGGATTTAAGAGGAATTATCGCAAAAATACCCTACTTAAAAAAACTAAATATCGACATGATCTGGTTTAATCCCTTTTTTGTATCTCCACAAAATGATAGTGGCTATGACATTGCAAATTATTACGAAATTGATCCATTATTTGGCACAATGGCCGATTTTGAAGAATTAGTCACAAAGCTTGCTCAAAACCACATTGATGTGATGCTTGACATGGTTTTAAATCATTGTTCCACCGATCACATTTGGTTCAAAAAGGCGTTGGCCGGAGACGAATATTATCAAAAATTTTTCTACATCAGAGAACCCAAGCCAGATGGCAGCTTACCTAACAATTGGACATCTAAGTTTGGCGGACCAGCCTGGGCCCCATTTGGCAAGACCGGCAAGTATTACCTTCATTTATATGACAAAACTCAAGCTGATCTCGACTGGCATAATCCTGCAGTTAGAAAAGAATTATTTAAGGTTGTTAATTTTTGGCGTGACAAAGGAGTTAAAGGTTTTCGCTTTGACGTGATTAATGTTATTGGTAAAGACGAAAAACTCACTGATGCGCCTAAAAATACTGCCAGCAAATTAATGTATACAGACCAGCCGATAGTGCATCAATACCTAAAAGAATTAAATCAAAAAACGTTTGGTCAGGAGCCAGATGCGATTACTGTGGGAGAAATGTCCTCAACAACTGTTGCTAATTCTGTTGCTTATACTAAAAAAGGTAATCACGAATTATCAATGGTTTTCACATTTCATCACCTAAAAGTTGATTATCAAAATGGTCAGAAATGGACCAATATACCCTTTGACTTTTCCGCTTTAAAAAGTGCTCTTAATAAATGGCAGATTGGAATGAGTCAAGGTGGTGGCTGGAATGCTCTGTTTTGGAATAATCATGATCAGCCTTGGGCGCTGAGTCGTTTTGGCGATCCCATTCATTTTCGGGAAAAATCAGCTGAAATGCTGGCTACCGCAATGCACTTATTACGCGGTACCCCTTATATTTATCAGGGCGAAGAAATTGGCATGATCAATCCTAATTACCAAAAAATCACGGATTATGTCGATGTCGAAACACTCAATGCTTATGATGAACTTAAAAAGGAGGGCTTAAATGACGCCAAAGCTCTGGCAATTATTCAGGCAAAGTCTCGCGATAATAGCAGAACGCCAATGCATTGGGATAACACCGTTAACGCAGGCTTTACTACTGGAACTCCGTGGCTAAAGCCAAAAGATCAAGAACAAATTAACGTTGCGGCTGAACTTGATCATGGTGAAATTTTCCCATATTATCAAAAGCTGATTTACTTAAGAAAACATTATCCTATCATCGCTAAGGGAAGCTATGAACCCATTGACTTGAACCACCCACAAATTTTTGCTTATTGCAGACTTTACCAAGGACAAACCTTACTAGTAATTAACAATTTTTATGGTCAAAAAGTGACATACGGTTTACCCGCTTCTTATAAAGGGCAAAAAGCACAAACTCTAATTAGCAACTACGATAAAAATTTACAAGAGGTACCTGAAACTTTAGCTTTACAACCATATGAATCACTGGCTTTATTAATATAGCTTAATGCAAAAAGAAAGACTGACCTGTCAGCCTTTCTTTTTATATTTTCTGTACTAGTTAAAGTCAAAGTTAAATTCTTGAATAAACTTGATAAACTGGTAAACAATTCTTTTTTCATTATTTTTCTGCGTAATGGCTACTAAATCAACTTGCGGCTCCCAATCAAGAGGAACATAAACAGAATTTTCATTCAAATGAGGATAGAGGCAATACAGTCCGAAAGCAATGCCCTGCTCAGCTTTAATTAAAATATTAAGAGCAGATAGATCATTAACATATGTAATATGCATTTGATTATTTATATGCATTACTTTATTTTGTAAATTAATTAGATCCTCTGCTGCCCAATTGTTATCAAGAAAAAGCATTTTTTCATTTTGGAAATCCTCTAATTCAAGTTTATTCTTCTTACATAAAGGATTCTTTTCAGGAACAATTGCCTTAAATGCCTCAGTCTCAATATGATAACTTTTTATATTATTTAAATCTGCTGCATCCCGTCCCGTAGTGATAATAACATCTATTTCTCCCGATAAGACTTGTTGCTTTAATTCGTTGTGATTCAAACTAATAATTGAAAACTTAGCTTTGGGATACATTTGCTGAAAATTTTTAATCCAGATTGGAATATACAAGTCGTTAAAAGGCGTATATGAATAGCCTATTATTATTTTATAGTTATCAGCCAAATCTTTCTTTTGAATATCTTGTACAGCTGAATAATAGTTATTAATTATAGGCCTGATTTTTTTGTAAAAGGCTTTGCCATCTTGGGTAACATTTACATAACGTTTATTACGATTAAATAGTTTCACACCAATTTCATTTTCAATTGCCTTAATATCATGAGAAACCGTCGGTTGAGTCACATGAAGTGCTTTTGCTGTTCTAGTATAATTTCGAGTTTCAACTAAATTAATAAAAGTCTCTAATTTTTTTATATCCATTTTTCTTATAAATAATTTCTATTATTAATAACTGATATTGATTTCACTTATAAGTATAAATAAAATATACTAATTTCGAAAGCGATAACAATAAAATTAAATATTTTAGAGGTAAAACTATGAGTCAATATAGTGCAGAAGAAAAAGGTTTTCACGGCATAATTAAAGCTGTGATTGACGTTGATGAAAATAAAAACAAAATTAAGCAGGTTTGGGCTGAAAATGTTACGCCCAATACAGTAGGAGCAGCAGGAATTGCAACTTGGCTGAAAAAAGCCAATGAAGAAAATTCTGTTGAAGTTGACGCAATTTCAGGCGCTTCAATTTCAACTGGTGCTTTAAGAAAGGCTGCTATCAAGGCTGCTAATGAAGCAGGAATAAAGACAAAAACTAATGTAGATGCTGTATCAGGTGCCTCGCAACCTGATTCTCACACAAAAGAAAACGGTATTCCCGAGATTGCAAATTATCCGTTACTTAAAGAAACAGTTACCGATTATGATGTAGACGAATATGACGGTGAATATGATTTAATTGTCGTAGGCTCCGGTGGTGCCGGTCTAGCCGCTGCTGCTACGGCCGCAGAAAATCACGCTTCTGTGATGGTAATTGAAAAACAAGGCATCGCTGGTGGTACAACTAACTATTCCGGAGGTGTCATTCAAGCAGCGGGTACGAAATTACAAAAAGAATCTACTAAATATCAAAACGATACCCCTGAAAATCATGAGCAGGAATATTTAAAAGCAGGTGAAGGTCGTGTTTACCAAGATTTAGTACATGATTTTACCCAAAATTCTCCGAAAAATATTGAGTGGCTGGCCAATATGGGCATTAAATGGACGAATGTCTACGGACACACTGAGATTCCTTATGCTAAAGATCATTTTGCGGATCGGATTCATGTTTATGAAAATGGCGGTGCCAGTGGCAACGGTATTATTTTAACCCAACATCTCCTCAAATATGCTTTAAAACAAGGAGCAGAAATTACTTATAATACTGCTGTAATAGGATTAATTACGGCTGGAGATGGTACCGAGCGCAAGGTTATTGGTGTTGTTAGTGAAGGAAAAGACCATCAGCTTAAATATTTAAAAGCACGCCGTGGAGTCATTCTGGCCACAGCCTCGATTGATCAAAATGTAGCATTAGCTAAGGACTTGAGTCCTCAACATTATGAAGATGTTAAAGCTCATCATTGCTGGTCTGTCTTAACAGATCAAGGTAACGGCATTGTGATGGGCATGGCAATTGGCGCAGCCGTTACCGGCTTTGGCGGAACAATTGATTTTGATGCCAGAACTGGCAATGGTACTGATGACCGTGTTCCTACAATCCCTTCAATTTTTGTTAATGGCAATGGCTTAAGATTTGTTAACGAAGATGCAACTTATGCTTATGAATTCCGGGCAATTTTCAACCAGGAAAAGCAACTAGACAAACCAACTTATCAGATTTTTGGTGCAGATTCTATTAATGAAAAAACTAGTCCATGGAACCCAGAATCATTAGAGAGCGATGTCAAAAGCGGTTTGGTAGTTAAAGCAGATTCACTCGAAGAATTAGCAGACAAAATTAATGTTCCTAAAGCAAACCTTGTTAACAGCGTTAATACTTGGAATAAAAATGCCTCTAATGGCGCGGATCCAGAATACAATAGAACAAATGGTGTAAGACCATTTTCCGAACCTTACTACGCATACCGCAACACTCCAGGCAATTTAGGCGCTTTAGGTGGACTAAAGATTAATAAGAAATGCAACGTACTTGATGTTTACAATCAACCTATTACGGGTTTGTACGCAGCAGGACTCAATGCCGGTGGCTGGCTTGGCTCATACTATCCTGGTTCTGGTACAGCCATCGGTGGCATCGTTCATCAAGGCAGACGTGCAGCAAAGTCAGTATTAGGGTTAGAATAGCTACACAAATATAAAACTAGTTTTACTTTAATATTAGGGGTGAGCCAAAATTAAGATAATATATTAAATTCTAACTGAGTATTGCATCTTTAAAAATTAACAAATAAAAAAGCTCTATTTATTGGAATAGAGCTTTTTGTATGATTCCAGTGGAATCGCTATACTATTTATACATTTATATTTTAGCATAAGCTAATTAAACACGCTCTAGATCCACAAGGCTAAATTTTAGCCTTATTTACAATCAGACATCTAAAAACTACCGATTAAAAGAGTAGGAATATTAGCAAAAACTTCGTTATCAATCCATTGCTTCAATTGAGTGATTGATTCTTGAGCCAATTTTTTATCTGAACCCTTTAATTTATTAGCCAATTTTTCGGCAGTGACTAGCTTCTTTGCTATTTTCTCTTTAGGAGTATTAGTGATCATTTCTACTTCGGTTTTTATTAATGGTTTAAGCGCTTTTCTCAGACCATTTACGTTGTATGTCCCGGTTAAAAAGTTAGTCCAAAACTTATATTTGCCATTTTGCGACACAATATGAACTAAGGAACCATTTTCTATTGATATAGCGCGATCTATTCTGAATAACATGTTTTTAGCAAAAACTTTTTTAGCATACTTCAAACTATATTTTTTAAGTAAACCATTCTTTCTTTGATACAATCCGCCATCAGCAGTAGCTACATTTTTAGCTAACTTGAAAACATAGCCTGCCTTGGCTAATTTGTTAGACCATGTTTTATCAGACACATCCTGATTATTGACTACAGTGTTTGTATCGCTTACGTCAGCTGCCTTAACAGGCATATAATTATTGCTTGTTGCACTATATATCAAGCTTGCGCCAAAAACAGCTACAATTGCTGCTATACTAAGTGATTTTTTCATTTTTATTCAACCTACTTTGATTTGATACTAATAATATTTTCCCATTTCATTATTAATTTAACTGTATTCACATATTAAAATAATAATTTAATATTGAGATTATATATCTTTAATTAACTGCATTCAATAAAAAGATAAAAATATGTTTAAAAAGCAAAAAAGGACAAGCGGTATATAGCCACTTGTCCTTTTAAACTGCTTTGTAATCATAAACTATTGTCTTAACACCCTTTTTAAATGCCCGCTTTTCTGTATCAATTAAATCCTAATCCTTTACTCTATTTTCTTCATTTAGCCAGTAAAATCTACCGTCATCCGTTCTCTTTAAAAGATGATTTTCAATTAAATCTCTCCTTCTGGTAACATAATCAGCCACATAACGCATTAAAATTAAATTTACTTCCTGCTCAGAATATTTTTTTGCTGGTTCAAATTTAGTTGCCAAATATTGTAAAATCAACAGCCGGTTTTTAGCCTTACCAGGCCAAACTTTAACAACTCCATCATTATCAACATAGCGCATTAATACTTCTTTATTCTTCATTTTCTCCATTTAAATTAATTATCCGATCAAATAATGATTTTTCAGCGGCAGAAATTTTATGAGCCACTTCAATTACTGCCAAATTAGGCTTTTTTAATAACGTTTTATGAATTGCAAGTGACAGTTCCGGATCAAGGGCACTAGTAGCTTCATCAGCGAGCAATACTGGCCGTTCAGAGAGAAAAGCACGCGCAATTTCAATTCTTTGAATTTGTCCTCCGGATAAATTTGCTCCTTTTTCACCAACCTGATAATCCCAGCCTTTTTCATCCACGAGTTCAGTTAGTCCCGCCGATTCAACTGCTTTAGCCAAACTTTCTGGAGAAGCCTTCCGCCCCAGTAAAATATTAAACTTAATTGTATCATCAAAGATAAACGGCTTTTGGTTAACGTAACTGAAATTATCGTGCGCTTTGGTCCAGTTGCCAGTGACATTTTCACCATCAATATAAACATGACCTTCACTAGGTTTAATTTTACCCAACATTAAATTTAACAACGTAGTCTTTCCCCAACCACTTGGTGCCATGAGCAAGATTTTTTCATTAGGTGCTACAGCAAGATTAAGATGAGTGAAAATTTCTCTGCCACCTTGACTGTATGTTGCATCTTCAACTTTCAAACCAGTAAATTTACCAGTTTTTGCATTTTTAGTACTGTCAGCTGAAAAAGACAGAGCCTGCTCTACTTTATCCCACATCGGCTTAGTAGACTTGATTGCATTCAATTGTTCAAAAATATTAACTATCGGGTTAATAAATTCATTAGATAGTTGCACTATCATAATTAAAGTACCAACACCAATTTGACCTTGCAGCATTAAGATGGCACCTACTAGAAACGGTAAAATAAAGCTAAAAATATCTGCAAAAGCCATAATGACTTCTCCCGCTGCAGCTTGTGTGAAGTTTAAGTTCTTTAATGCTTCTTCCATTCTTTTGGCACTATTAACCACTTTACTAATAGTCGAACTTTGGGCATCATATAAGCCGACAGTCTGCGCTCCGTTTAACCCGTCATTTACACTCTGAGTGTATGCGACGTTATTTGTCTCCCAAACTTTTGCTTTGGCTTGAATTGTTTTGGTAAAAGCCCTTTGCACTAGTCCAGGAATTAAAGTAGTTACCATAAAAATTAATGTTAAAATCCAGGAATTGATTAAACCAACTACTACTGATATCAAAAAAGATACTAATTCTGCAATGATCATTAATTCATTTGTAGTCTTAGACGTCTCAATCTGTTTAAGATCGTTCGTCATCAGACTTAAACCATCCTTTTGTGAGTCACTGCGTTGTTCAATCAGGTAGCTCATCGTTTTGTCTTTAAGATAAACATTGACATCCTGAATAATAGCGTACTTGATATAACGGTACACAAAATTAGACAGCATAATAATTAAGATTGTTGCAGCACCAATGCTGGCAATTCTAATTAAATTGCCACTATCGCCTTGACGATATTGCGCTGCATTTAACATGATCTTAGTGACATATGCAATTACCACATTGCTAAATGCCATTACTATTGCTAAAAGTGTGTAGGCAACGAGTTTCCATTTAGGTGCAAATTTTAATGAAGATTGCATTTTTCTACTCCATCTTTATTATTAAAACGGTTAAGATATTTTTTGATTAAACATATTAAAGCATGAATTATTTTTTAGATTTTTTTACTTCTCATATATGAGAAAAAAGTGCCATAATATCTTAAAAAGGACAAAAACAGCATGCAATCAGGGAATGAATTTAAACAGTTGCGAAAAATGCAGCATATTACTCTTAAAGAAGCTGCCGCAGGCATTTGTTCCATTCAAATGCTTTCTCGCTGGGAAAATAATCAAGGACACATGGATTTTAACCGGGTATTAAAATTGTGTGAAAAGCTTAGTTTATCCGCAACTGAATATATTGCACTTGCTAAAGTCGACCCAAAGGATCACATTGCCCAAATTTTAGAAGAGTCTTGGAGTAACCACGACAGAGATTATTTGGAAAAACTGGCTCAAGCGGCATTAAATAAATATCAGTCAAGTCAAGATCCTTTTGACCTTGACTATGCAGCAATAGCCTGCAGTTTGTATTATAAAACTTCACAACACAACATCTTTCCTGTAGCCCAGCAAAACGAATTAAACCATCAGTTAAGTAAAATAACTGTTTGGGGCCATGAATTTCTTTCACTGTTTGCCAATGTTATACCTATTATTAGTCCTAGAATTATTTACCAAATCTCTGTTCAGGTTATCATCAATATTTCTTTTATTAAAAAGGCAGGAGAAGGTACATTTCATTTTAGTATAGCAGCATTATTTGAAGCTGTAATTGGCTTAATTACAAAAAGTCAGTTTAAATTTGCAGACCAACTACTTACACGAATAAACCAGATTGACTTACCAGATAACGAAATGTTGTTAATTGTTGGGCGCAAATTTTTAAATGCAATTCTTACATTCCACAATACTGCCAATGATGAAGCAGCTGTCTCAATCATTCATTTTTTAACTAATATGGACATGCAAACTACGGCTGCTTATTTTTTGCAAATATTAAATCAGGCTAAAGCTTTAAACTAATCATAAAATTTATTAAATAAGTCTTCAATATCAATTCTTTCAACTGCGTATTGAATATCAGCTCTAACTAAGCTTGCTATAAGTTGTGTCAGCTTATCCTGCTCAATTTTTTCTAGAGGAACTAATATCAGGTTATTAGGCAAGGTTTCGTAGTCATAACCGGCTAGCAACTTAGTCGTTTCAGGGGTAGTCTGCATCTTTAGATACCGTTTATTTTGCTTTTTATTGTCTAGATCTTCAATAATATGTCCTTTGCCCATAAACAAGACCCTGTCAGCATACTGCTGCAAGTTAGACAAAAGGTGTGAAGCCATAATGATCAACTTGTTTTCATCCTTTAGTTTAAGAAGCATCTGTGAAATTAAAGCTACGTTCTGTGGATCAAGTCCATTCATTACTTCATCTAACAACATTACAGGAGAATCAGCTGCTACTACCATTGCAAAACAAAGTCGCTGTTTCATCCCCAAAGAATAAGTCTGCACCTTCTTATCCACATAATTTTCCATTTGCAAGTCATTAATGACTTGCCCGACTGATTTGACAGAATTGTGCCAAAGATCAGCGTATAAATTAAGATGATCTCGTCCAGTCATAAAGGGAAACAGATCGCTTTGTTCAGGAAACGAGCAGATTTCCTGGTGTAATTTAATCGTATCTTTTTGTGTTTGATAACGTGTATTTTCATATTCAACAAACCCTTTTTGCGGCATCAGATTATGCAAAATAACGTTGATCAAGGTCGACTTCCCCGTACCGTTAGGCGCTACGAGACCAACGATCTCGCCCTGCTTAAATTCCAAGTTAACGTCGTCTAAAACAACGTTCTTACCAAATGCCAATGTGACATCTTTTATTTTTAACATTTTAATCACCTCGTCTAACTAAAGGGATGCTTTTAATTTGCGTGAACAAAAACAGTAAAATTTCAATGACAAGTGCCAGACAAATGAGTGGCCCTAAGCCAGCAGTAAAGCCCCATCCGGGTGCATCCATCAAATAAGCCAAGTTGCCGGTAATACTGTCACCGATAGAAAAGTAAGTCATAGGCAATTTTTCCAAAAACGGGTAAACAAAGCCCATGCCCAACGAGAAGTAAAGCATCTTCGCACTGATAGCAAACAAACTGCTAAGCATGCCGGCAACATATTCGTTACGCAAAACGATTGATAGCAGAATTGTCAACCTGATAAAGATAAACGAAATAATGATTGCAAAAATGATAAACTGCAAATAATACATACCTAGTGTTTCAGTCCTAAAGGTTGCTTTGAAGTTTATTTTGCCTAAATAATCAACAGTATTTAGTCTTAATGATCCCAAACCATATCTAGGTGCTATACAAAGAAGAGCAATTATCCCAGCTACTACAAAGTCAAGCAAAACCCCAACTTCAACAACTCCAGTTTTCAACCATAAAATGGTACGTTTACTTAAAGGAATATTTTCCAAGACCGTATAATATTTCCTGTCATTAGTCACAATGTCCGCAGCAAAGAAACAAACTATCACTACCATTATTAAGACTGCCCAGCCAGAAAGTGAGTTTTGAATTACTTGTAATGCTGTGCGCTCTTCCAAAATGTTTTTATTCAGCCCTGTTTGCTTATCCTTTTTACCGGCTAAAAGTGCGTTATACAAGTGATACGTCCGTTGATAGCCAAAATGACCATCTTGCTTAAAATTATCATTTTGATTATACGCAGCTGGATACAAAAAGTTTTGGTTACCTTCTACAAAGATTAACTCGTCAATATATTGATAACGAGCACTGGCGTATTTAGCATAAGCATCCCAGTCTTTTTTCTTTATAGCAAGCAATATTTTTTTATCATAAGATAAGACCTGTGGGTAAGTACTGACAGCGTCCACTGCCCCTTTGCTAGGAATAGAATAATAACCTGGCTTCTTGGAATAAGCAATCTCTTGCGTAGCCACTTTCAGAAAGGCTGTATCATCAATATATTCCTTTCTGATAGGCTTGGCATCGACCTGTTCAATTACCTGACGGTTAGGCACACTGACCAGACTAAAATATAAAGACATAATCACAGTAGCAATAAACAATCCAATATTTTTGGGATTAACCAAAAAAGCCTTCAACTGAAAGAGGAAATAACGCCATTTCATCGTGCAATACCTCCTTTATTAACCAGGTGTCTGAACCAGATGATCAAAATAAATGACCAAACTAATAGGATACACCCGCTGGTGACTAGGTTTAGCCCTGCAAATCCTGTTTTACTTGCCACAGTGCCATTAAGCACATCATTAACATTTAAATATGCAGATGGCAGCCAAGCAATAATTTTAAGCATTTTGGCAGGCAAATACGTTAATACATATAGAGCAATACCAATAAAGGTAGTGAGATATACATTTTTAGTCAACTGGTTAAGAAGTAAAGTTAAGCTGGTCACAAATACTACCAATACTGCGGTATAAAGTAAAAAGAGCAAACAATCCAGCCAGACAGGGATTGCTATTATTTTATTAAAGTAAAAAACGTTAGGGTAATTTAAACTGCGAAAGCCATTTCGTAAGCCGGCAAAAAGATATGCACCGACTAGTCCAATAAGTAAAGGACCCAAGGCTAAAGCCAAATTGATCATGGTTTTACCTTTAACCTCATCTTCTACACGATAAGGGATATCGCGCAAAACCGTATCATGATCCAACTTAACCATCCACACATCATTAGAAATAAGCAAAATATAAAAGAAAATAAAAATAGCCACAAAATTGAGAATATAGATTAAATAAGTTGCTGATGCCTTTGAATTCATAACTGCAGGTATATGATGACGATAAAGATATTTATACGTAACTAATCTTTGATGCAATTGATATTTGGGTGGAACATTCAATGTGCTGGCTCCCAGATAATTATTGCGGTAGCCGTCTAACATGGTTTGAAATAACGTGATCGACCCGTCTAGATAAGTTTGTGGATCACTTAAAACTTCCCCATTTTGCAAACTGAAAATACAACCTTCCTGGGCGTTTAAATTGTCATAAGTCTCTTTATATTCTTGTTTGCGTAATAGACTGCTGTCAAAATAACTAATATTAACCTCAAGAGAATCATAGTATGAGCGCCACTGACGGTAGTTATCTCCCAAATTTTGAGCTTCAACCACTAATACAAAGAGAACCATGAATAAAACCAAAGCGCCCATTAACAGAATATTTTTCTTTGATTTGCGTGCAATAGTAAAATTTGCTTTAAAATAAGTTCTCTTCATGGAAATGCCTACCTGATTTACTAAAAATGAAAAGTAATTAACAATGATTTTATCATATTTTATTTAGCTCTATTATAGCTAAAAATAAAGACTGCATTATGTTGCAAATATATTTTCAATTATATAGTTAGAAAAGTGGTTAGCAACTTCATTTGGTGCAAAAGGCTGCAATTAAAAACTCCGATTTTAAAAAAATTGCTAAAAATACCAATGCTGCTACTGTATTTGTTTAAAACTGTAGGAAAGCAAAAAGAAAATCTATTTGTTATGTTTGCTAGACTATTACTGACAGCTATAGCAATTTTAACTAGTTAGCTTAATCATATGTGCAACGAAAAATGACAAAAGAGTGTTTCATTCAATACTTAAATATTAAAATAATCGTATTAATATATAATATATATAAATAGTTAGTAGTTAAAAACACTCTAACTATTTTGCGTTGCTTTAAGTATTCTTACACCTGTTAAAATATATAAGTGCGTTTAATTATTAATTAATATAATAAATGTGGTAAACTCCATTTAGATACACAATATACTATTTTTAATACATGAAGGTTAAGTATAATGAATAAGAACAAGGAAAAATTGCTGCTGGGTGGCCTTGTGGTCAGTCTCGGCTTACTAAGTAACAGTCCCCAAATAGTTAAGGCAGACCACCTTGCTGTTTCTCATCTTGTATCTGGAAATGATACAAAATCTAATATAGATTCACAAAATCCTATTGCTACAAATGAGGGTAATGACCAAACAAATACTGCTGCTGATAGTAACTCAAAAGATCAGACAACTTCATTAATTAGTGTGCCGGTAATTTCTACGAAAAATAATGAGAATTCTGATGCAGATGCTAAAGCAGCCAATCAAAAAGACGTGCCTCCTGTAGTTAAACATGGTGAAAATGAACAGCAAAAGATTGCTACAAAAGCCAACTTAATATCATCTGATAGTAATGGTGCTCATCTTACATATGATCCTGATCAAGAAGTTGCCACTATTTCTGGTAATATAACAGCTGATAGTAATGATGTACCTAGAACAATTAGCCAATTCTTTCTCACTAATAAACCCAAAAAGATTGTTATCGACGGACCTCTAGCTATCAAGGGATCTGCGGCTGGTCTCTTCAGTGATTTAAACGACTTAGAAGAGTTTGAGGGCTTATCTAACTTTGACACAAGTCAAGTTACGAATATGGCCTCTATGTTCTCTAATGATAAAAATTTAAAAAGTCTAGATTTGAGTAGCTTTAATACGAGTAATGTAACTGATATGAACAAGCTTTTTAAGTCTTGTTCTGCCTTAACAAATCTTGATGTTAGTTCGTTTAATACAGCAAAAGTTAAAGACATGAGTACTATGTTTAATTTTTGCACAAGCTTAACCAACTTAAATCTGAATAATTTTGACACTAAAAATGTTGAAAACATGAATTCTATGTTTTATGCCTGTCGAAACTTGACAGCATTAAACATTAGTAGCTTCAATACAGCAAAAGTAACGGATATGTCTGCTATGTTTGGCATGTGTCTTAAGTTATCAAACTTAAATGTTGCTAGCTTTGATACCAGCAGCGCTGAACAAACTGTGGGCATGTTTTTATACTGTATGAGTCTGAATCAATTAGATGTCAGCCACTTCAACACTAGTAATGTTACTAGCATGAACGGAATGTTTGCCTTTTGCACCAATTTGACAAAGATAGACGTTAGTCACTTTAACACGGACAAGGTAACTGACATGATGGAAATGTTTTCAGGAGATAGTGGCTTAGCTAGCCTTGATATCAGTAATTTCAATATGGACTCTGTTACTAGCAGCGATAATATGCTAAACGGACTGGCAGGTTTAAATTACTTAAAACTAGGTGCTAAAAATTCTCTATCAAATACTGGCTTAGATACGCCCGGAGTCTGGGTTAACGTCGGTGATGGGACAACAGAGCATCCTCAAGCGCTTAAAGATAAGCGTTGGACATCTCCACAACTTTTAACTAACTATAATCCTGCTAAAGACGCCGATGCCTATGTTAGATACAATGCGGCTGTTATTACACATTATCAAGACCAAGAGGGCAACCAACTAGCATCTAATGATGTACAAACTGGTGGATTAAACACTCCATATACCACAAAGCCGAAAGATATTACTGGCTACGCTTTAGCAGAAACTCCTGCCAATGCCAGTGGTAGCTTTGCTGATAATACTATAACTGATGTTGTTTATCTCTACAAAAAAGCTCCTACTAAGATGCCAGTAAATCCTAATGTCCCAAGTAAAGCTGCTGATGTTATTGTTCACTACCAAGATGAAAATGGTAACGAACTTACTTCCGACATTGTTTTAAGCGGTAACGTTGGTGACGGGTATACTACTGGAGCCAAGGATTTTGCAGGCTATACTTTAAAGTCCAGACCGACGAATGCGACTGGATTCTTTAGTACACAGACTCAAGATGTCACCTATATTTACACCAAAAATAATAATAATCCGAGTGTTAATAACCCGACTAATTCTTCTACCAAACCAGAAAAACCAAATAAACAGAAAAATCCAACCAAGCCAAAGCCACAAAAAGCAGTTTCAAAACAGCATCATGTAAAGAAAACGGGTCGGCGATTCCAGATTATTCGGCATTCTACTATTAAAAGCCATAACTTAAGTAATACTTCTAAACGCACTAATGTATTGGCCAAGACTGGTGAAAGTAAAGAAAGCAATTTCATGATAATGCTCACTGGCATAATTGTCACAGGAACAGTTGCTGTAATTGACTGGTTTACACGTAAACGGAAAGGAAAATAAATATATTTAGTCAGTGGCAGTACTACTAAAGCCACTGTATTAAAAATAGCTGGAAATAATTTAGATATATACTTGGTGTCATAAAAAAGCTTACTTTATTTTTACAAAAAGTAAGCTTTTTATTTACCATACATTTATTTTTTATTTGAAACCATGTTTTAAATATAATTATTAAAGTCAATTACAGCATCATAACGCTTTAATTCTGCTGGCTCATAATGGTGAATAACCTCAATAAAAGTGAAGTCTGAATCAAACAAGTAATCATGAATCGCCTGAGAAGTTGCCTTATCTAATGAGGCATTGACTTCGTCCAGTAATAAAATTGGTCGTTTGGCTAAGATAGCCCTTGCCAGTTCAATTCGGGCTAACTGACCACCCGATAATTGGTCAGCATTATCACCTAATTGGTAGTCAAAACCTTTTTCTTTAACCAGCTGTCCCAGTTCTAAATGATCACAAACTGCTGTTACTTCTTCTAAGGGGATGTCTGCACCCAAAGTAAGATTAAACCACAATGAGTCGGCAAAGATGACCGCGCTTTGGCTTGAATATGCAAACAGGTTGGTAAAAGAACCTGGTTGTACTGCTTTTTGATTAAGCAACTCTTCTTGTGCTTGGCCGTAATCACCATACATTAAATATTGGAGCATGGTGGATTTACCAGAGCCGGACGGTCCAATGACCGCAACTTTTTGTCCTTTTGCAACTGCAAAATTAATTTGACTAGCTAATTCTTTACCCTGACGCTTTAAAGTTAAGTCTTTTATTTCTAATTGCTTAAAGTCATCAGTAGCAACACTGCTTTGCGGTTTTTGCTCACCTTTAGCAATAAACTGCTTGATCTTGTTAACAATACCCTTAGTGGTAGATAAATTGTTTCGTTCATTTAAAATTTGCAGAATAGGATTAACAAAAGAGTTAGAAAGCTGGGTGATGGCAAATAATGCTCCCAATGTTATTTGACCATTGACTACCAGTAATGTCCCAAAAGCAAATGGTAGTAAAAAGGCACTGGCAATCGCGATAATATTAAGGTAGGTATTAGTATTATTATTCAGCACATTCATTTTGGCCAGTTTTTCTTCCAGGCGTTCAACGGCACTCTTATTTTGCTTAACAGCATTGTCTTGCTCGCCGTATAAATTAAAAGTACTGGTACCAGCTAAAATGTTTTTGGTTTGGCTGACATACTTGTCGTTGGCCTTAGTCCAATCACTTGAAGCCTTTTGAATTGGTTTTTGGAAAAAGTTGGAGACGATTGTAGGGATTGCTGAGCCCACGAAATAAATCAAGGTAACAAACCAGTTTAGATATAAAGCATAACCTAGCGCCAAAATAACGGTATAAGCATAGATCAGCATTTCAATTTCAGCTTCATAACGATTAGTTTCTAATAACTTAAAGTCGTTAGTTAAAAAACCTAAATTAGCACTATCTTCTTCTTTATTTTGCAGCATCCCCCTTAACACTTTAGTTCTCAACTTAGTGTTAATCTGCTTAACTGCATCGGTTTTTAAGTAATTAAATAGTAAGCCTGAAATTAAGATTATAGCCAGCGCTACTATGATCTGCGTTACTAAAGAAGGTAAGACTGAAAATTGTCTCTTAGTTGCCATATTGATCAAATTGCTAAGCATATAAGCGGCAAAGATATTTAAAGTACTGTATATCAAACCGAAAACATTGAGCCAAAAGAATTTTAAATGTGAATAGTTATGGTAAATCATTATTTTTCTCCCCAATTTTTAATGTATTTTTTATTTTTTAAAAGTAATAAATTAAATATACTTGAGAAAAACCGTGATTACAATACTATTTAACTAAGAGGTCACTATCAGGAAAGCAAGTGGAAAAAATTTTGTACTAAAATGCAGGGTCGCTCGGATTTTATTCAGCAGTATTTATGCCTCATCAGTTTCTAAGTTCATTGGTAATACCTATAATCATTTCAATTAGTAATAATAAGTTCCATAAGACGCTTAAAGTAGCGGCAATGGTTGTCAATATTATGACCGGTGTCGTAAAGCCTTGAGCTTCATACATGAACGCCGCCCCAGTCATAAAGACCAAGCTCAGAATATAAATTAACCAGTTAGCTATTTTATACATTTGGTGATCAGTTTTTACTGCAATGAACTCATCACGCTCATCTTCATCATCTTTATCTGTGCCCACAGTTTTGGCTTTATAATAAAGATAAAAAGCAAAACTAATAGCAAAGACTGCATAAATAATATTTTTCGGTATATCGGTTTGCCTGCGGTGCTGCAGAACCTCTAAACAGATCAGCACCAATTCAAGAAGTGCTAAAAATGTAAAAAAGCATGCTGCGAAATAATATTTGATCTTTCTTTTCTTATTCTTCTTCATTTTCTACATATTCCTGTAAACAAAATAAGGTTTCAATATCGGTCCTAAAAACTTGCGCTAGTTTATACGCCAAGATGAGTGATGGCTTGTATTTACCATTTTCTACTGAGATAATCGTTCGTTCAGTGACACCCACTTTAGCGGCAAGTTCACGTTGCGTTAAGTGCAGCTTTTTTCTATTTTCTTTAACTAAATTTGTGATAATCTCACCTTCTTAGTAATGTGAAGTATACTTCATGTAGTTAGCTTCATATTATATTACTGTAAAAGAAAAAAGCCAAGTAAAAACTTGGTTTTTATTCATGATTATTTTTACTAATTAAAAGATCACTTATTAACTTGATTTAATGGTTTATGATCCCGTAAATATGAAATGAGATTTTGTGAAGCCTCAGCAGCAATATTCGTGCGGGCAGACAGTGTTCCTGAACCTGCATGAGGTGACAAAATTACATTATCTAGTTCGCATAAAGCTTGTGGCACTTCTGGTTCAGTTTCATATACGTCTAAACCTGCTCCGGCAATGTCACCGTTCTGCAATGCGGCAATTAAATCATTTTGTTTAATCAGCTTACCTCGAGCAACATTGATAATATATGCTGTCTTTTTCATCTGCTTAAATACTTGAGCATCGAAAGCGCCTGTTGTAGAAGGAGTTGCTGGGGCGTGCAAAGTAATCACATCTGCTGTTTTAACAAGAGTATCAAAATCTACATAATGAACATTCTTTTTTGCTTCTTCTTGAGAACTTAGCTGATGTCTGTTATGATAGATAACTTTCATGCCAAAGACTTGAGCGTACTTGGCTACTTCAGAGCCGATACGTCCCATACCGTAAATACCAAGCGTTTTTCCCTGGAGTCCCGTCCCCATATTTTCCGGTTTAGAAACATCAACCCATTTTTCAGTGCGAATGGTTTTATCATAAAAATGCAAACGTCTCATAGTTGCTAGAATTAGGGCAAATGTCATTTCAGCGGTGGGAATAAGAACGCTTTTAGGACAATTGGCAACAACAATTCCTTTTTGCTTTGCATAGTCAATGTCAATTTTGTCATAGCCAACGCCACTAGCAGAAATAATTTTCAAGTTAGTTCCGGCATCAATTAATTCACGGTCAGCCTGTGTCCCCATGAGTATCAGACCTTCATACTCAGATAGATGTGCTAAAACCCAGGCTCTACCTTCTTTTTCTGGTTTACGGGTCACAGCAAAGTTTTTTCTTAACTCCGTTAAACCAGCTTCTGGCATTCTTCCTGTTACTAAAACTTTTATGTTACTCATTTTCTACCCCTCCCTTGGTTTTTAAGCTTTTATCTCTTGCTTAATCATTATCTAAAAAGACTTAAATTGAACTATCTTAGTATGGTTCACGTTAATGTTAATTATACTTTAGTATTTGTCTTTCATCAAAAAAGCCTGACAATATTTAAATCTTGTCAGGTATTTTCTCTTGTATATTTTCTGTTAGATTTATTAATTGCAGTGGCACTTTTTTAGAAATGTGTGCAAGATTTTTAAAAAGACTATTAGTAACTATATATATAATTTGACCTTATTTAATGATGCCATAATCTTTTTTAATTTTATTTATCTTGCGTTAACTTAAGAATTGCACTGACGGCTGATGCTGCAATAGCTGCTACAATCAACCAGCCAAGGGCATTTCGCGGTCTGTTATATGAAATAATCGGTCCCATACTCCACAACTGATTTTTAGCGATGGCTACCGCAAAAATACCAATCACGACAAGCCACAAAACAATTGCTAACACCATAGTTAGTCTTTGAATATTTTTCATTATTATTTTCTCCCGCATAAAAAATTATTTTGACTATTTTTCTAGCATCACGTACTGGACTTATATCTGTTTTAGCACAAAGCAGGAGTTAATTTTCTTAAAAAATACTTAATTTATAGTATATAAATTTTTGCTTGTTTGCCTAAATCTATATTCAACTTACTAACAGAATGATCCATTGCGCACATAAATGAGCTGGTCAAAGCTAAAAAATATCAGTACTATTTTTTATTATTAATGGGCAGTAGTAGTAATAATTAGGAGGTAAAAATGAAATTTAAGAAAAAATCATTACATTATTAGCACTAATTAGTGTAGCTGCCGGTTTTGGCATTGCGCATAGGTCTGTAAGTACTGTATAAGCAAAAATCAATATAACCGCTTTTCCCAAAAAGATGCGTGGAACCTGGTACGCTTATTTTAATAAGAAAAAAATTGGGAAAATGACTTTTACTAAAGATAAGGAAATCATTACGGTACAAAGGGTAAACATATACGCTACTTACACAAACAACCTAAGTTTTTTCCTGAACCTAGTAAAAAGAATAAAAATTGGATTTATCATTCTGAAACCACCAAAATTAAAGGTCATACATGGTACGGCATAAACAGAATAACCATGCGTCCAGACTTAACAGGTGAATACTACAGTGTAGCAAAGTTAAAAGGAAATTCGGTTTTGGGATATGCTATCGCACATGGAGACACTTTTGAAAGTGAAGACGTTCATTGGTATCGCAGCCCCAAATTAGCTAAAAAGTTCAAGAAAACTCACTTCACTATAAAGCCTTTGACTTTAAGATCACCTATAATTTAAATTATTGATTCAAAACTACTAACAAAAACAGTTAGAAGTAATTCCTGTGTTATTATTTCTAACTGTTTTATTATGCTCAATATCAAATTTATTGTTCTATAATATTTAGCGCCCGCGATAATCGTTCAAGCAAATATACAACTGGAACCTGAGTAGTTAAATTAATAGTTTGACCGATAATTTTAAATTCTAGATGATAAGCAAAGTTTAAATCCGACAAATGCGCAATCGTATTATCTTCATTATTAGTAATACTGACAATTGTTGCACCTAATTGCCGAAAATTTTTTACCTGATCAATAGTTGGCTGACCCTCACCACTTACTGAGAGCACAATAACAGTTTTACCATAAAATAAATCCCGGCTTAGCTCTACTGGATAATAGGGATCACCAATTGCAAAAGCATTTCGCCCATTATTAACAAATTGGCGGGCACCATATTCACACAAGTCACCAGAGGATCCTATTCCAAAAAAGATAAAATCTTTTGTCTTGCTCGCAATTTTTTTGAAATCAGCAATCTTTTGGTCATAATCGGTTAAAAAATCTTGCGAAAAATAATATTGTGCCTGATAAGTAATATCATCAACTACTTTATTTCTGTTCAACTCTTCTTTAATTTCATTTTGTAAATCGTAATAATGTTTGTAGCCCAAAGCTTTTAAGGTTCGCACTACAGAAGCAGGTGAAACGGACAGAATGCCAGCAAGCTCACGTAAAGTAATATCTTTTACTTTCCTTTTATTAGCTACAATATAATTGTATATTTGCAATTGTGTTGCTGTCAGTTTCTGCTTTGTATGCATTTTTATACCTCAATTTAGATTTTTAATTTAAGCCTTTGCCTGCTCCATTTCTTTTTCAGCTTTTAGTTTAGCATTATCCATACTCTTAAAGAAGCCATAATATATCAATGTATCCATTACGATGTTAAACAATTGCATCACTCCGCCAGAAATATGTCCCGTGGAAAGAATTCCGGATAAAATTGGCGGTGTTGTCCAAGGTGGATATATTCCAATCGTTTTAGCTACCCAGCCCATTTTCATTGCAGTGTAAGTTGCAATAATATTGGCCATTGGCGCTAAGATAAACGGAATAATGATACGGTAATTTAATACAATAGGTGTACCAAAGACCACCGGCTCGTTAATGTTAAAAATAGCTGGACCGATTGAAATTTTCCCCAGTGCCTTCATTTCCTGGTCTTTAGCAACAAAAACCATTAAAATAACAAAACCGAGTGTAGCACCACAACCACCTATTCGGACAAAATTATCAAAAAAAGTTTTGGTAATAATATTAGGAAGAGGCTTGTTGGCCTTAAAAGCCGTGTAGTTTACGCTTAATGCAGCATATAATACTGGATCAATAACACCAGAAATTGCGTTAGCACCATGAATACCAAAGAACCATAGTATACATACCACTAATTCAATTACGATCGCACCGCCTAAAGTATTGGTAACTTTACTCATTGGTGCTTGTAAGAAGAAAGTAATTACATTTGGGATGCTCTTCATTGGGGTAGCTTCAACTCCAAGTCTGATTAACCAAACTACAAATAATGAGATTGCTCCCGGAAATAGTGCAGCAAACGAATTGCTCACGGCTGGCGGGACAGAATCTGGCATTTTAAAGACCAAATTTTTATGCATCAACCAAACATACAAGTCAGTAACAAATAACCCAACTAGCAATGCGGTAAATAACCCTGATGAATCAAATTGATTCAGAGGGATTAGCAATCCGCCATCTTTTCCAACTTGCATTGGAATTGTTAAGATAAAAGCTCCTATCGCTACAATCATTGCTGAAAATGGATCAATATTTTTATAGCTTCTAGCCAAACTGTATGAAATACCGGCTACAGCCACTAACCCCATAATATGAAATGACGCATTGGTAATATACTGTACTACATTAGACCAATTTGGGCCGAAAATACTGGCCATAAAGTCCAAATAGCCTTTAACGGGAAATTGACCAATAATCATAAAAATTGAACCAATAATGATCATTGGTACAGCAGCTGTCATACCATCACGCAATGCTACCATGTGTCTGGCACTAGATATTTTGTTAAAAAAAGGAATCAATTTTTCGTTAAGAAAATTATTTTCTTTTTTCTCAGACATTTTCCTCACTCCTACTACTAGTTTAAAAGCAATTATGCAATCGCTTACATATAAATATAATCATTTTGTTTCCAAAAGTCAACTTTTTTATGAAACATGTTTCAAAAGAGGATCTAAAAATTTAGTAATTATGTCTCGCAAAAAATATAGAGTTTAAATGAATGATTTTCACTATTAAGCATGTTTGAGATTTTAATTTTTTCTAATTCGTTTTTGGGGCATTACTTTCTAAGAACTGCAGCTATAGCTACTGACTGTTTAGCAACTTTTTTAGACCAAAATATCTGTTTTTTACATTGCTTAAGGCTCTTCTACCTTCTATAGCAATTTTATTTATTCATGTTATAGTGTTGGATATGAAAAAAGAGGCCTTGTATCTCTGAATTTCAAGCAGCCGCTTTTAAGGCGGTTAGCTCTGTTAAAGGTTAGGCAAAAGACTGATACTACAACTTGCTAAAAGTATTTAATCTCGAAATTAAGACAAAATTTTTTGGAGGTTTAGTATTATTAACTTAGTTAAGTCGCCTTTCTCAATACATTGTGTTATAGAACGCCAAAAATTATGAGATACATAGCAAATTTTCACGACAAAGAACAAGTAAAAAACGATCAAAATACTCAATTGAGAATTTTGATCGTCTTTTAAATTCTAGAAACTATTTTCTTAGATAAGTTTTATATGATAAGACTAGTTATGGATCAACTATTTTGCAAGATCAACTTTATAAAAGTTTACGCTCTTGATGTATTTACCTTCGCCAATTCTATAAGCTGTCTTCTTGTATTTCTTTAAAGCCTTATATTGATCACCATAGACGGTCACAGTAGTACCCTTCTTGAGAAGAATACGTGATGTCTTCTTACCATTAGACTTATAAACGTAAGAGTTTCTCTTCAACTTAGCCTTGGTACCAGTAACATTTCTTACACGAACATATTCATCCTTATCTACTACCTTGTAGAAATGTTGACCATTAAATGTATAAACTTTTAGCTTATCATTTTCAACTACAAAGTTAAGGAAGCTATATGCCTTGGCAGTCTTAGAGGTTTTCTTAAGGTCCTTAGTGTAAAGAACGGACTTGAACATTACCTTAGTTGATTTACCCTCTTCTTTGGCATCCTTATTTTCCTCATTAGCCTTGTTCTTATCTGAAGCAGTTGTATTTTCACTTGCTTGTGAACTAGAAGGATTAGAGCTTGGAGTGGTATTAGTTGATGGAGTTGACGGAGTTAATTCAGTACTCTTAGCAGTTAACCCTTTTTCTGCTTTATCTAATACATCAGTTGCAGCTTGGACATCTTCCAATGTAGCATCTTTGCTTGCTAAGACTTCCTTGGCCTTGTCTAAAGCTGCTTCATAAGCCTTCTTAGAATCATCAGTATAGCCACTCAAGTCTTTCTTTTCGCCAGCAGCAACACTATCCTGAAGCTTTTCTTTTGCATTAGATAATTTCTCGTCATCTGCACTAGGTTTGGTTTTCTCATTAAGATCCTTGACCTCTACAGATTTAACATCAGATTCATTGCCATATTTATCAACAGTCTTGAATTCAACAGTTCCATTTTCAGTGACTTTGAGTCCGTCAGCTGGCACATCCTTGAAAGTCTTGCCATCATCAGCACTATAAACTACCGTTGCATCAGGTTCCTTGGTAGTAGCTTCAAGGAGAGCAGACTTGCCATCTTTTGCTACGGTTTGCTTTATATCAGGCTCATCTAAGACCTTTTCTGGTTCATAGTAAACAATTAAAGCTTGAGTAGTTTCATTACCTTGAGAATCAGTTATTTTAATATTAAAAGTATTCTTACCCTGCTTCAATTCAACTTCATGCTTAAAGTCCTTTTTGAAGCCTTCCTCGCTGTGGAAGTCTACATCACCCCAGGCAGATTCAATGTGATTATCATTGATTGATAGTTCATAGTAGTTGTAGTCATCAGTGACAGTACCAGAAATTGTATATTTATCTTTGTTAGTGTAGACAGGACCATCATTATCCAGAGCCAAATCAGGTGATTCCGCATCTACATAGAAACTCAGTCTCTCTTGAGTAGTTTCTCTAACAGTTGAGTCACCAATCAAAGCAGATACAATCTTAGCACCGTGAGTACCAACATTTAGAGTTACTTCAAATGTCTGATCAGAATTGATCTTGACGTTCTTACCATCGATTTGCAAAGTAGTAGTTGGTCTCTTTACCTTACCAGTAATAGTCAGCTCGCCAGTTTTAGGGTCATAGTTTTTGGTATCAGCACTAACATTGTTGGTACCCCACTTGATGCCGCCATCGAATCTAACGTCATTGCTCTCTACAGTTGTTTTACCACGATCACTAGACTTAACCTTTTGCTCAACACTGGATGAATTACCATCTTCGTCAGTTGCTACAATATTAAAGTCATTTTCACCAAAGTGTACTGGTAATTCAACAGAGAAGGTATGATCGGCACTAAGATCAACTGATACGTTATTTGCGCCATTTTGCTTAATTACTAATGACTTAGTATCAGCACTGACCTTACCTGAAAGCTTAACAGTATCTTCAGAGGTTTGTGCCAATTCAGCTGATGAATCCTTGCTTGCATCGTAAGTATCAATCTTATCAACAGTTAAGCTTTCAACCTTAGCTGGTATAAGACTAACTGTAATTTCTTTTTCTTTAAGGACGGTCTTATGGTCAGCATCAGCATAGAGGGTGACCGTTGTCTTGTAATCATCCCTAGTAAGTGGCAGATTAGCAACAAATGACTTGTCATCTTCACTTTCGATATCTAAGTCGTGGCTCTTACCATACTTATCAGTATAAGTACCATATACCTTGCTTGAATAAGTACCTGAAAAGACAAAGGATTTAGTGTCAGGATCGTAGTTGTCAGTTGTTGAAGAGATCTTATCTGGTAACCCACCGTCTTTAAGAACCAAGCCATAGCCGGTTTCACCCGGCTTATTGCTTTCACCTGAAGCAGTTCCTGCATTTGAAGCATTATCAAATAGTGCTACAGCAAAGTCATTAGTACCTGCTTGTAAAGCTTTTACCTGTTCAGGAGATAAGTCGATTTCAATCTTTTGGAAACCATCCTTATCTGCCTTAGCAGTTGGATCGTATGTTAATTGACTAAAGACATCATTTACAGAAACATTAGCGTCACCACTCAAGCCACTAAGATCATCCTTAGCCTCAGCATACAAGTAGTAACGAGTTTTTTCTTGGCCATTACTATCCTTTTCTGTACTTGATTCTAGCTTGAGGTTCTTTAATACAGGTTTAACACTATCTACCTTAACGGGGATATCGTAATGCTGTTCTGTATTTGTTCCATCAACAGTAGCAGAGATTCTGTAAGTATATGTTCCATCAGGCACTTTAACTGTCTTGTTAGCTTGTTGGTCAAAGTATGTACCGTCCCACTCAGGAGCTTCATCAAAGTAAGTGTATCTTTGAGCTTGTGCGTAATAGTAAGTCTTAGTAGCATTACTCAACGAAGCTAAAGTATTAATTACTTTGCCATCTTTATCCAAAATTTGAGCCTTAACGTTATTAGCATTTCTGTATAAATAATAAGTTGGTTTAAACCATTGGAATTGAACATTATTTGCAGTAGAAATTGCGAATTTTGAAGAATCAAATACATAATTACCGTTTTCATCAATGCTTAAACCTGGGTTACCATTAAAAGAGTCATTACCAGCGGTTACAATAGTACCCAAGATATTATTGTAAGGTTGGAATACATCTGGATCATTTAAGCTAGCAAAGATAGGTAGATCTGAACTTGCCCAGTCGCCAAAGAATCCCATGTATGGTAAACGTAATTGTGAACCGTCTGATCCATTAAAGTTCAAGAATCCTTCAACATACTGATTTTCTTTAAAATCAGTTGGCAGTGCTAATGTAATAGTAAGTTCCTTAGTTGAATTTGCAGGTACAACTACGTAATCATCAGTTTGAACTGAAGCATCATCAATTTTCTTGTCATACAAAACTGAACTACTATCAGTAGCAGAAGTATAAATATCCGATTCTTTACCATTATTGTTTAGCTTATAAGTTAAATCCTTATTTGTTCTATTGGTAAACTTAACTTGGAATTTAAGATTTCTATCTGTGAAGCTCTTAAGTTCAACACCCGGATAGCCGTTGCTACCAACAACGGTTGAAGGATTTTTAGCCAATGCCTGAATAGCAGCTTGTGCATTGATGAACCCAGCACCTTGTCTACGAGGTGAGACAATCACATTATCATGACTAACATCAGGTTGAATACTTGCAGTATTCATTTCCAAAGTTTTTATAAATGCTGTTCTTTCATCTGGACTCATCTTTTGATAAATTTCATAGAAAGAACCCTTTTTATCATTCATTGCTTGACTTACAAGTGCTTGTGTACCAGCAATAAATGGAGAAGCCATAGAAGTACCCGACATGTTAGTATAGCCATTATTGTTTTGAGTTGACCAAAGATTTCCACCTGGTGCTGAGATATCTGGCTTAAAGGCCAAATTAGAAACAGGGCCATATGAAGTAAAGTTAGACATTAAATCTGTCTTAAGCGCTGAATTATCTAATGGCTGCACAGCAATGTTTACCTTTAATGCTTCATCAGGATGTTTATCAATATATTCTACTAACTTGTTTCCAGCATCCCCTGATAATCCAACAGTAGGGAACCCAGCATTAAGTTGCATGTTAGTTAATGCACCAGCTTGATTATTAACAATGACTAAACCCGCAGCCCCTGCTTCCTGTGCAAATTTTTGTTTATCTGTAAAAGTAAGAGTCCCACGCTTAACGATGGCAATTTTACCCTTAACATCAGATGTGTATTGATTTGGAGAACCTATACCTAATTGTCCATTATTATCTTTAACAACGTAGAATTGCTTGTCATTAAAGAATGAACGATCAGTACCTCCTGAAAGCTGAGTAGTTTCTGGACCTACTACTACAGTTTTACCATCAGATGAAGTAAAAGTTATACCATCAGTAGTAACTTTATTATTCTCTGCTGATGCAACCGTTGTGGCAGTTCTGGCAGTACCCGGACTACCTAAAGTTCCCATATCTGGATTGCCATAATATGCCTTATTGTTTCCATCAGCTTTTGAGTTTGAGGTCCCAGAGTTACCAGCAGAAATTACAGCGGCAGTACCTGTCTTAGTAGCACGGTCAACAGCTACAATTTCTGGATCATCATCCGTTTGCTGACCAGAAGTAGAACCTAAGGACATGTTCAAAACATCAGCACCAAGTTTAGCTGAATCATCAATTGCTCCAATGATATTAGTAGAATCAGTAGTAGCAGAACTAGCTGAATTAGAAAAAGCTTTCATTGCTAATAATTGCGCTTCTGGAGCAACACCTACAACCGAATTAACAGAATCTGAAGTACCATTGGCAGCTACGATACCTGCAACATGCATACCGTGTTGCTCGCTAGGATTATTATCAGTAATATTGTCATTGTTATCTGAATAGTTATGACCATATGGGACCTTTTCAGTAAAGTAGCGCCCATAACCAGCTTGTTTTGTGAAGGCAGCAACCTTTTCTCTTGTTAATTTCGCTTTAGATTCATCACTCAACCGTAAATCCTTATGATTAGGATCAATACCTGTATCGATGATAGAAACTACAGTGCCTTCACCTTTGTATTTATAATTATTCCAAACTGCTGAAACATTAGCCATATCATCAGCTGAAGAGTCATTAGCATAGTAGACTTTTGCCAAAGTTACTGATTTAACACCTGGAATAGCTCTTAATTTTTGAATATCTTTAACCTTTACTTTAGTAGCAAAACCATTAACTACATAACCATAGCTTTTGCCAATTGCTTGGTTGGTAATTGCTTTTACTTTTGCTTTAACTGAACCCTGTTGTGCAATTACTTGTTTTGTAGCCTGTTCAATTTCTGCACTACTTGAATTTGTGCTTACTGAACCATTTGTAGCTGCAGGTGCAGCAGACAATTGAACAATTACATCAACATATACAGTTTGCTTTTCGTCAGAAGTTAAATGCTTAAGATTAACCCCTTTTGCAGCTAATTGTGCTTCAATTGCTTTGTTTGTTACGCCCACTGTAGCTGACTCTGCTGCTTTAGAGCTGTTTGCAACAGTTTTTGTTTGACTGTCAACAGTAGCTTTAACGTGCTGTTCAGCATTAGAAAATACAGAGACGACAGAAAGTGCAGCGGCACAAACTAGCACTCCCACATACTTATTTCTTTTCATAGCTAGTCCCCCAACCTAATTAATAATAGTGTGTTTGTCTGATTAAATTAATAACATTATCAATTAATTAAATATTATATAGTAAGAAATTAAAAATAACAATCGTTTTATTAATAATTGTTATTTTTAATTATTTTATTTCTTTACTATTCAATTTTTATCTATATTTGTGAACAAATTTATATTATTTAAGTTATTTTTTATAATTTTATTTAGCAAAAAGTTGCAATTTGTTTTAATATTTTTAATAATTAAATAAAAAATCTTCATTGGAGGAGATATAATGGACAAATTATTAAAAGGGTTAATAACTGCTGTAACTGGTATTTCCTTACTAAGCTTAACAGGCTGTTCAAAATCAAATAATACAGAAGTTGCTCAATATGGAAAAGATAAAAAAATTACGCAACAAGAGTTTTATAAGGAACTCAAGTCAGCTCCTTCAAGTAAAAATATCTTAGCTAATTTGTTAATTTATGATGCTCTAAAGGCCCAATATGGGGAAAAGTTGAATTCTAAAGAAGTTACTCAAGAATACAATAATTATAAAGAACGCTATGGCTCACAATTTGATGAATTTTTAGCACAAAATTCATACACTAAGTCATCTTTTAAGAGAATGATTCAAATTAACCTACTTAGTGAAATTGCATTGAGGTCTCAAATAAAACCCACAAATAAAGAATTAAAAGCAGAGTGGAAAACATATCAACCAAAGATTACTGTGCAGCATATTTTAGTAACCAGTCACTCAATAGCTGAAGAAATTATCAATCAATTAGACAATGGAAAAAGTTTTTCAAGTTTAGCAAAAAAGTATTCTGTAGATAGTTCTACCAGTACTAATGGCGGAAAATTAGCACCTTTTAATCAAGCAAATAAAAATTGGGATTCCACTTTCAAAAATGCCGCATACAAGCTTAAAAATGGTGAATATACCAACACTCCAGTAAAAGTTACTAATGGCTATGAGATAATAAAAATGATTAACCATCCAGCTAAAGGGCGTTTTGAAAACAATAGAGCAGAACTAACAAATAACCTTTATGCCAAATGGGCCGCAAATTCCACTGTTATGAGAAATGTAATCAGCCAAGTTTTGAAAGATCAAAACGTCAAAATTACAGACAAAGATTTAAAATCTGCATTGGATCAATACAAAGGATCCACAAAATCAGGGTTAAATTAGAGCTTAGTTGCTTATAAAATCGAGTTGAACACTTACCAACAATTCAAAGTTTCTTTAAATATCTAATCAATCAGTTCAAATAATAGTGAACTGATTTTTCTTTTTCAAATAACGGTCTTATTATTAGTCGTATAGCATTTGCAAATGATAACAATTTCAATCACAGCTCATTTAAAATGTATAATTATAAATATCATTATATTTATAGTTTAAATGTAATTTGCATATTCACCTATTTTTCACACAATAATGCATTTGGTAGTTCTGCTATTGATATTTACTAAAGCAGGCTATATCAAAACCACAGTATTCTTGGACAACAAAATGCAGGTAGTTCAATTGAACTACCTGTCTTCATCTTGCTATATTTATAATCAATACTACTTAACAAGAAGCATTATTTTTTCTTTTCTTTAAAAAACGAGTTATTGCTGTATATATAGCAATGACCATAACTACAGATACATAAACTGTACCCAACATGATTTCTGTGAACCAAAAATCCTTTATTGCGCTTGCCTCATGGACTCCAAAAATCATAGTGCCAAAACTATAATATGCAGAAAAAAGTGTGATCAAAACCAGTCCGACCACTATAATCAGTAATAAACTTGTTAGCCAATCTAAAAACTTTTTAATAGAATTCAAACTTGTCACACCTTCCATTTCTCTAGAATATATAGCAAATACTTACTTAAAATAGTTTAATTTCAAAGTTTGTTGCTGCTCTTAATTTCGGCTTTGCTTACTAAAATACTTTAATTGTAGCAAAATGCACTTTTTAGACCAAATCGAATTTAGACATAAGCCTCTTTTTGTAAATTATACATATTACGATAATCAGCATTATTCCTGATTAATTTTTCGTGTGTATCAAAGCCCAGAATTCTGCCATTTTGTAAAAAGAGAATCTTATCCGCATATTTCACGGCCGACAAGCGATGTGTTACAAAAATAATTGTTTTATCTTCGTTTTCTCTCAAAAAATGTTGGTAAATTTCATTTTCACTTTTTGCATCCAAAGCCGCAGTAGGTTCATCTAAGAACTCTACTTGAGCATTAGTATACATGGTCCCTTGCAAGTGCTATTCTTTACCACTGTCTTCCTGAAAGTTCTGTACCATTGGCAAATTCCTTATTTAAAATTGCATTTAAGTCGATCTTTTTATCTTTAAGCAATGCTTCTAAACCTGCCTTCTTCAACGCAGCTTTAATTCTTGCGTTACCGCCTGGGCGAAAAACTGCCACATTGTCGGCTAAACTCAACTTAAATTTAGAATAGTCCTGAAAAGTTGCAGATAAATTTTGCCGGTAATTTGCAAGCGTAAATTCACGTAAATCATTACCATTAAGTTCGATTTTTCCCTTACTAGGATCATAAAGACGCAACAATAGTTTTATTAAAGTTGACTTACCTGAACCATTTTCACCCACTACGGCGATTTTTTCACCTTGTTTAATTTTAAAATTCAAATCATGCAAGACTTCATTTTTGGAAAACGGATAGGCAAATGAAACATGCTCTAATTTAATTTGTTTAATCGGTTCCTTTATACGACCATATAATACATGTTCCTGCAATATTCTTTGTCATTCTATCAGATTTATTGTCAACTTTACGCTTATCTTGCTTCATAGTAAGTGACATCAAATAAATTTTCGAGCTACTGGAATTTTTCCAACTAAAACCCACTTTATTCCAAGCCGATATTGCTTTTTTCCAAACAGTCTTATAGTATTTAGATTGTTTGTCGATTAGGTAAGTTGATTCTTTTGAATTAAATCTATAATTACTTGCAGGAGTAATACTTTAGGTCTTTGTCGACATAGATAGGGTTTGCATTCCTAATAAAAATACAGATAAAACTATTATTAAATAAACTTTTATCTTTTTCATTTAATTAACTACCTTTACATAACATAAAATGCAAAGGTATTATATAAAAAAACAATTATAAACACAATGATAAATTTATTCATTATTTCAAGATTTCACGCTGATATTATCTATCACTAACTCCGACATTTCCACATTCCGATCCTCATCTACATGGACATACGTTTTCATAAACATTTTTACTGTATGCCCCATACGACTTGCTGCCCATGGATAACTCATACCCGGAGTATTACCTAATTTTGTTGCTTCCGTATGCCGACACGTATACATACTAATACTTAACCTACCGTTATTTATTCCAACTTTATTACATGATTTTTTTAACATATCATTCATACCATGTTGCACAACTGGATAGCCAAAAGCACATAGCCGATAATCTTTAATATTCAAAGTGATCTATTCATTTTATTAGTCAAATCATGTTCATAGATAAACTTATTCTGACAGTGATAAAACTTATCCAATAACTGAAAAGTGGTTCAGGTAGGGGAAGGGTTAATCTAAATACACCTTTACGTCTACTCTTCAAATGTCCGTTAAATTGCTTTTCTTTTTCATTCCATGAATTATTTATATTAAAGGCTTGATACTTACCGTCCGCCTCTAAATTAGACCATTTTAAACCTTGAATTTCTTGCGGTCGCGTTCCCGTTTCCAGTGCAATC
Source organism: Lactobacillus sp. wkB10 (assembly GCF_000760615.1). NCBI lineage: Bacteria > Bacillati > Bacillota > Bacilli > Lactobacillales > Lactobacillaceae > Lactobacillus > Lactobacillus sp. wkB10. The sequence continues at coordinate 154,073 of NZ_JRJB01000003.1, read as the reverse complement.
AAAATAGCAATTTTAGTAGTCCAATGACTGACACTACTATTTTTTAGTTGTCGGTAAATTTCTATTTTTAATCTAGTAATTTCGTCGTTAGTAAATATGTACTTCTTAACAGGTAGCTCCATTTCATCACGTCTAAAAAATTTAGATAGTACTTCAATTGGCACTTGATTTGTAGTTAAGCCATAATCTTGTAGTGCGAAGAAAAATACTCGTAAATTTTGTAATTATCGTGCAATCGTACTATGTGGAGCTACCGTTGTTTTATGTATTCTAACGTACTCCCTTGCAAAATCACGTATGTCTTTTTCTTTTACATTACGTATTTTCTTTTTACCAAAATATTGTGAAACTAATTTAACGGTATATTTCCAATTATTGTAAGTTGTAATTGATGACCAGCGTCTAGAATTATATTCTTCTTCAACATAATTATTTAAAGCCTTAGTAAGTGGTTGATTTAAAACATCGTCTGCCAAATTTTGTCTTTTGCGGTAATCTACCCACATTTTTTGTTCAAGCGTCTTAGCTTCGCTCCTACTAGCTGTTTGAGTCACTCTAATTGGAATTGACATTGTCTTACCAGTCTCACTGTCAGTCGATTGTATTCGTACGCGGTACTTACCTTCATTTTTCCCCGATGTGTTTTTTGTAATTGACATTTTTATTTCCTTCAGAAAAGGTGTAACAACTTATTTGCCACACTTAATATTACTTTTGAGTACTTTCAAGTAGCCAATGCTCGACTTCTTCTAGAACATAATATTTTCGCCCATCATTTCCTAGTTGATGGTAGGGGACAGTTTCCACCCCTTTTTAGCACCTTAAAAAAATACGTATAACTGATTCCTAACTTTTGCGCTATTTGCCGCGCATTCAAAAATTGTGTCCCGAACATTACTTTCTACCCCATTTTCCCGAATCCAATTTAATCAATTCTTGTTTTAGCTGCTCCAAATATTTTTTAAAATCACTTTCTTAAACAGCGCTCTTGACTGTTTTAATATCACTTTTTATCTTATCTGAATACTGATAATGTCCTGGTTTATCAACATCTTTCATAAAATAATCAAGAAACATATAAAATTCTTTTAAGTCAGTTGAACCATATATTTCCTTAATTAGCATTAATACTCCAGTTACTCCATTGAATAGAAACCAGTTAACTTTTTTATTCAACGAGGCATCAGTTTGAATACGTTCAAGATTGCTTAATCCTTTTCTCTTAGCTAATTCATGCAAAACTACCCATTCTGAAGAATAAAGCAATCCCTTATCTATCATTATTTCTCCCTATTCTTAACTAACGACCACCGGTCTAATACACAGCTTAATAGACTTGGGTAAATATCATCTGTTTCCATCAAAGCAATTAATTTACCTATTTCCTTAGCCAGACGATGTTTAAATTCTGCTTCAATTCTTATCCAGTCTTTACATTCAATTGAAACAGCTCGATATAGCCCGTCTGATCGTGCTTGTTCAATCTTCTTATTACAAATTCGTAAGAAAGCCTCACTTCTCCTACTACCAACATAAATTGTCTGTGCTTTTTCAGTGCTACCAATAATCTTATAATGCTCTGAACCTATTATGTTTCCTTGCTTATTCAAAAAAATCAGTTCTTTTTTGCTAGACCATCACTTATTCCATTAACTGAAAAGCCATAATCAATTAAATCTATCGCAATATCTATTCTTACAGTGAATTAACCAACAGCATTGTTACTAAAAATGGTTTAGAATTAGTAGATCCTTTAGAAAAAATTTTAGACATTAAAAATGTAAAAATTTACGATATGGAAGGAAATGACATAACAAATACATTTAGTAACTAAGTATTTTTAAGCTTGTAGTTACTTATGCATGAACGATATTTATGCTTTTTACTTTACTTTGCCACATAGATCTACTTCAAGAAAAGCAGTCATATCAACCTTTATGACGTTTGTATTCAGAGATTACCACACAAAATTTCAAATTTTCATCTTGTGTGGCAAATCTTGTGGCTGACCTAAATATTCATAAGTGTTTTTAAAAGTTAACAAACTATGCAAAAATAACAAAAAAGCCCGCTCTCTCAAATTCTTTTGAACCTGGATAACAGACTTAGAAATCTTTCGATTGTTTTCTTAGTGCTGACTAGAGGATTCGAACCTCCGACCTCATCATTACTAATGACGTGCTCTGCCAACTGAGCTAAGTCAGCATTGTCATATATCGACAACGATATTAATTAAAACATATTCTAAAAGTTTACGCAAGCATTTTTTGACTTTTTCCCAGTTTTTGTCATAACTGTCATTTGGCGCGCTTTTTTAAGAGTATAATATAAGAATAGATTTAGAAATGGAGTGGATGTAATGGCAAATTTAGCATCGATTAACGCAGAACTCCCATGGCTATTGAGAATTGTAGTAGCTTCTTTGTGCGGTGCATTGATCGGTTATGAACGTGCGATTCAAAGAAAAAGTGCCGGAGTGCGGACACATATTGTAGTTGCCTTTTCTTCCGCGCTATTTATGATAGTTTCAAAGTATGGTTTTGGCGACTTATTAAAAATGTCAGACGTTGCTTTGGACCCTTCCAGAATTGCTGCGCAAATAGTTTCAGGTATTTCATTTATTGGTGCCGGTACAATTTTAATTAAAAAGCAACAGATTTCCGGTTTGACAACTGCTGCAGGTATCTGGGCAACAGCTGCTATCGGGATGGCGATTGGTTCTGGTTTATACTTTATTGGTATTTTAGCAACTGCCTTGCTCTTTGTTATCCAGATGATGTTTCACGATGATGCCATAATTGATAAAATCATCATGCATATCAGGTTCAACATTCAGATAGAAGCCGTTAATAAGCCTGATATCCTGCACATAATTGAGCAGGAGCTTGAAACAAATCATGTTGAAAATGTTTCCGTAAAAATACTTTTTGTCAGCGACGAAAGAATCATCTTTTTTGTAGATGGTATTATTAACAATAATATTGATGAAAATGATATTATTATGGCTCTGCGCAAGTATCCTGACATCAAGCGCATCAGTTATGCCAGTATAGATAAATAGAGCAAATTACTTTTTAAGCAATAGTTAATTCTATTGTTTTTTTTGCATAATTTTTATCTTAATTGAGCAAACTCACTACAATATTGATATAAACTTTTTTGTGAAAGGAGAATTTATATGGCTGGACCACTTGATTATTTACGCTGGCGTGGTGACTTAAGCTTCTCAGAAAAACCATTCAACAGTGTAGATGCTTCGCTATTGTCATCAATTGTTTATTTGCCAGCTGATAGTTCTGCCACTGGTCATACTTTAGGAGAAGTAGCTGAAAAACTGTATAAGCTGCCCTCTTTTCAACATCAAATGTATGCCGAAACTGCAACCGAGGTTATGTTATTACCAGAAAGTCCTAGAATCGGCAACATTAAAATTCTGGATTGGACTGATAGGCTGGAAAAAGAACCGCATCCCTTGCAATTTACTGCTGTCACCTTTTTTATTGATTCAAATACCATAGCCATTGTCTTTCGGGGAACCGACGGCACCATGATCGGTCTAAATGAAGATATGGGCATGAATTATTTACCGGAAATTTATGGTCAAGAAGTGGCCGCTAAATATCTTACTGAAATTGCACATAAATTTAGTGAACAGCAAATTTATCTCTTAGGTCATTCAAAAGGAGGCAATTTTGCTCAATTTGCTTTAAGTGCAGTTAGCCCTGAAATACAAAAACGGGTAATAAAAGCGATTAGCTTTGACGGGCCGGGCTTTTTCCATAAAGTGTATACGAGCAGTGGCTTTACTGCTTCTATGCCGAAAATGAAAACCTACATCCCTCAAGGCTCAATCTTTGGTGCAATGCTGGATCATCCTGAACAAGTATTGGTTGTTAAAAGTACTGTGCCTATGCGCAACCAACATGATCCGCGCCGCTGGTCAGTAGGGCGCGACAGTTTTACCCTGGCTGACGGGTTATCGTCAGGCAGTCGTGTTATCAGACATGCTCTTATTAATTTTAATAATTCAATCCCTGATCAAGAAAGAAGCGATGCTTTTTCTGATCTTTTCGAGGCATTTGAAAATTACGATATTGATGAATTACACCAGCTAACCAGTAATAAAATAGTAGGAACTTATCGCTTTGGCCGCGCCTTTTTATCCCTGGAATCCGAAGAAAGAAAATTGCTGACACAGGTACTAAGCAACATCTGGAATTCATATAAAAAGAATATGACTCTGCCATTGATGAACAGCAACTATGAACTTTATCCTAAAAGTAATGATTCTAATAAGGCTCCAGTCTTTTATGAATTTTACGATCCGGAACGTCCCAATCTTAAGTTGCCAAAAAGCATCCAGCGTAAATTACGGTAAATTGTTTCATGTGTAACCCAAAAAAGAGGCTGAGAAAACATTTAGTTTTCCAACCTCTTTTTAACTAATTAAATAATTATTTATTCATTTTATCCTTAACGTCATCAACTTTGTCTTTGACGTTTTCAGTAGCTTCTTGAGCTTTGTCTTTGACATCACCGGCAGCTTGTTGAACTTTGCCTTTGACTTCTTTAGCTTTACCAGCTACTTTGTCTTTAAAACCTTTACCAGCCATTTTAATCGGTCCTTTCCCAAAAAATTAGCGAAATTTTTCTATTCACACCTTAATAGTACAATTTAGTAGAAATATTGTCATTAAAAACGACTTATTTTTTGTTAAAATATAGTATAAATCAAAAAGCCATAGTGTTTTTCTTTAAAACACTGTGGCTTTTATTAATTCCTATTCGTTAGGTTGATCATGACTATAATCGAGGTTCGAAAAGCGATTATAGGGTTTAGAAAACATTAATTTCACTGTCCCCCTGCTACCAGAACGGTTCTTTTCAATGATAACTTCCACTTCACCGTTATCATCTTCAGCAGATACCTCTTTATTCTCTTCTCCCTCTTCTTCATCTCGGTAATAATCATCACGGTAAAGAAAGGAGACAATATCGGCATCCTGCTCAATTGAACCTGACTCACGAATATCTGATAAGACTGGTCTTTTATCCTGTCTCTGTTCAACTGAACGTGATAATTGCGATAAGGCAATAACCGGCACATGAAGTTCTTTAGCCAGTTTCTTCAATTGCCGTGAAATAGCAGAAACTTCCTGTTGCCGTGATTCACTGTGCGGACCTTCAATCAACTGCAAGTAATCAATGACAATTAAGCCTAAATTGCCTTTTTCTTTAGCTAGGCGGCGAGATTGCGCCCTGATTTCACTCATCTTAATACCCGGAGTGTCATCAATATAAATATTAGCTGTTGCTAAAGAACCCGATGCCGCAACCAGCTTAGGCCACTCATCTTCGTCCAGTTGGCCAGTCCGCAAGTGCTGCGAATTAATTAAACCTTCTGAAGCCAGCATTCTTTGCACTAATTGTTCTCCGCTCATTTCCAAGGAAAACATTGCCACAGTTTTATCAGTATGCAAACCAACATACTGGGCAACATTAAGCGCAAAGGAAGTCTTTCCCACTCCGGGACGAGCAGCCACAATTACCAGCTCATCATCATGAAAACCCGTAGTCATTTTATCCAGTTCGACAAAACCGGTAGGCAAACCGGTAACCATATTGCCATCTTCAGGAATATTGTTAATTTCATCAATCGTGGAATTAACAATATCCTTGATGTTACGAAAACCATTCGCATTATTTTCCGATGAGACATTCATAATTTCGCTTTCGGCGTTATCTAAAATGTCAGTGACATCATCGGAATCCTGCATTGCAGTCGTAATAATTTTTTGACTGGCAGAAATAAGCCGCCGCAATAATGCTTTGCGGTGTACAATTTTAGCATAATAAGTGACATGAGCAGCCGTCGGAGTCGCCATGGCCAGCTCAGAAACATAAGCAATGCCGCCAATATCATCAAGCTGGTTTTTTTTAGTCAGTTCATCCTGCAGCGTTAACGGATCAATTGCATCCTCACGGTCAGATAAATCAAGCATAGCCTGGAAAACCAACTGATTTGCTCTCTTATAAAAATCATCCGGCTGAACCTCGGCACTGGCATCAGCTATTGCTGCAGGATCTATAAAAATTGCGCCCAGAACCGCTTTTTCTGCTTCATCGTCATGCGGTATCTGCTGTGAGACAATATTATCCATTAATCACGCCCACTTTTTTCAGAATTCAACTAAAGGCTAATCCTGTTCAGTAACATGGACGCGGATTTTGCCTTCTACGCCCTTAAATAACTTAACTGGTACATTGGTGTAGCCCAACGATTTAATTGGTTCAGGCAGATTTAATTTGCGTTTATCAATCTTAATACCAAATTGCTTTTCTAAGCCCTCGACAATTTTTTTACCAGAAATCGAGCCAAATAATCTAGAATCTGAACCGGCTTTAGATTTAAAGTTAACTACTGTTTCATCCTTATCTAGTTCGGTCTTGATTTTTTCAGCTTCAGCTTTTTCAGCTTCATAAGTCGCTTTTTCGTTAGCAGCAACTCTTTCCAAAGTATGCATATTTGCTTTAGTAGCAGCTTTGGCTAATCCCCTCTTAAATAAAAAGTTTTGGGCATAACCATCAGGAACATTTTTAACTTCACCGCGTTTGCCACGGCCTTTAACATCTTTAGTAAAAATAACTTTCATTGTGCTCTCCTTTTATTCATTTTCTTGTTCATAAGTATCTACCGCATCCATCAATTTGGCAAGTGCCTCCTGAACAGATATCCCTTTAATTTGGGTAGCTGCATTAGACAAATGGCCACCACCGCCAAGTTTTTCCATAATTAACTGGACATTAATATCACCCATTGAACGAGCAGATATGCCAATTGTATCTTTATTCCGCCTGGTGATTGCAAAACTGGCTTCAACATTTTCTAAATCAAGAGCCGTATCTGCTGCTTGAGCCGTGATAATAGGATCAATTTCCTTGTCATCTGGACCACATAAAACAGCCATTTTGGGCTTGATCATTTTTAAGCTGCTGACCAAACGAGTACGCTGCAGAAAACTGTCTATATCTTCTTTCAGCAGTTCACTAACACCCATCGTGCTTGCACCGATCGACCGCAAGTAACTGGCAGCATCAAACGTCCGAGTACCAGTACGCAAAGAAAATTCTTTCGAATCAACCGTAATTCCCGCCAGCATTGCCGTAGCATCAAGGTCAGTTAACACGCGCTTGCCGGAACTTGGCTGCTGGTATTCAACCATTTCAGTCACCAGTTCACAGGCTGATGAGGCATAAGGCTCAACATACGTCAGCATTGGATTTTCAGGAAATTCTTCACCGCGACGGTGATGATCAATGACAATAATTCTATCTCTTAACCGATCATATAATTCTTTCGAATAAGTAATAGAGTATTTCGAGTGATCAACCATAACCAACATGGACTTGTCAGTCACTGCTTCCAAGGCATCCCCAGGAGCAATAAAAATATCATTATCTCCCTTTACCTTTTCCATTTTAGCAACTAAACGGCTGACATCATAATTGGTTTTATTAACATCTAAGACAAAATTTGCCTTCACATGATGCAGACGTGCGATTTTAACAACGCCAATGCCACTGCCGATTGAGTCCATGTCAGGGCTGGCATGACCAACTACAAAAACGCGGTCTGCCTCTTTGAACAGCTCACTAATCGCCTGTGAAACCATTCTGGCTCTGACTCTGGTTCTTTTCTCCATCGGATTCGATTTACCACCAAAGAAACGAGCAGCCTTGCCTGGTTGACTGAGAACAACTTGATCACCGCCCCTGCCTAACGCGAGGTCAAGGTTTGACTGTGCTTGATCAGCTAACTCGGTAATCAAGCTGCTGCCAAAAGCAATACCAATTGACAAAGTTAGAGGCGTATTATTACGACTGGTTTCCAAACGCATTTTATCCAAAACAGAAAACTTGTCTTTTTCCATTTTAACCAAATCTTGCATGTGCAGTAACAACAAAAAGTGATCTTCATCAATACGCTTAAGATAGGCATTAAAATTTTTAGCATAATCACTTAAAGTATTCTGAACATATGCACTAGTAGTCGTTAGCTCCTGGTCATGCATTGTTTCGCTTAATTCATCGTAATTATCAATAAAAATCTGGCCAATAGCCAATAATTCGTTGTTGTATCTTTCTTCGATTTTGGCATAACGCGTAATATCAAGTAAATAAACAACACCGAGATTGTCCTGGATAACCATCTCAAATTGATGACCATCCCAATTTACTACATGATTTTCAGCTGTTTTAGCCTTCAATGATTCATCAATTAATTTATCTAGTTCAGGATCAACAGAGGCAATTGTATGTCCAATCAAATCTTCATTTTTTAAATAAAGCTGCAGGTAAGGATTGGCCCACTGAATTTGCCGATCCTCATCATAAAGCAAAATGCCGAGTGGCATTTTAATCATTGCCTCTTGTTCGCTGCGCTTAATCCGGTAAGACAAACTAACAGCAAAATTATTCGCATTGCCAGCTAAGATATATGCACCATAAGCAACACATGCTACAGTCAAAATAAAGATCAAAACCATGGCTAAGCCAAATAAAGGGTTCATGATCATTGCAACAATGCTACCCAAAAGCGATAACGCTAAAATTATAATGACTGAGGCCGTGAGCCTGGAATCTTTAATAAAAGCAGGAAATTCAAGCTTACGTAAAAAATCTTTCATGTAAGGTCCTTCCTAAAATAATGTATAATACATCATTATTATTATACATTGTATTCTCTGGATAAGAAACTAGGCAACTTATACTTAAATATGTCAAAAGGCTATGTTAGCAACACCTTATAGCAATCAATCTTAAGAACAAAAGAAAAAGCAGATAGCTGTATTATCATACTTCTATCTGCTTGTGACGAGAAGTTATCACAACCCTCGAATAAATAGTCCAAGGTTATATTTTTAATTTTTCTTTTATTTGACTATGATACTAAAATTCGTCATCTGGCGAATCTTCGTATTTTGCTTCAATAAACTTTATTCCATTTTTAGCATCGCCAATTAAGTTAGGACTATTTGAAACAAGTTGTGCATTAACATAACTAATAATCATTGGGAGATTCATTCCAGTATAAAGCTCAAATTTGTTTTCTGAGGAAAGCAGTAATTTATAAGCAACATTATAGGGCGTACCACCAAGAATATCAGTAAACACAACAAATTTTTCTAAACTACCTGTCAAATTTAAAAAGCGCGTTTGAAAATGTTCCGGACTCTCGCCTTCTTTTAGATCAATTGTATGAATACTTTTTTGAGGGCCAAGAATCATCTCGGCACCTTCTTTAATACCTTTACAAAAAGTACCATGACTAAGTAAAACCAAATCAGTCACATTAGCCTCCAATTTCAATTATGCTGATAAAATATGTAACCATGTACCAATGATACTGAAAGCAACGATAGTAACCAAAATCCAAGAAACTTTCCATTTCTTTCTAATCATCCATAAAACAATCAGAGTAGCTGCTAAAGGCAACATTGAAGGCACAATTTGGTTTAAGGTACTAACTAAAGAAACAGCTGATTTTCCTGTGCCGATTTTAATCGGTGAATTAACAACCACATAGCTTGGAATCATAGCGCCTACGACCATCATTCCCAAAATTGATGCTTTATTAGAAATATTTTGAATTATGTTAGAATCGCTTACTCTTTGGATAAATTTGGTACCTTGTTCATACCCAATTTTCAGACCAAACCATCTTACTGCGATAGTCACAACATTGTAGGAAGCCATAAACAGAATAGGACCTAAAATGTTTCCGGCTTGACAAAGAGCTAGAGAAATACCCATACAAATAACTCTCCAGGTCGTCAAAAACATTGAGTCTCCAATTGCAGACAAAGGTCCCATAAGACTTACTTTGACGTTGTTAATAATAGCCGGATCAAAGTCAGGATTGGCTTTATTTTCTTCCTCCATAGCAATGGACGTTCCAAGAACTAAGGGTAGCAACACATTAGTAATGTTAAAAAATTGCATATGTCTTTGTAAAGCCTGGGCTTTACCATTTTTATCGTCTTTATATATTACTCGCAGTGATGGAACCATACTAAAAGCATATCCAGTAGCTTCTTGGCGCGTCAATTCCCAAGGAGCATTAGCTGCAAATGACCGCCAAAACGTTGACCACAGAGCCTTGCGCATCTCATTATTAGAAACTTTCATCATCGTCTGTAGCTCCTTTTCCAATCAAATCCATTTGTTGTTTTAATTTTTTCTCGTTATAGTACAAAATCATTACAATAACCAGGCCAAAGATTGCTATTCCTATAATTGGAATTTTCAGGTAGGCAGTCAATGCAAAGCCAAGAATCATGTATGGAACGATGTCCTTGCGCAGCATCTGCTGGATTAGCAAGGCAAATCCAAAGGCAGGTAACAAACCACTAGCAACAACTAGTCCATCTTGAACAAATTGGGGAATGACACTTATTATTTGCTTAGAAAAACCTGTTCCGAAATAATAGGCTAGCATGATGAATAATACTGATGGTAAGAAATTAACTGCAGTACCACCCCAAAAAGCCATTAAACTTAATTTGCGATCTTCAGCTTTTTTGGCATATTCATCCATTTTGTTAACATATAACGGCGCTACAAAAATGTACATAACATTTTGAACAATCAATACCAGCATAGACAAAGGTAATCCAAATGTTAAAGCCGCGGAAATTCCTTTTCCAGTAGATAAAGCAAAAGTAGTACCTAAAACTGAGGCTGATACCATATCTTGAGGAGTAGAGATTCCAACTTCAACAACACCAATGTATGCTAATTCCATCGCTGCTCCAACTTTAATTGCTTCAGGTATATTGCCTAAAACAATGCCGACTAGTGGTGCCAAAGCAATTGGTCTAAAAATCATTGATGCTCCGGTTAAAAAGTATTCACTATACCCAACTAAAGCCACTAAGCCAATTAATAGTGTTTTTACAAGCATTTTTTATCCTCTATTCTGCAGAAAGATCAGTTTCTTTAACTACTTTTATCGACGATGTTGAGACTTGCTGCACTTCAACTTTAACGCCTTGTTCAATTAATTCTTTTAGCTGCTTTTCATCCTTTGAGCTTGTATTAACAGAAGGTGCTAAAATTTTAGTTTCGCTTGTTTCTTTAGTACCGCCTAAATTAAGAACCTTTGGTTTGTTATTCATTTTGCTTATAATTCTGTATGCATCATTAATACTTTCTACTATAATCATTAAATGATACTTGTCTGTTATTCCGCTATTCAAAGATTCAATGCTGCGGTCAATACTTTGCATCACCAACTTACTTCCAGAAGGTTTCGCCATTTTAATTGATGCTTTTCTAATGGGATCTTTTGGTACATCATCATTAGCAATCAGGATACAATCAGCACCTACTGCCCCATACCACGAGACTGCTACCTGACCATGAAGCAATCGGTGATCTACGCGAAAAAGTTTTATCATAATTTTCAGTTACTCCTTTCCTATTAGTAACTTTCATATTTATTGCGATCGCTATGTTGATTTTTTAATTAATTTAGAAAAAGTATCACTATTTTGCCCCATCATTAAGCAGTTGATAAATATTAGCTCTAAAGCGATCGTTTTGGTTTTATTTTAATATTCAACTTTTCCCATATATCTTCTTACTTCCAAAGAATGGTTACGAATATCTGCAAGTCTTGCTCGATATTCACATAGTACTGAGTAGAACAAAATTGGGTTAAAGTATTCAGCAACACTACTATCAATTAAGTCTAATCCTAATTCCTTAGCATCAACTATTTCTATTTTCTCAGCATACTTCTTTAAGAACTTAATTGCTCTTTCATCTAATGGGCGCGTTCTGCCAATACTTTCCATTACAATGTAAGGCTTGTCTTTGTCGGTCACTTCAAAAGGTCCATGGAAGTATTCACCGGAGTGAATAGGAGCTGCATCAAGCCATTGCATTTCCATTAAACTGCAAATAGCAAAGCCGTATGTATGACCGAAAGAAGCTCCGCTACCTAAGATGTAAAACATAGGTTCATGTTGATATTTATCAGCGAATCTCTTGGTACGGTCTTGCACCTGAGTTAAGGCATTAGTAACAATTGTGTCAATTTTATTAAAGCCATCCTCAAATTCAGCCAACTTGTCATACCCCTCTAATTTACCCAAAATTTGAGAAGTAATATCAAGCACTATTGCCATTGGGTTCTTGACAACTTCATTTTCATTGCCCCATTCATAAATAATTTTTTCATCTGAGTATTTTAATAGATCAGCCTTTGGGTTAAATGTTAATCCGATAGTAATTGCGCCTTTTTCTTGGGCTACTTTAGCTGCTTTCACAGATTCAGGAGTATTTCCACTATGTGAGCAAACAAAAACAATGGATTGTGCTCCTATCTTTTTAGGAGTAACATGTACAAATTCATTTGCTGTGTACCACCCAGTTGATAGATTTTCTGCTTCAGATTTTAAGAAATAATATGCTGGATACATGTCTACTAAAGAGCCACCACAAGCAGTGAAATAAACATTACTTATTTTTCCATCGTTGTGCTTTACAACATTTTTTACAATTGTTTTATTATCCATTTTTCCTCCATATTTATAACATCATATGTCGTTATATTTTTACAATTAGATTGTACACGCTTTCAAGAGAAATTGTCAACGACTTTTGAGCATAATTTTGAGATCTAGAGTTTAATCATTAAATAAAAAAGCAGTAAAGAGGCTTTTTTGCATCTATACTGCTTCCTATCAAAAAATTAGCTAAAGACCAAAAAGACCTTTAGTTTACTATTTTTTACACTGCAAATAACTTAAATCATGAATTCATAACGATCTGTTGCTATAAACTCTGTACCAAATTGAATTACCTTTTTATTGTTGTCAAAAACTTGATTTCGTAAATAAAACAACGGAAATCCCACAGAGCGGTTTAGTAATCTTGCTTGCTCTTTATCAGCCAGAACAACACGTAAAATACTTTCAGAATCTTTCAAATTATCTATTCCATAATTATCCTTAAGCACTTGATATAATGAGCCACTTAAATCATAATTTGTTAATCCTTCAAATCTTGGAAGAGGGTAGTAATTACTTTCTATAACCGTTGGGTCATTGTCTAAGTAACAAATTCTAAGAGAATGAATTGCGTAGTCACTATTACATTTTAAGCCGTCTCTTAACTCTGCATTAGTTTTAATTTTTTCCAGTTTTAAAACTTCCATCTTTGGCTTAAAACCATTTTTGATTGCGGTTTTTGAAAAACTTTCAATAGAATTACTTTTTAGTAAACGTTTGACGTGATGTAATTCTCGAACAAAGCTGCCTTTTCCCTGAACCTTTTCCACGATACCATCTGAAACTAATCCATTAACGGCTTCACGTACAGTAATTCGACTTACTCCATAAATCTTTTTTAATTCTTCTTCACTTGGTAATTTTGTATCAATCGGATATATACCTGTAAGAATTTTTTCACGTAAATCTAGCATTACCTTTTGGTACTTAGTTCTTGCTTTATTTTCCATCATAATTCAAACTCTCAATCTAAAAACGGCAAATCTATTAATTCATATAAATTTATCTAAGGTAAACAAAAACTCCCGAGTCTATCGCTATAAACCAAGAAATAATAAAATATTTGGATATGAAAACTGTACTCTTTCGTTTTTCAATTATATCATTTATATTTTTTTGTTTAATACTTCATAATGCTTATAAATTTTATCTTTATGTTGAATAACTTTCAGCTAAACTGAAAACGAACAAATATTTCTATAAACATTACACTATTTATAGTCATTTACTGTTTTTTATATTGTTATTTTAAGATTTGCGTTCTTTATCGGGACATAATTATTTTATACTATTACTAGTTAAAGACAACAAGTATAAATTGATAAAATATCCACGGTTAAAAGAACCATTATATGCAATAACCAGTTTAAGCATAATAAAACCCTTTAGATAGGAAATAGTCCAATCTAAAGGGTTACTTTAGTTTTTATCTTAGTCTTCAGTAACAAATGGCAACAAGCCCATAATGCGAGCTCTTTCAATTGCCTTAGCTACTTTACGTTGATTCTTAGCGCTGGTGCCAGTGACACGACGTGGTAAGATTTTACCTCTTTCAGAGATAAAACGTTTCAACAAATCAACGTCCTTGTAGTCAACGTAATCAATATGGTTGGCAGCAATGTAGTCAACCTTACGACGACGATGAGCGCCGCCGCTTCTTCTTTGTTGAGCCATATCCTAGGTCCTTTCTGTTAATTTAGAATGGTAAATCATCATCAGAAATATCAATGGTATCACCTGAACCTGCAAATGGATCCTGAGTATCGTCTGGTCCATTATTAGCGGAGTTATTCTGGTTAGATGCTCCCATGTTAGGGGTATTATTAGTATTCTGATTACCAAAATTGCCATTATTATTTGGTGTATAACCACCATTTTGACCACGGGCTTCACGATCTTTACGTGATTCAAGCAATGCAAAGTTATCAACGATAACTTCTGTTACATATACTCTTTGCCCATCTTTATTATCGTAACTTCTGGTTTGAATTCGGCCATCAATACCAACAAGTGAACCTTTAGACGTAAAATTACAGAAATTTTCCGCAGCTTTGCGCCAAATGACACAACTGATAAAATCTGCACCTCTCTCGCCTTGTGCGTTTGTATATTGACGATCTACAGCAAGAGTAAACGTAGCAACCGAGATTCCGCTCCCAGTAGTACGCAATTCAGGATCACGTGTTAAACGGCCAACAAGTACAACTCGATTAATCATACTTTAGGTCCTTCCTTTCCTAAATCACGAAAACGATAAAGTTTTTGTTAGTAATTATCCAACTTTAACGGTCATTGAACGTAAAACAGCAGTATCAATCTTGGACAAACGGTCAAATTCGTTAACTGCATCAGCATTATCAGCAGTGAAAGTCATAACGTGATATAATCCCTCACGATATTTATTAATTTCATATGCGAAATGACGCTTTTCCCAGTCTTTTGACTCAACCATCGTACCACCGTTATCAGTAATAACCTTATCATAGTTTTCAACTAATGCCTTTTTTGATTCTTCATCAATGTCAGGCTTGATAATATAAGTTATTTCGTACTTAGTAGTTGTCATACTAGTGCACCTCCTTCTGGACTAAATGGTTCTTGCTAAAAATCAAGAACAAGGAGTAATTTTATTACTCGCAGTCTCTAATTTTAGCACATAAACAAAAAATTACCAAACTATCTTCACGTGATCCAATAAGAAATTTTTATTTCTTACTAGTAAGTACGTAAAATAATCTGATAATTTTTAAAAGTTTTGATTTAGTAATTAATCTTGCTCTTCATCAGTTTCTTCTGAAGCTGCTACTTCCTGGTCTTCTTCAGCAGGAACAATTGCAAGACTTGCAACTTTATTGTTGTCATTAACTTTAATCAAGCGTACACCAAGAGTGCTGCGACCTGTTTGAGAGACGTCATTTGTCTTGAAGCGAATCATGATGCCATCATCAGTGATAACCATAATATCCTGACTGCCATCAATCACTGTTACTCCTGACAATGGACCATTTTTCTCGGTAATATTTGCGGTTTTAATACCTTTACCGCCACGACCCTTTGTTGGATATTCAGAAGCCGCTGTTCTCTTGCCATAACCTTTTTCAGAAATGACCAAAACTTCATCACTATTCTTAACGACCCCAGAACCAACAACATAATCATTTTCGCGCAAATTAATTCCGCGAACACCGGCAGCAGTTCTACCCATAGATCTAACAGTTTTTTCATTAAAGCGTACTGCATAACCTAAGTGAGTGCCGATTAAAATATCCTGACTGCCATCTGTAGCCAAAACGTTATTCAACTCGTCGCCATCGCGCAATGTCAATGCAATTAGGCCGCTATTGCGAATATTGCCGAATTCACTGACATGTGTACGTTTGACCGTTCCCATCTTCGTAATAAAGAACAGGTACTGGTCATCGGCATCTTCAGGAATATTGACGATTGTCTGGATCTTTTCACCCTTTTCCAGTTGCAACAAGTTGACTATTGGCAATCCTTTGGCAGTACGGCCAAATTCTGGAATTTCATAGGCTTTCTTAGAATAAACTTTGCCCTTGTTGGTAAAGAACAGCAACGTATCATGCGTGCTTGAGTAAATTAGGTTGGCAATGAAGTCGCCATCTTTAACGCCCATGCCTTTAATACCTTTGCCGCCACGATTTTGGGTCTTAAATTCAGTAATTGGCATCCGCTTAATGTAGCCACTATGGGTTAAAGTTAGTAAAACATCTTGTTTTTCAATTAAATCTTCATCTTCAATTGAAACAACTTCACTGGCGCCAATTTTAGTCCGCCGATCATCACCAAAGCGCTTTTGAATATCTAACAATTCATTATAAATGATCTCATTAATTCGCTCTGGTTTTGCCAAAATATCTTTATAATCAGCAATCTTGGCTTGTAGTTCTTTGTATTCAGCCTCAACCTTGTCACGTTCCAGTCCGGTTAACCGTACCAGTCTCATGTCTAAAATAGCTTGTGACTGCTTGTCATCAAGACCAAAACGACTGATTAAAGCAGCTTTTGCAATATCACTTGATTGACTCTGACGAATTATATGAACAATTTCGTCAATATGATCAAGAGCAATCTGCAGACCTTCAAGAATATGAGCCCGAGCTTCAGCCTTTTCCAACTCAAACTTAGTTCTGCGAGTAACAACATCTTCTTGGTGTTCCAAGTAATATTGCAACATTTGCTTGAGGCTGAGAAAGTGTGGTGCACCATCGACAATTGCTACCATATTCATGCCAAAATTAGCCTGCATTTGGGTCAGCTTAAACAAGTTATTTAAAACCACACTGGCACTGGCATCACGGCGAATATCAATAGTAATTCTCATCCCCGTTTGATCTGATTCATCACGCACACCGGTAATACCATCAATTGTTTTAGCACGTGCCAAATCAGCAATTTTCTTAACCAGTTCTGCTTTATTGACCAAGTATGGTATTTCAGTGACAACTATTCTTTCACGGCCACTTTTTTCAGTTTCAATATTAGTATTAGCACGAACAACGATATTGCCACGACCAGTTTCATAGGCGCGATAAATGCCACCGCGACCCATGATAGTACCACCTGTAGGAAAATCTGGACCCGGGATTGCTTTCATTAGTTCTTTAGTAGTGACATCAGGATTGTTCATTAGCATGTGCAGGCCCTTAATCACTTCTGATAAATTGTGCGGCGGAATGTTGGTAGTCATACCAACCGCAATACCACTAGTACCGTTAACTAATAAGTTTGGTATTCTAGCCGGCAGAACTACTGGTTCATTTTCAGAATCATCATAATTACGTTGCCAATTAACAGTATTTTTATTGATGTCGCGCAGCATTTCAACTGCAATTTTGCTCATGCGCGCCTCAGTATAACGCATTGCGGCTGGTTCATCACCATCAACTGAACCAAAGTTTCCGTGACCATCTACAAGCATATAGCGGTAGCTGAAATCTTGTGCCATATGAGCCATTGCTAAATAAATTGAGGAATCACCGTGAGGGTGAAACTTACCCATAACTTCCCCAACGATTCTGGCTGATTTTTTGTATGGTTTATCTGGTGTAACTCCTAGTTCACTCATGCCATATAGAATCCGGCGTTGAACCGGCTTCAAGCCATCGCGTACATCGGGTAAAGCCCGTGCTACGATAACGGACATGGCATAATCCAGGAATGAACTATTCATTACGCTGGTCAAATCAACGTTTCTTATTCTGTGATCCTGACCTTGATTGTCGTTATCCATTTAAACCTCCTATGCATCCAAGTTTTCAACGTATTTAGCGTTAGTTTCAATAAAATTGCGCCGCGGTCCTACTTCATTGCCCATAAGCAATTCAAATACCTCATCGGCATTTTTAGCGTATTCCGGACTTACACGGTCGAGTCTTCTATTTTCAGGATTCATGGTTGTATCCCATAGCTGTTCCGGATCCATTTCACCTAGTCCCTTATAGCGCTGTACCAGCGGCTTAGGACTTGGTTGTAAACTACCTAAATAGTCATGCAATTCTTCATCGGTATCTAAGTATCTGACAACCTTGCCCTGACGCACTTGATATAGAGGTGGACGTGCAATATAAACGTAGCCTTTTTCAATCATTGGACGCATGTAATTATAAAAGAGGGTTAAGAGCAAGGTCCGAATATGAGCCCCATCGACATCAGCATCTGTCATAATGATTAACTTATGATAACGAGCCTTAGAAACATCAAAGTCTGCACCAAAACCGGTACCTAAAGCTGTAAAAAGTGAACGAATTTCTTGGTTAGCCAAAATACGATCCATTGAAGCTTTTTCAACGTTCAGAATTTTACCACGGATCGGCAAAATTGCCTGAGTTAATCTTGAACGTCCTTGTTTAGCAGAACCGCCGGCAGAATTACCCTCAACTATGAATAATTCAGAAATGCTAGGATCATTACTGGTGTTGTCAGCCAACTTACCAGGCAGATTGGCAATTTCTAGTCCTGATTTTTTACGTGTAACCTCACGAGCGCGTTTAGCAGCTGTCCGAGCACGTTCAGCTAACTGAGCCTTTTCAACAATTTTGCGACCAACCTGAGGATTTTCCATTAAAAAACGGTTGAAAGTTTCAGAAAAAGCATGATCAACGGCTGTTCGAGCGTCTGAATTGCCTAATTTAGTTTTAGTCTGGCCTTCAAATTGGGGGTTAGGGTGTTTGACAGAAACTACAGCGGTCATTCCTTCCCGAATATCTTCTCCTGAAAGATTATCATCACTGTCTTTTAACAATTTGGTTTTATGGGCATAATCATTAACTACCCGCGTTAAGGCTGTCTTGAACCCTGCCTCATGCATTCCGCCTTCATAAGTATGAATATTATTGGCAAAGGTCATTAACGTTGTTTTATAGCCTTTTGTATATTGCAAAGATACTTCAACGTTAATATCGTTGTCGTTACCTTCTACGTAAATTGGTTCATCGAATAATACTTCTGTGTCACGGTTTAAGAATGACACATATTCCTGAATGCCACCTTCATAGTGGTAAACATCGGTTTCTGCACTATCTTTTCTTTTATCGGTAAAGGTTAATTTCAAGCCTTTGTTTAAAAAAGCCAATTCACGAATTCGGTTTTTGAGAATTTTATCATCAAAAGAAGTAGTTTCAGTAAAAATATCAGGATCTGGGAAAAAGTGTACTATTGTTCCATGTTCAGATAAGGGCACGGTTCCAATCATTTTCATTTCATCAACTACGCGACCACGACTAAAGTCGATAAAATACTTTTTACCATCACGCATTGTTGTAACGTCTAGTTTGGTTGACAAAGCGTTAACGACAGACGCACCAACTCCGTGCAAGCCACCGGATACTTTGTAGCCGCCACCGCCAAATTTACCGCCTGCATGCAGGACAGTAAAAACCGTTTCAAGTGCCGGACGACCGGTTTTCTTTTGAATATCTACCGGAATTCCACGCCCATCATCTTGAACGGTAACACTGCCATCCTCATTGATAGTAACTTCAATCTTGCTGGCAAAGCCTGCTAAGCTTTCATCAATACCATTATCTATTATTTCCCATACTAAATGGTGTAATCCCTGAGAACTGGTTGAGCCAATATACATTCCTGGACGTTTACGAACTGCTTCAAGTCCGCCTAAGACTTGAATCTGACTGGCATTATATTTATCGGCTTCTTTTTCGTATTGCTTAATTTGATTAAGATTTTCTTTGTTATTATCTGCCATGCAATTTCCCCTCTTCTAAATAAATTTGTCCAGATTTTATGCGGTATATTTTCGGCTTTTTAATTATTTCCCAGGAAATACCCTCAAGATCTGTTGTCGTAATAAATGTTTGCGTTTTGCCGTGGATGTAGTTAAGTAGAGCACTTTGACGGTTATGATCAAGCTCGCTCATTACATCATCAAGCAATAATAATGGATATTCGTCAGTTATTTGGTGCACAAGTTGTATTTCTGCTAGTTTGATGCTAAGTGCTATAGTTCTTTGTTGTCCTTGAGAACCATACAAATGTGCATCTTTTCCATCAAGTCCAAATTCAATGTCATCCCTGTGAGGTCCGCTCAATGTCGTACCTTTGAGGATTTCAATCTTTTTATTTTTCTGAAAATTATTTAATACTTTATGGTAAACTTCTTCGACACTGTCTTTTGCAGAAATTTCCTTTACTGATGGTCGATAGGTTACCTCCAATTTTTCTGCACTGGTACTAATATGTGCATATGCATCCCTAGCATATTGGTCTAGGTAATTTAAAAATTGAAAGCGACGAACAATTACTTCTGCAGCAACTCCAGCTAATTGATCAGATAAAACCTCTAAAAACAGGGTATCATGCGTATCACCTTTAGCTAGTTGCTTCAAGTAATTGTTTTTTTGCTGCAAAACCTGTTTATACTTCCCCGCAAAATAGAGGTATTCTGCACTAATTTGACCAAACTCTTGATCCATAAACCGACGTCTTAAATTAGGAGCACCTTTAATCAGGTCTAAATCTTCCGGAGAAAACAAAATAGCATTTAGCTCGCCAACATAATTAGATAATTTTGCTTGTTCAACTCGATTAACCCAAACCTTTTTGCCCTTGGTAGTAATTAAAACCCGCAAGGACAAATCAACTTGACTTTTGTAAATGTGCCCGGAAACATTGGCATAATCTTTGCCAAAAGCAATCAGTTCTTTGTCATTACTAGTTCGATGAGACCGAGTTAAAGCCAAAAAATAAATCGCTTCTAGCAAATTAGTTTTGCCTTGAGCGTTTTGTCCTATAAAAATATTCACATTAGGATCAAAATCAACCTCAAATTGCTGTAAATTGCGGTAATTTTGGGCAATAAAATGCTTGAGATACATTAATGCTACCGCAATTCGTAAGTTTCTTGATTAATTTCAAGCTTATCGCCAGAACGCAACTTCTTACCCCGGCGATTTTCCTTAATTCCGTTTAATAAAACTGGATTATCCTGCAAATACCACTTAGCCTGACCACCAGAAGAAATGATACTTTCTTTTTTTAAAAATTGACCCAGAGTAATATATTCACTCGTTAACTTTATTTCTTTGATCATAACCACCTTCGCCACTTTAAATACCTATAATAAGTATATTCGTTTCACAAACAAAAAACAACTAAAAGCCCATATAAAGCCATATAAACGGATTTTTCCAAAATAAACAATTCATAGTGATCGACATTAAAAATAAACCAGCAAGCTTTTTTGGTCGATTACAAAAATTTGACTACAAAAAAAGTCATCAAATGATGACTTTTTATCTTTTGTGGTTTTGACAATGATTAAAATGTTCTAACTGGTGTAATTAATTGAACAAAATCAATATCAGTTTTATCTGGATTGACAGTAAACGGACGCAGTGGCTGCGTGAAATCCATAATGACAGAATCTGTTACTGAAGCTTTTAGTGCGTCTCGCAGGTAATCCGGGTTGAACGAAATCTTTAGATTGTTACCTTCAAGTTTCTTAAAACTAACGTCTTCTTCCACATTACCAATTTCTGCTGACTCACCGGACAATTTTGCACTTTGCTTTTCGGTATCTAGCGTTAAATCGACCACATTATTGCGTCCTGCATGTGTCAACAGACTTGCCCGGTCTAATGCACTCGAAAGTTCCATTAAATCAAATTCTACAGTTGTTGTACTGTCAGTCGGAATTAAGCGCTCAGTATCAGGATAACTACCTTCAAGTAAGCGTGAATAAAACAGAATATTGCCAATCTCAAAAAGTACTTGATTTTCACCAGGACAAACTTTAATTTCCGGATCGGTTTCACCAATAATTCGTGCTAATTCAAGTAAACTTTTTCCAGGTATAATCAGATCCGTTTTAGCTTGCGGTCCATTTTCCAAAGTCAATGCTCGACTAGATAATCTGTGTGAGTCTGTTGCTACAGCATGGATTTTGTCTGGACTAAAAGTAAAGTGTACTCCAGTTAACACTAAACGGCTTTCCTGTGTTGCAACTGCAAATTGGGTTTCGTTGATTATTTCACGAAAAGTTTTCCCCGAAATAACAAAAGAGGACTCGTCTGGAATTTCCGGTAATCTTGGATAGTTATTGGCATCTAAACCATTGATAGTAAATTCACTGTTTTCAGAAATAATTTGTGTTTGAAAACTTTCTTTAACTTCTAATGAAAATTCTTTTCCTGGCAATCGTCTGATGATCTCGCTGAAAAATCGAGCTGGTAAAACAATTGAACCTGTTGATACGACTGTTAAATCTTCACTTACCGGTATTTTGATCTCAATTGAAATATCAGTGTCACTGCCTGTTAGAAGTAATTCATCTTCAGTTAAATTAATTTTAATGCCACTAAGAATAGGAATAGTTGCTCTTGAAGAAATTGCGTGCATTACATTGTTTAAATTGTCTAAGAAAAGATTTCTGTTTACTGTAAATTTCATTTGGTGCCTCCTGTTGTTTTGTCTGTTTCCTTTATATTAATTATATATTTAATTAGTAGTATTAGTAGGTCCTGTGATTTCTGTTGAAAAGTTATACAGTTCTTAAAATAACGTAATTATTACGGTTAAGAAGATGTGAACAAGTTCGTTACTTATCCACAATTAATAACTTTTAGCGATCAAGCATTTGTTTTAAATCAAATACTGCAGTTTTGATATCAGCATTTGTTTTAATTTCCCGACTGATTTTTTCGTAAGCATGCATCACTGTTGTATGATCTTTGCCACCGAATTCCTGTCCGATTTTGGGAAGACTGGAATCTGTCAATTCGCGTGACAAATACATTGCAATTTGTCTGGGAACAACGATCTGTCTAACGCGCTTTTTACCTTTCAATTCATAGGTTGAAGTCTGGAAATAGTTAGCAACAACTTCTTGAATTTTAGAAATTTGCAGTCCTTGATTCTTTTGAACTAGTTTGAGATCTGCCAAGGCTTCTCTAGCCAAATTAACATTGATATCTTCGTGTTCAATTGTGGCATGTGCCTGAACTTTTACCAGGGCCCCTTCAAGTTCACGAATATTGGTATCAACTTGGGAAGCTATATAGTCGAGTGTATTATCATCTATTATTAGATTTTCAGCCTCTGCCTTTTTACGTAAAATCGCGATGCGCGTTTCCAAATCGGGAGGGGTAATTTCGACTTGCAAACCCCAGGTAAAACGAGATACCAGTCTTTCTGACAGATCAGGAATTTCAGTAGGAAGGCGATCACTTGTCATGACTATTTGTTTTTGATCATTGTAGAGAGTCTCAAAAGTATGGAAAAATTCTTCTTGAATACCCTCTTTTTTAGCGAAAAACTGAATATCATCTACAAGCAGCAAATCGCAAGTGCGATATTTTGCACGAAATTGATCTTGAGTTTTGTTTTTGATTGAGTTTATAAAATCATTAACAAAAGTTTCGCTTTGAATATAAACGACTTTGGCATTGGGACGCTCTGCCAGCATTTGATGTCCGATAGCTTGCATCAAGTGCGTCTTTCCAAGCCCTACGCCACCAAAAATAAAAAGAGGGTTGTAAAAGCTGCCCGGACTGTCAGCAACTGCCAAGGCTGCACCTGCAGCCAATTTATTGCCTTCACCCTGAACAAAATTGTCGAACGTATACTTTTCGTTAAGCTTAAGATTACGGACAAATGCATTTTCCATTTGAGGTCGCGCATTTTCTGACATTGAGTCTGTTTTTGGCTTAGGTGTTACAAGGCGCTCAGTGCTTTTGTCACCTTCAATTTGAAAAACTGGCATGACTTCAATATTGGCATAGCCGTAGGCAGATTGAATCAGTTGTGAGGCCAAATTTTTTTCCCAATACCCTTTGGTTACAGGATTTTGCACGGCAATTTTTAGTTCATGAGTTTCCTTATTATAAGAAATTGGTCTTGTATTTTTAAACCATGCATTATAAGCAACTTCATTAAAATGTTCACGCATCTCACTGTTAAAATGATGCCAAAATTTATTAATGTCAAACAAAATAATTCCCTCCGCGTACGTTAAGCAAAACTTATTTTACCATCTAATAAAAATGTTTTCCACAAGTGCACAAAAAGAATTCAGAATTAACAAGCTGTGGATATAATTTACAGAAAAATACACAAAAACTAAGTAAATTTGAAATACTTTTTGCTTATTTACATAAGTAGTTGTGGAAATCTTTTGCTATAACAGCAGTGTTTTTAACAAAGCGTGAAACATAATATACACATGATGTGTAAAACTTTTTAAACAGGCTGTAGATTGTGGATAAAACTGTGCAAAATACTGTGACTTTGATTTTGTGGATAAGTATTTAGTAAAAACTTTAAACAAAAAAAGTACTTCTTACGATAAGATTTTTGGGTGTTCAGTTTTTCCAGTACAAATTTGATTTTTCTTTGTTCTTCCTGAGATGAATGCAAATTTATAACATTGAATTAGAGGGTGATATTCTTGGATGCAAAAAAACTCTTAAACAGTAAAGAACGTAAATTTTACATTTTAGCCCGAATGATCAATGGAGAAAATGTTAGCTATCAAAAATTGTCTGATGATTATTTTGTTTCCCGCAGCAGTATTGCAAATGACATTATTAGTATCAAAAAGAGACTATCTAAGGATAATATCCCTCTGCTTTTTAATAATTCTGGATCATACATTGGCGGAGGTGAAATAGATAAACAAAAAATAATAAAACGAGTCGTAATTGATTTGTTAGGTAATAAGGAAGGAAAGCAATTAATTAGTTTATATATTGATAGTAGATTGCTGAAAACCATTTTTAAATTATTTCATCAAAAATTACAAGCTTGGAAACTTGAAGTTCCAGAAAATAATATAGGCGATATTTCTATTTCTACAGCAATATTAGTTTTCAGAGGTATGAATGGATATCAAATTAGTTGGAAAAAGAAGGATCAGCTTGACAGCGTATTGATGCAATTTGATAAGTATCCTTTAGTTTACCAATTGTTGAAAACCGTGGAAGAAAGCGAAATATATCATTTTAATGATACGGAAATGCAGTACCTTTATTACATAATAATTGGCAATGGCTTTAATTTTTTCATGAACAATGGACAAATTCCTGCTGAATTTAAGTCAGAAGTGAAGCAGTTAATAGTTAATGTTAGTGACAGCTTAAATATAGATTTAACAAAAGATTCATCATTATTAGAAAAATTATTAGTGCATCTTTATCAGATGAAACTGCGGCTTGAATCAAAAACTACGGTTATCAATCCTTTATTACAAGAAATTAAAAATAACTATCCTGATTTATATGGAGTAGTTTGGTATGCATTGAGTGAATTTAGTGAAAATAATCATTTAGTTGTTTCTGATGATGAAGTTGGTTTTGTGACATTGCATTTTCAGGCGGCCGTTGAACGTAATAAAGAAATAAACAGAATTCTTTTCGTCTGTCCAAATGGTATAGGAATGAGTTCCTTAATTTGTGCAAAAATGAAAAGAATATTACCAGCCGCAGCTTTGACTGAGGTTACTTCTAAGCATGATTTGGTAAAAAAAGATTTGTCGAATGTTTCATTGATTATTTCAACTGTTAAATTAAGTGAACAACATGTACCTGTAGTGAATATTTCACCTATTATGACAATTTCAGATATGAAGAAAATTGCCAGTTCTTATATTGATGTAGTGACAAAACAAAGTGTTGAAAAAAAAGACGAGCATATAGTTATTAATGATGTCGGACCTTTCTTAAAGGGAAACATATTTTTTATGGATGAAAAAGTAACTGATAACATCATTGATGTCTTATTAAAAAGTGGTACTTGGAATGATGAAAAAAGTTTTGAAAGTTATAAAAAATCACTGAAAAAACGTGAAGAATTACAGTCTACCTATATCAGTAACGGTTTTGCCATACCTCACGGCGATCCTAAATTTATTACCAAGAGTTCTATTGCTGTCGCGATTTTAGATAAACCTGTCAACTGGGGAAATAATCGTGTTGATATTATAGCAATGTTAATGATTAAAAGAACTGATAAAAAAATAGTTGAACCATTTATGAATCTAATTATGCATGGAATAAAAAATAAAGAATGGTTTATTTCAAAAATGATGGAGGTCAAATAATAGTGACATGTTCTTTGTTTAATGAAGATAACGTTCAAATAATAGATAGTGCTATGAATTGGAAGATTGCATTACAAAAAGCTAGTGAGCCTCTATTAAAAGCAAATATTATTACGCCAAAATATGTTGCGAGCATGATTGAGAGCATTAAAAAAAATGGACCCTATATGGTCCTGACTGATTATTTTGCTCTGATGCATGCCAGACCAGGTGATGGTGTTAATAAAATGGGTATGAGTTTACTGGTTTCACGTAACCCAATTGATCTTGAAGGTAAACCAGTCAAAATCTTTTTGGTAATGGCTGCAATTGATAATACTAGTCATTTACAAAGTTTGCAGAAAGTTATTTCGATTTTTATGGATAGAGAATCTTATAAAACTATTTTGAGTGCAAATAAGTCGGCAATTGTTTCAATGTTTAAGAAAGTAAAGGGTTAAGTATGAAAATTTTAGCAGTATGTGGTTTTGGAGTTGGCAGTTCAATGGTTTTAAAGATGACATTGGAAAAAGCAGTTAAAGAATTGGGACTAGATGCTGAAGTAAAGAATACAGATATTGCATCAGCTAAAGCAGAACAAGCAGATGTTTACTTTACCAGTGCTGAATTAAAGCCAGATCTTGAATCATCAACAGACAAACCAGTTTATGCAATTAAACGATACATGGATAAAGATGAAGTCCTTAAGGCAATGAATGCATTTTTAGCAAATAAGAAAGGTAACTAACTATGGACATTCTAAAATTTATTTCAAATAATATTCTGCAAGATCCACCTGTTTTGCTTGGGCTAATTGCAATGCTAGGGTTAATTGTTCAGAAAAAGCCCATTGCAGAAATAGTGAAAGGCAGTATGTCAGCTGCCTTTGGTATGATAATTCTTACTGAAGGTGTAAATATGTTAACTGGTGTGGTATCAGCAATTAATACTGCTATTCAAACCAAAATGGGTATTACAGTTGCAAAAGGCATGACAGATATTACCTTCACAGCTCAATATGGCGGAGATGTTGGTATGGCTATGTTTTTAGCACTTGTGATTCACATTTTGATTGCCAGATTCACTCCAATAAAAACCATTTTCTTAACTGGTCATATGCTTTGGTGGGTTCCTTTTGTTATTGTAGCCGGTGGTGTAGAAGGTGGATTAAGAGGCATTAATTTAATTGTTATGAGTGCTATCCTTTCTGCACTATACTTTTCGATCGCTCCGTGGATTATGCGGAAGTACGTTTGGGCGGCTACTGGTGATGACTCTTTCTTAATTGGTCATCCGACAACAATACTTTCATTAATTTCAGGTTTTGTAGCAAAACATGTTGGTAATAAGAAACATTCTACAGAAGACTTGAATGTTCCAAAGGGGTTATCTTTTTTCCGTGATATTTCAATTACGGGTGGCATAGTAATGTTTACGGTAGATATTATCGTGGGCATAATTGCCCCTACATTGGTTCCAAAAGGCAGCAATTTGTTTACTGTTGCATTAAATGCCGGTTTAACTTTCGGCGGCGGATTATTGATTCTGCTTTATGGAGTACGCTTGCTGGTCAACCAGATTATTCCAGCCTTTCAAGGAATTTCTGAAAAGCTGGTTCCAGGAGCAAAGCCCGCTTTTGATGTGCCGATTTTGTTCAACTACAAGCCTAATGCTGTGATTATAGGCTTTCTTTCTGCCTTTATTACTTCAACTATTCTGGTGCTGATTGCCAATGTAACT
The DNA here is from genome assembly GCF_000760615.1 of Lactobacillus sp. wkB10. Taxonomy (NCBI): domain Bacteria; kingdom Bacillati; phylum Bacillota; class Bacilli; order Lactobacillales; family Lactobacillaceae; genus Lactobacillus; species Lactobacillus sp. wkB10. The sequence continues at coordinate 126,203 of NZ_JRJB01000003.1, read as the reverse complement.
AATCTTTTTGGAATCTTGATTGTGCCGTTGATGATCACAAGCTTCTTCGAATGTGGGGGAGCAGCCGTAATAGGTGAAGGACAAGGTGGAATTAAGGGTGCAATTATTGGTACCGCAGTTGCATCTGTTGCCATGGTAGCCCTGGTTGGAGTCTCAGCTATGATGATGGGAAGCACAATTAGAAACTGGATCCTTATTTTTGGAGGAAATGACCTTTCTTTATGGAGCATTATTAGTAAACTTATTGGAAGTTTGTTTGGAGGTATTTAATAATATGTATCGCTATATTGATAAAGTTGAAAGCATTCTTGACGCAGTGAAGAGAGACGAAAGGGATAATATTGAAAAAGCGATAAAAATAATTACTGAAGCAAACATTAACAAGAACTCTATTTATATATTTGGTGCCAGTCATGCAGGTATATTGGCAGATGAGATGTACTATCGTGCCGGAGGAATGATAACAATTAATGCCATATTTGGTAGAGAGGTAATGCTTGACAGGAAACCTATTACTTTTACTAGTAAAATGGAAAGACTTGAAGGCTACGGCTCTGCACTGGCTAGTACAGTGAATTTTAAACAGAATGATGTCTTAATACTTCATTCTGTTTCTGGAAGAAATCCCGTTATTATTGACCTTGCACTTGCTGCCAAAAAACTGGGCGTAACAATTATTGGGTTGACTAATTTAAAATATTCAAAATCAGTAACAAGCCGGCATTCATCAGGAAAAAGATTATTTGAAATTGCAGATGTAGTAATTGATAATCATGGTGATATAGGGGATGCTGCATGTTCTATAAAAGGTACGGAGCAAAAAGCAGGGCCAACTTCTACTGTGGTAGGTGCAGCTATTTTAGATAATATTGTTGTAGAAGCAAGTCAAAGATTAATAGAACATGGAAATAAAGAGGCTCCAATTTTTTATTCAGCTAATATTGATGGGGGAGATCAAAAGAACAAAAAACTAATTAATGAATACCGTGATATGATTCATTATCAATTTTAGATGAAAAAAGCGTATATTTGAAATAAGTCCCAAAAGTCAGACAACTTTTGGGACTTATTTTGTTTCTTTTAATGGGTACGCGTTTTATTTTACGAAGAATATATTATTTTATCTAATTACTATTGTTTTGATTATAAGCACTTAATATTAGAAAATGTATTTTTAGTTTATTTTTATTATACTTTGATATTGTTATGACATTGTTAAAGCTAAGAGTCATATGAACATGTTTTCATAACTTGTTTACATATTAATTAAGTTTACAGTCATCTTAAGTAAAATTTTGATTATGTAAAGAAGGTAAATTTAATGAATTTTGAAGAACGAGTTATTAGTCAATCAATAAATTTGACAGATTTAGAAGATAAAATTGTTAAGTATTTTTTTAAAAATAAGGAACATATTAGTGATTTAAAAATTACGTATTTGGCTCGCCAATTTTATACTTACCCTAATACAATTACCAGGCTTTGTCATAAGTTAGGGTATACGGGATTTTCAGACCTAAAGAGTTCAATTAAAAATGAAAATCTGGGAAACATTAAAACGGAAGATTACGAGCAGAAGGAATTACGAATAAACTTAGAACTAATCAATCAGATGAAAAGCGAAAAAGTGTTAGATAAGTTGGTAAATGCCAAAAAAATCAATTTTTATTCAATGGGCCAGACTGCTTACGCAACAAGGCTTGTGGTAGGCAATTTCTATGCACTTGATTATAAGTCGTTTTTTTATGATTATCCGAACGACCTGACTCACATCATAGGGCGTGAAAATGACGATGTTTTCTTTTTAATTAGTCTTTCCGGTAACAAAAAGCAATTGATTGAATTGGCCAAGGAAATTAAAAGTCATGGCAACTTCCTGATTACATTAACTCATCTTTCAATCAATCCTTTAGCGAAATTGGCTGATGAAAGGCTTTATTGCTATTCTCCCGATAAAAGAGTGGATGATTACAATGTTACTGATAAAACACCGATATTACTTGTGATGAATGATTTATTTAAAAAATACGCTGAAAAATTAAATAAGAAAATAACAAGTGTGTAATATTACACACTTGTTATTTTTTTAAGGGATTACGAGTGTACTTTTCCAAAAAATCAAGGGTAAAAAAATGTAAGCGCTTATAATTGCATTTGAAACAACAAAGGGAGGCGTAAAGATGAGTGATGAGCAAGTAATAATGCAATTAATTTCACAAGGAGGTAGTGCCAGATCTAATAGCATTGAGGCAATTAGAAAAGCCCGTGAGCGAGATTTAAAGGCTAGTGAACTATTAATGCAAAAAGCGCACGATGATCTAGTCAAAGCACATAACTTACAGACTAAGTTGTTACAAAAAGAAGTTAATGGTGAGGGTGAAGCACCAACTTTATTAATGGTACATGCACAAGATCATTTAATGAATGCAATGACAGTAAATGATTTGGCAAAAGAAATAATTGCAATTTTAAGTTCAAAGGAGACAAAAGATGACTTATAAAATTATGTTAGCCTGTGCAGGCGGTTTTTCTACAAGTATGTTAGTGACACAAATGAAAAAGGCAGCTAAGAAGGAAAACATTGATGTAGAAATTAATGCTGTAGCTGAATCTGCTCTGAATAATTATGATGATTTGGACATTATTTTACTCGGACCGCAAGTTGGACATATCAAGCCTGAACTGGAAAAAGAATTTTCAATTCCAGTCAGAGTAATTGACCAAATGGATTACGGAATGATGAATGGCGAAAAAGTTTTAAATGATGCAATGAAAGTGTTGAAAGAGGCGGGGAAAGCTAATGACAGCAGCAAGTAAAACTAATCTAAGTAAATTACGAGATAAGATACAAACAGGAATGGGCAAGTTCCAGCGTAACAAATACGTTTCTGCTATTGCTGGTGGTATGATGGCTATTCTGCCTGTTTTAATGGTAGGATCATTTGCTTCAATATTTTTCAGTTTAAATATAGGCCCATATCAAGCTTTCATTACTCAAAGTGGTTTAAAAAATATTTTTAATATTATTACAGCAGTTACTACAGATATCTTATCAATATATGTTGTTATTTCATTGTCTAATAGTTTAGCAGCAGAACTAAAAGTCGATAAGTTTATGTCAATAATCTCTTCTCTTGTCGCTTTTTTATTGGTTACTCCAATGCTAGTTCAAAAAGGTAAATTTATTGGACTTGATATGAATTACATTGGTTCACAAGGGATGCTTGTTGCAATGGTAGTAGCACTAACTGCAACCAGATTATTTGCACTTTTTGCTAATAACAAGCATTTGGTAATTAAAATGCCGGATAGTGTTCCAGAGTTTGTTTCAAAGACTTTTGCTTCCATGCTACCGATTTTTTTGATTACAATAATTTATGCAATCGTTAATTTCTTGTTTGCTTTGACACCGTACCATAACATTGATGATATGATTATGAAATTGATCCAAATACCACTTCAGGGTTTAGGTTCAAGTCCGTTTGCAGCTTTGGTTTTGGTTTTCTTCGCTGAATTTTGCTGGTTTTTCGGAATACATGGTACGATGGCAACAACAGCCGTATTATATACATTGTTTTATCCGTTCGATGTGGCTAATTTAAATGCATTTAAGGCAGGAGTAGCCTTACCTTATATTGTGACAATGACATTCATTACTAACCAAAAGGGCCCTCGTGCACTAGCATATGCGATTTTATGCTTGCGTTCTAAGAGTGAAAGATTACGTTCACTTGGTAAAGTAGGTTTCATCCCAGCCTTCTTTGGTATTAGTGAGCCGTTTAAGTTCGGTATTCCTATGGTTTTAAATCCATTGGCTTTTATTCCTCTGACTATGGGTGGAACTATTAGTGTGGCCGCTACATACTTAGCAACGTATATAGGTTTAATCCCAAGACCTAATGGTATCCCTGTACAAACTGCTGGGACACCAGAATTCTTTAGAGCCTTTCTATTAGGCGGTTGGCGTATGGTCATTTGGCATGTCGTCCAATTGTTAATTCTACTTGCAGTATGGTATCCGTTTATGAAGCTAATTGATAAACAATGTTGTAATGAAGAAGCAGCTAAGGCACAAACTGCCGAGTAAAGGGGGAAATAGATGATTTCACAAGTTGAAGTTAAATATCTGAATCAGAATAACTATTCATTAAAATGGAAGAGTGCTAAAAGTGTGGCAATCTATTTATTACCTCGACCTGATGAAGAAGTATCCGAATTTTTAACGGAAACAAAGGCAAATCATGCAGAATTTAAAATAACTAAATATTACCGGCCTTATTTTTTGCTAAAGGATGAGGATAATCAAATAATTTATACTAACAGAGTTTTACCACTTCAAGGAAGTAATAATTTTCGTGATTTAGGAGGTTATATTGGTGCAAATGGCAAACGTGTTAAGTGGGGTAAACTTTTTCGTTCAGATCACTTGCATCGTTTAACTGAACACGATAAAAAAGTTTTAGATGGTATCGGAATAAAAACAGTGATTGATTATCGCAGTAAAGATGAGTATCAGTCACAGCCGAATCAAACTTGGTCAACTTTGCAACAGACTGTGCATTTAGTACCTGAAGCACAAAGAGCAGTTTTAGCAGCAAAGGCAGGTAGTACTAAAGAAAAGGTACGCCAACTAGTACAACGTGAGGTTGATAAAAATGTTAAGTTTGATAATTCTGGTAAAACAATGATTGATCAGGGGAAAGACTTTGTTCGGCTAGATGAAAATAAAAAGATTTATCGTAAGATGTTGACTGTTGTTTTAGACGAAAAGAATATACCACTTGATCAGCATTGTCGTGGTGGCAAGGATCGGACTGGTTACGGTGTAGCCCTGATTTTGTATTTACTTGACGTAAATATGGATACTATTCTAGAAGATTACATGTTAACTAAAACTTTGCGTATTCAAAGAAATAAAAGACGAATGGCGCAGTATGCAAACGAAACTAGTGATCAAAATGTGTTAGATTACCTGTTTTCCATGCTTGATACCAGGTCGGAATATCTGGAAGCGTCGTTTGCTGAAATGATTAATATTTCAGGTAGCATTGATTCATATTTAAAGAATGAATTGAAAATAAGTAAAAATGACGTTGAAAAATTAAGAAATATGTATTTAGAATAAGTTTTATATCTTTATATTTTATATATAGTATAAAAAATTAAGTCCCGAAATTATCTGATTAATTGCGGGATTTTTTAAAAGTACCAATAAGCGTATAATTATAATAAATTAAAACATTTTTATTTTATTAAGTTTATACTGCTAAGAAGGTATTATATGAATTATCAAGATTATGTTGAGCTAGGCTTAAAAGATGATGGCAATTTAAAGCTGATCCTTAAAGGAAATGTAGAAAATAACGGTCAGAATAAGATAGGGGTCGTCAGCGTTATTTACATTACAAAAGATGTTGCAAAAGCTAAACAAAAGATAAGTGAATTAAATGCCAGTAAAAAAGAAGAAGACTATTACATGGTTTATAGCTGCCCTTTAGATAAATATTTACCAGATCTCGGGCACTATCCGTCAATTGAAATTACGCAAGATGACTTGTCCTAGAAAAAGTTCTAGATATTAAAGGTAAAAAATAAAAACAGCTTGCATCTTTGAAAGAGGAAAATAAAGATTAAAAGGTTGACCAAGCACTTTAATGGAAAAGGTTAAAATCTATTAGAACGAGACTGTATATTCAGGTAATAAATTCGCATTTTTTTGTCTTTTTACTTGGTTTTTTACTTTAATCATGGTATTCTAGATATTAAATTGTGCAGTCTGCATACAAAAAATTGGAGGTGTAGTTTAATGACAACTAAAAGAACTTACCAACCTAAAAAGCGTCACCGTTCAAGAGTTCATGGCTTTATGAAACGGATGAGTACATCTAATGGCCGTAAGGTTTTGGCTAGACGCCGTGCAAAGGGTAGAAAAGTCTTATCTGCTTAAACCACTGAAATCCCAGTGGTTTTTTTAATTTATAAGAGTGGAATGAAACGTTTTGAGAAAGTCTTATCGTGTTAAAACAGAAAATGATTTTCAAACAGTTTTTAAATCAGGTAATTCAATAGCAAACCGGGCTTTTGTTATTTATCAACTAGAGAAACCGGAAAACGAACATTTTCGCGTTGGTATTTCTGTTGGTAAAAAGGTCGGACATACTGCTGTAGTTCGTAATCGCCTCAAACGTTATATTCGTGCAGTTCTTACTGAAAATAAACCTTTAATTAAGCCGCATATTGATTTTTTAGTGATTGCTAGGCCATATGCACGTAACTTTAGATGGGATGATGTTCGTAAGAACCTCTTGCATGCACTCTTTTTAGCCAATATAATTGAAGAGATACCGAATAAAGTTGAGGAAGATTAGAGTGAAAGACATTTTAACTAAAAAGAATGTCAAGCGTCTACTTGTGCTGCTTACAGTAGTTGCATTAGCAGTTGTATTAACAGGATGTGCGTCAAATGCTAAGCCGGTGCCTATTTCTCATACAAGTGGCAGCTGGTGGAATCGCTGGGTCATTTATTACATGTCCACGTTTTTGCTGTGGCTGTCTAAACTGGTAGGCAATAACTATGGCTGGGCAATTATTATCTTTACGATCATTGTACGGCTAATTTTGTATCCACTTAGTGCGATTCAGATTAAGAGCACTACTAAGATGCAAAAAATTCAGCCAGAAATAGATGCTTTGCGTAAGAAATATCCTGGCAGCGATACCGAATCTAGAACTTTGCTGTCGCAAGAAACAAACAAACTCTATAAGGAAGCTGGAATTAATCCTTATGCTGGCTGTTTGCCGTTAATTATTCAGTTACCGGTTATGTATGCATTGTATGGTGCAATTTGGCAAACGCCGCAGCTGCAAACTGGCCACTTTATGTGGATGGATTTAGGTAAGCCAGATCCATACTTTATTATGCCAATTTTGTCTATGATTTTGACTTTTATATCAACTTATATCAGTCAGTTATCCACGCCTAAAGAATCACAAACTTTGTCAACCAAGATTATGACTTATGGTATGGCAATTATGGTTGGTGTAATGGGTATATATTTCCAGTCAGCTATTGTAGTTTACTGGGTAATTTCCAACCTGTTCCAGGTAGTTCAGACTTTCATTCTGCAAAACCCAATTAAGTATCGGCGTGAACTGGAAGAAAAAGAACGCCAGGAGCGCGAACGAAAACGGCAGCTAAGAAGAACGTATAAACGATTAAAACGTAGAAAATAATGTTAATCTAAATTAATGATTTAGATAAAGTAGTCAAAGTGCTTTATCCATCGTGATTATTCATGGTGGAGTAATGCGCTTTTTTTATTGAAAAGGAGAAAATCATGGCACAAACTTTAACGGAGTTTGATACGATTGCAGCAATTTCAACGCCAATTGGTGAAGGTGGAATCTCTATTGTCCGCATGTCTGGTGAAGAAGCAGTTAAAATTGCCAATAAGGTTTTCAAGGGTGCTAATTTAATTAAAGTGCCTACACACACTATTCATTATGGTTATATAGTTGATCCTGCAAGTGAGCAAGTCATTGACGAAGTTATGGTGTCTGTAATGCTGGCACCTAAAACTTTTACCAGGGAAGATATTGTTGAGATTAACTGTCATGGCGGTATTGTTGTCACTAACCATATTTTGCAGCTATTATTAAAAAATGGTGCGCGCATGGCTGATCCTGGTGAATTTACTAAAAGGGCGTTTGTTAATGGCCGCATTGATTTAACGCAAGCTGAAAGCGTAATGGATATTGTTCGTGCTAAAACTGATAAAGCCAGACAAGTGGCTGAAACTCAGCTGCAGGGTGGTCTGCTTGAGAAAATTAGGGCAATGCGGCAGGAAATTTTAGATACACTAGCCAATGTAGAAGTTAATATTGATTATCCTGAATATGATGCAGATACTGTCACAGCCAAGCAGATGACGAGTGTTTCCCAGACAGTTATTGCTAAAATAGACAAATTGCTTAAAACAGCAAATGAAGGAACGGCGTTACGTAACGGCCTGGCTACTGCAATCATTGGTCAGCCTAATGTCGGAAAATCATCTTTGCTTAATTATCTGACTCAAAGCGATACGGCTATCGTGACCGATGTTGCAGGTACGACCCGTGACACATTGGAAGAATATGTTTCAGTTGAAAGCGTCCCCTTAAAATTAATTGATACTGCAGGTATCAGACATACTGATAATAAGGTGGAAAAAATTGGGGTTGAACGTTCTAAAAAAGCACTGGCAAAAGCTGATTTAGTTTTGCTCTTGTTTGATTCAAGTAAGGAATTATCCTCTGAAGATTATGCTTTAATTGATGCTACTAGCGGGAAAAAGCGTATTGTCATTTTGAATAAAACGGATTTGGGACAAAAAGTTTCTGCTGCTCAGGTTAAAAAGTTGACCAAGAGTCCAGTAATCGCTATTTCAATCTTACAGAAACAAAATCTTGATCAGTTAGAAGATGCAATTAAGGAACTGTTTTTCCAGGGTATCGAGAATTCTAATGATCAAGTTATGGTAACTAACCAGAGGCAAGTTGGTCTTTTGGAAAAGGCCAAAAAGCAGCTTCAAGATGTCGTTCAGGCATTAAAAGACGAAGTACCTTTAGATATTGCCCAAATAGATTTCAACGGTGCCTGGGATACTTTAGGCCAGATTACAGGAGAAAGTAGTCCTGATGAATTAGTTAATGAATTGTTTAGTCAATTTTGTTTAGGAAAATAGGTGTAAGTTAATGATTAAAAGTTATGACTCAAATGATTATGATGTCATTGTAGTTGGGGCTGGTCACGCTGGCAGTGAGGCAGCTTTAGCTAGTGCCAGAATGGGTCAAAAGACATTGCTTTTAACAATTAGTCTGGATATGGTAGCATTCATGCCCTGCAACCCATCAGTAGGAGGTCCTGCCAAAGGTACGGTGGTGCGTGAAATTGATGCTTTAGGCGGTCAAATGGGTAAAAATATTGATGCAACTTATATTCAGATGCGCATGTTAAATACGGGTAAAGGACCAGCTGTAAGAGCATTACGTGCACAAGCCGATAAATGGCAATACCATGAACAAATGAAAAAAGTGATTGAAGAGACGCCCAATTTGACTTTAAGACAAGCAACAGTTGATGAACTGATTGTCGAAGATGGTGTTTGCAAAGGCCTAATTACTAATACTGGGGCTAAATATCACGCTAAAAGTGTTGTTCTAACCACTGGTACGTCAGCTCGTGGCCGCATTTTTATTGGTGAATTAAATTATTCTTCCGGACCTAACAATACAGTTCCAGCAATTAAATTATCAGAGAATCTGGAAAAATTAGGATTCAAACTGCGCCGTTTTAAAACCGGTACGCCTCCACGCGTTAACAGCAACACCATTGATTACTCTAAAACTGAAGAAGAACCTGGTGATAAAGTTCCACGTCATTTTTCTTATGAAACTAAAGATGAAGACTACCTCAAAAATCAGGTTTCCTGTTGGATGACATACACCAATGAAACTACACATAAAATAATCAATCAAAATCTGACCCGGTCCCCGATGTTTTCAGGAGAAATTAAGGGAGTAGGACCGCGTTATTGTCCGTCAATTGAAACTAAAGTTGTTCGTTTTGCGGACAAGCCTCGTCACCAGATTTTTCTAGAACCGGAAGGGAAAAATACTAAAGAAGTTTATGTTGGTGATTTTTCAACCTCAATGCCTGAAGAAATACAGTTAAAGATGTTGCATTCTGTTGCTGGTCTTGAAGATGCGGAATTGATGCGGCCTGGTTATGCTATAGAATACGATGTAATCGATCCCTGGCAGTTAAAACATACCTTGGAAACGAAAAATATCAAAAATTTATTCACCGCTGGACAAATGAATGGTACATCCGGCTATGAAGAAGCAGCGGGGCAAGGACTAATTGCCGGTATTAATGCCGCTTTGCGAGCTGCTGGTCAGCCTGGATTTACATTAGGTCGTGATGAAGCTTATATCGGCGTTTTAATAGATGATTTAGTAACTAAGGGGACAGAAGAGCCTTATCGTTTATTGACTTCAAGAGCGGAATATCGCCTGATTCTGCGTCATGATAATGCTGATTTGCGGTTGACAGATTATGGTTATCAGCTGGGCCTAATATCTGAAGAACGTTATTCCAAGTTTTTGGCAAAGAAAGAACAGATTGCTCAGGCAGCTAACGCAGTTAAAAAGATTACGGTTCACCCCACTAAAGAAGTACAGAAATACCTTGCAAGTATAGGAGAAGAGAAGCTCAAAGCTGGTGTTAAGGCTGATGTTTTCTTAAGAAGACCCAAGGTCAAAGTAGTGGATATTGAACGCTTGACGGGGATGCATATTTCAGATGAGCGTTATGTCAGAGAACAAATTGAAATCAACATTAAGTATGCTGGCTATATTAAGAAGGAGCAGCAGCAGATCAATAAATTGCACAAACAGGAGGCAAAGAAAATTCCAGCTGACATTGATTACGGTGCAATTGATGGCCTTGCAACAGAAGCACGTGAAAAGTTTGCAAAAATCAGACCTGAAACAATTGCCCAGGCCGAGCGTATTTCGGGGGTTAATCCGGCAGACATGGCGATTTTGAGTGTTTATGTGCAAAATGGTCGCTATGTTAAAATTCATAAATAAATTTAGTAAAAACTTAAAAATTATAAAAAATATTTTTCTTTAAATAATGCACACAAAAGAATGCACAAATTTTGTCGTAATGATCAAATAATCACAAATATGATTATTGCTATTACCTAAAAGTTATAAATTAATTGCTTAACTTTGTGAAGATAATATTTTTACAAAGCGCTTACACCTTGTGATAATCGTTAATTTTGCTCACTTGAAATTGTGAAATTATATGTTTTAATACAATATGTAAGTAAACATGTATTTAAGGAGATGCACTTTAAAATGGCAAAAATTAATGGCGCAAATGCCATGCTCCAAGTTTTATTGGACTGGCATATTGATCATATTTATGGTTTTCCGGGTGGCTCATTTGATTCAACAATGAATGCTATCCATGACTTTAAAGGTAAGATGAAGTATATTGAAGTTCGGCATGAAGAGGCCGGTGCTTTAGCAGCTTCAGCTGAATATAAGTTAACTGGTAAGGTCGGCGTATGCTTTGGTTCAGCTGGCCCTGGTGCTGTTCACTTGATGAACGGTTTGTATGATGCAAAATACGACAAGGTTCCTATGGTAGCTATTGTAGCTAACGTTCCAACTAGTCGTCAGGATATGGATTTCTTCCAAGCTTTTGACGAAAAGCCTTGGTTTGATCCGGTTGCTGTTTGGAACCACCAAGTTAAGCGTGCAGAGCAAATTCCTTCAATGATGGATGAAGCAATCCGTCAAGCTTATGCTAAGAAGGGTCCAGCTGTCTTAATTCTTCCTAAGGACTTTGGTTGGGATAAGATTAATGACAATTACCGTGTAAATTACAATGCATTGCAAGCAATTCCTAACTATGCAGCTCCAAGAAAAGACGAAGTTGAAGCAGCTGTTAAGCTTCTTGAAGAAGCAAAGAATCCAGTTGTATACTTCGGTCTAGGTATGAAGGGACATGGCGATGTCTTAGAAAAATTCGCTGAAAAATTCAAGACTCCATTAATGTCCTCAGTTATGGCTAAGGGTGTCGTTGAAGATAAATTCCCAGCTTACATGGGTTCAATTGGTCGTGTCGCTCCTAAGACAAGTGATGATATTCAAACTCATGCAGATGCCGTTATCTGGGTAGGTAATGACTCACCATTCTCATTGTTCTTCTTTGACCCTAAGGCTAAAGTTGTACAAATTGATGTTGATTCAGAAAAATTAGGCAAGCGTCACGCTGTTGATGTTCCAATTTTGGCTGATGGTGCTAAGACTTTACAAGCTATTATTGACGCAGGTCAAGCTCGTGAAGAGTCACCACTTTACAAAGCTGCTATTGCAGACCGTCAAAACTGGGAAGAATGGGAGCACAGCTTTGATAATTCAGACGAAATGCCAATTCGTCGTGAACCAATCTTTGATATTATTAACAAATATGCTGCTGATGATGCACAATTTGCTATTGATGTTGGTAACATCAACATTGACTTCCAACGTTTAGTAAACTTGCATGATGATCAAACTTGGGCAACTTCTGGCTTGTACGCAACTATGGGCTTTGGTTCACCAGCTGCTATTGCTGCTGCAACTGCTCGTCCAGAACGCGAAGTTTGGAACTTGAGCGGTGATGGTGGTTTTGCCATGATGAGTCAAGAATTGTTGACTGAAGCTCGTTACAACTTGCATATCTTAAACGTTGTCTTTACAAATGACACTTTGGGTTACATTGAAGCTGAACAAGTTGACGAATCACACCAACCATTATCAGGTGTTATTATGCCTAACAATGACTGGGCTAAGGTTGCTGAAGGTATGAACGTGAAGGGTGTAACTGTACGTACTAAGAAGGAATTCGAAGATGCAGTTAAGGAATTCAAGCAAATGGATGGACCAATGTTAATTGATATTAAGTTCACTCATGACATGCCTTACTCAACTGAATTGAATACTCTTGATGACCCAGAATTTGTTAAGAAGTATCAAGCTGAAGGTTTGAAACCATTTAGCTACTTTGCTGATAAGTATGGCTTGGTAGAAGATGCTGCTTCAGGTGCTTCAGAAGCTGAAGAAGAAGAACCTGAGCCAGAACCAGAGCCTGACACAACTTCAGGTGCTTCAGCTCACTAATTAATAACCATATATATTGGTTTGAAAAAAGCGAAACTTTTGAAAGTTTCGCTTTTTTGCGGTCTTACAAGTATAATGATAGAGTATGAAACTTAAATGATGGAGGACTATAAATGCAACAGTTTGGGATTATAGGCTTATCTGTAATGGGTAAGAACCTTGCTTTGAATGTAAGAAATAATGGCTTTTCCGTTTCTGGCTTTTCTATTGATAAACCAGAAGTAGACGCTTTTGCTAAATATGAAGATGATAAGTTGAAGCCAACATATTCTTGGAAAGAATTTGTTGATTCTTTAGAGAAACCCCGTAAGATTTTAATCCAAATTGCGGCTGGTAAACCAGTTGATGAAACTTTACAAAAATTATTACCACTTTTGGATGAAGGCGATATTTTGCTTGACGGAGGTAATTCAAACTTTCACGACACTAACAGGCGCTATCATGAAATGGAAAAACATGGTATTCACTTTATTGGCATGGGCGTTTCAGGCGGTGAAGAAGGTGCTTTAAATGGTCCTGCATTGATGCCGGGTGGAGATGAAGATGCTTATAAGAAAGTAGCTCCGATTTTAGAAGCAATTGCAGCTAAAAACTCTGAAGGTCATCCATGCGTTAGTTTCATTGGACCTGAAGGCAGTGGTCATTATGTCAAGATGGTACATAATGGGATTGAGTATGGTATCATGCAGGAATTTTCTGAAGTATATGATATCTTACGTAAAGTGGCTGGAAAAACAAATGATGAAATGTCAGCTATTTTTGCTCACTGGAATGAGGGAATAGTTCAGGCTTATTTAAGTGAAATTACTGCTGAAGTTTTAAAGCAAAAGGACGATTTAACACCTGATCATGTAATTGATCATATTCTGAATGTTGCTTCTTATAAAGGTACAGGAAATTGGATGCTGGAAGATGGCGTGCACTTAGGTGTTCCAATCAGTGTTATTGCAGAAGCTGTTATTAGCCGTTTCATGTCCAAGGCCACTACACGTGAAGGCAAGGAAATAAAGTGGAACGGTGAAGTTCCACAGGACTTAGTTGATAATTTAGGTAAAGCATTGCAATTAAGCCAAGCTGTTGCTTATGCTCAAGGCTTCCAGCAATTAAAAATGGCTGCAGATGCATATAACTGGGACTTGCGTTATCCGGCTATTGCCCAATCCTGGGAAGCCGGCTGTATCATTCGTTCATCAATGCTAAAAGATATTGAAAAAGCATTTGCTGAAGGTAAAAAACTCGACAACATGTTCCAGGACCCTTATTTCAAGGATTTGATGAATAAAAACATTCCTGCACTCCGCGCAGTGATTGAACTTGCTACTAAAGCTGGTATTCCTACTCCAACATTGAGTGCTTCACTAAATTACTTGGAATCAATATTTAACCCAAGTCTACCAGCAAACTTGATTCAGGGTCAACGTGATTACTTTGGAGCTCATACTTACTTTAGAAATGATCGTGAAGGCGTTTATCACACTGAGTGGTATGAAGAAAAATAAATTGTTACACGTGTAACTACTAAAACCAGTTAAAGTTAAGTCTTAACTGGTTTTTTGCTAATATTAAATCATATTAATAAGCGGGGGTAATATGAAAGATAAAAAAGAACAAATAAAACTTTTACTGGAAGCTATGTTAGTCGGACTATTCAGTGGCTTTATAGTAGGTTTCTTTCGCTTTGGCATAGGAAAGATGACGAAGCTGTGGCTTAATTTGTTTCACGTGGCACATCAGAATGCATTATGGTTCATCCCGATTGTTATTGGACTTGCTTTAGTAGGATTAATTGCCGGTTATTTTGTTAAAAAGTATCCTCATGTTGGTGGATCGGGCATTCCTGAAGTTAAATTGCAACTTGCAGGAAATTTAACTTTAAAGTGGTGGCCCACATTGTGGCGTAAAGTTATTGGTGGCATTTTGGTAATCAGCACAGGCTTGTTTTTAGGCCCTGAGGGGCCTTCTTTACAAATAGGTTCAACTATCGGTCAAGGCATTGGAGAGGCCACTAAGGAGTCAAAAACAAATTCTAGGGTGTTGTTAGCGACAGGAGCCGCTAGTGGATTAGCTGCAGCTTTTGGAGCCCCATTAAGTGGTGCTTTATTTGTACTTGAAGAAGTTTTTCATAATTTTTCTCCACGAATTTGGTTAAATGCACTTGCAGGTGCTTTAGTGTCGGATTTTGTTGTTTCAAATATTTTTGGTCAAAAACCGTCATTGTCTCTTGTTTATCGCCATAGTTTTCCAGTAAAACTATATGGCTACTTACTTGTCTTAGGTTTGATTTTAGGCTTATCGGGTCATCTATATAAAGTTGGTTTATTTAAAGGGAAAAAGACATACGCAAAAATTACTTTCTTGCCAAGTTGGCTGTATGGATTAATTCCACTGACACTATTAATTCCGATCGCTTATTTTTTGCCCTTAATCACTGGACCTGGTAATCGTTTAATTTTAGCGCTGCCACGTATTATTCGTCATAGTAGCTGGAAAATAGTTGGATTACTATTGTTTTTCTTCATTGTTAGAATTATTTTTTCCATTATTTCTTATGATTCAGGACTACCAAGTGGTATTTTCTTGCCCATATTAACAATGGGTGCTGTGATTGGTGCCAGTTACGGTCTTATATTAGTTCAATTACATTTATTGCCGGCAAAATTAGTGATAAACTTGATTATTTTTGCAATGGCCGGATTTTTTGCAGCTGTAATTCGTGCTCCTTTCACGGCAATAATGTTAATTACTGAAATGGTAGGATCGTTACTTCATTTAATGCCACTAGCAGTTGTAGCTTTTATTGCACTTTTGGTTGATATGCTCCTGAATGGTGACCCAATTTACGGTACCTTGGCTCGTGCAATGTCGTCGAAAAGTAAAAATCATGTTCCTGTGATATCTGGTAAAACAGATCAACTGACTGTGCCGATTTATGAGGACAGTCAATTAGCAGGTAAAGAAATTATGCAGGTGAAATGGCCTAAACATACATTGGTTAAGGCAATATATCGTGATGGTCAATATGTAGTTCCCAATGGCCAGTCTATAATTAAAGCAGGTGATTCTTTGGTTTTAACTCTTGATGCTGGGCAACGAGGACATGTTTTTAGTCAGATAAAACGAATGCAAAAAGTAGAATATGATGGCTAAATGGTGTAAAGAAAATCATTAGATAAACTTCCATTTTTATAACAATTTTAAAAGCTAATAAATCTACGTTTTTAAACGTGATCTATTAGCTTTTTTATCATATCAAATTTTATTTTTTTAGATATTTAGGTGAAGTTTCTGGTGCCCAGATTAAACAAATAACAAAAGCAACAAAGAGAACGCAAGCACAAACAAGCATTGCTAAGTTGGGTCCACCAAGTTCTGTTAAAATTGGCAATAAAAATGTACCGGCAGCAGCGCCAATGCGACTAATTGTAATGCAAGTTCCCACGCCACTTGCTTGAACTTTAGTGTCAAATAATTCTGTAGGATAAGGATAATCAAGTACCAAACCTGAAGATAAAATGACTGCAAAAATTGAAAAAATAACTATTTTAACTAAAGAAGAAACATGAGGCATTAATGCTAGAATTCCTATTAATAGTGCAGATAATAGAAAATTACTGATTAAAAACAAACGGCGACTGAGGTGATTAAAAAGATAAATCCCTAAAAATATTCCAACTAGCATGCTGACATTGTATAAATCTCCTGAAACTTTAGGATTGCTAATGTCCATGCCTTGCAAAAGAATTGGTAGGAAAATACTAATCCCAAAAAATGCAAAGGTTTGGCAGGCATAAAAACTTCCTCCCACTAATGTACTGCGTAAGTATTTTTTACTAAAAAGAACTGTCCATGAAGTTTGTCCAGCCTTTTTGGAACGCTTAAAGTGACGTGAGATGCCCCATTTATGACCTAGTATTCTACCAATAAGTCTGTTAGCGGCTTTAATTTTACCTTTGCTGGCAAGCCATCCGGGTGAAGGTGGCAATGGAAATAGGCTGCGAAAGAGTGCAGTAATCAATGCTGGAATAGCACCTGTTGCTAAAATGATCTGCCAGGTATGACTACCATAGCCTACCAAATATGTACCGGTTAAGTATGAGGCAATGAAGCCTAAAACCCAATAGATTAACAAATGACTCTGCCTTTTGCTGTCTTCGCCTTTAGGCAGCCATTCAGTCAATAGAGCATTTCCAGCAGTATAATCAATCGCCATCATCAGTCCAATGCCAATCCTGATTAGAAATGTTAAAGAAAGACTGGTTGTCAGAGGATGAAAAAGAGAAAGAATGGCCAAAACGTACATATTGCTCATCAATAATTGACTTCGGCCAATTTTATCGGATAAGCGTCCAATCAGAGCACTGCTGGATAAACCAATCAAACCACCAGCTCCAATCAAACCAGTCCACATATTACTAATTTGAATGTACTTGGCGGCACTGTTCATAGCTACGCCAGTAATTCCTAATGAAAAGCCACAAGTAAATTGCCCTAAAGCAATGGCAGTCATTATGCGTAAATGAACTTTTGAAAGAGGTGCCTTTTTATAATCTTTTTTAATTGTTTTTGTCTTTTTTTCTTTCATGATAATAGACTAAATACGAGCTACTTAATCTACTTTACAACTTCCCTTTCATTGAATGAATTAACTGCTACTTAACATAACAAATTTTGACGATTCGTGCAAAAATAACCTAAAATGAATTAAAAGCAAAAGTTCATTTTTAAAAAATTAAAATAAATATAACTAAAACTAAGGCTGCAAGTAGCCAAATACTAAAATTTACTACTGCTTTTGCAGTATTTTTATTATCAAGGTTAGTGTGATTAATCAAATATTCGCAGGCAAATATCAAAAAGCTGAATGTGACCAACCACAAAATGGCGTAGAGTCTTCCAGCAATTGAATAAGGGAAAAAGCTAGAATTAAAACTAGTTAATAAAGCAACAACAAAGAACGTAATAGTGCCAATATAGCGGCTGAACCATTTCTCCTTAGTGTTAGACATGATAATTTACCTTCTTTCAAGAATAAAATGTAAATATTTTTATGAATTATAATAGCAAGTAAATAAAAAATAAAGTGTAATTTATCAATTAAGTATAAACAAAAAGGTCACTTCAAAAAGTGACCTTTGTAATTAGACAGATATTCTTACATATTTGTGATCAGGAAAAAGAGGACAAATACGATTAATAGAACATACATCATTGGTGAAACTTTCTTGGCCTGTTTAGAAGCGATCATAGTAATCGGATAAGCAATCATGCCTAAAGCTAAACCGTCTGAAATGCTGTAAGTTAATGGCATACCAACTACCGTCAAAAACGCTGGAAGGGCAATTTCAAACTTATCCCAGTCAATTTTCTTCAGGTTGCCTGCCATGAGCACCCCAACAATAATTAATGCTGGAGCAGTAACAGTAGTAGGGATAACTGCCAAAAGTGGACTAAAAATCATTGAAATCAGGAAAAAGATTCCTACAAAAATTGCTGTTAATCCTGTACGGCCACCCATGGCAATTCCCGCACTGGATTCCACAGAAGTTCCAAGTGGAGCAGTTCCTAAGACAGCTCCTTCGACCATTGCCAGTGAATCGGAAATAAAGGCTCTTCCAATACGGGGAATTTTACCATTTTCATCAACCATACCCGCTTGTTCAGTCATGCCAATCAGAGTACCAGCAGTATCGAAAAATGTAACTAATAAGAACGTCAAAACCACCATAAATAACTGAGGGGTATTAATGTCTTTTAAATGAAAAACAGCTTGACCAAAAGTAGGTGCAATACTTGGCGCACTGGCTATAATACCTTTGGGGACTGCAACCTGGCCAATAATAACTCCGAATACGGCAGTTACTACCATGCCAATAAAAATTGATCCGGGTATATTCATTGCCATTAAAATTACTGTTAAGGTTAAGCCGAAGAGGGTAATCCAAACGGCTGGTGAATTAAACTTGCCCAAAGTAACTAAATTTGAATCGCTATTGACTATTAGTTTGCCATTTTGTAAACCTATAAATGCGATAAATAAACCAATTCCAGCTGAGATGGCATATTTCAAATCTTGCGGGATGGCATCAACTACTATTTCGCGCAATTTCAAGACCGTTATCAAAATAAACAAAATAGAGGCCACTAAAACAGCAGCCAAGGCTGTTTGCCAGTTAATATGCATTCCACCACAAACATTGTAGGCAAAAAATGCAGCACTGCCTAGTGTAGGAGCTAAGGCTACAGGGTAATTAGCAACTAGACCCATAATAAAGCAACCAATTGCAATTGAAACTGCGGTAACTGTAAAGGCTGCCCCCTTATTAATACCTGCTGCGTGCAAAATATTAGGGTTAACAAAAAGGATGTAGGAGAGACTGACAAATGTGGTTAGTGCAGCTACTAATTCACGTTTAACAGTGGTATGAGCATCGTTTAAATGAAAGACTTTGTCTAATGTCGTCATTTTTTCCTCCAAAAATATTTAAATTATAAAGAACTAATATATCTAGTATATAACTTATTAATTCAGAAAAGCCATGTAAAGCAAAGAATATTTCCGGGGAAATAAAAAAAGCAAATCTGTACAGATTTGCTTTATCAGTTTACCACATACCAATTAGTTTCATCCAAGCTAATCCGATTATGCCATAAACTAAGATATAGAAGATACCGAATATAAAACTCAATTTCCACCATTCATCTTGTTTTACATAGCCGGAAGAAGCTAAAACTGATGCAGCAGGACTGGAGTAATGAGTAGTAGATCCCATGATTGCTGAAAACAGTGCTAAGAACTGAGCCGCTAGTAATTTAGGTGCTCCAGCTGAAATAGCTACAGTTAAAAGTGGCAGGTACATTGCTGAATTGTGAGCTGTAGCACTTGCAAACAAATAATGAGTGTAGAATAAAACAAGTGCTAAAACTACTAAAACTAATAGCCAGTTGAGACCTTTCATTGCACTGGAAATACTAGTTGATATCCACCCAATCAAACCAAATTGAGTTAGTTTTTCAGCCATGAATACTAAAATAGATAACCAGATCAAAATGTTCCAAGCTCCGGTTTCACTTAGCAAGTCTTTAGGTGCTAATACACCTGTAAGAAGTAAAAGTGAAACGGAAATGAATGCAATTAATGTAGCATCTATTCCTAGAGTACTGGAAAGCATCCAGAGTACTAATGTAATTGCAAAAATAACTGCCATTAATTTTTCAGGCAAAGTAAGTTTACCCATTTTTGCCAATTCACCATCAGCCCACTCCTTAGCGTTAGGAGTTTCCTTAATTTCTGGCGGATAAAGTTTATAAACAAAATATGGTACAACGAGTAAACAGATTGCTGCAGGAACAATGCTGGCCATTAACCATGGCATCCAGCTAAGAGTCACGCCTGCTTTACCAGC
The DNA here is from genome assembly GCF_000760615.1 of Lactobacillus sp. wkB10. Lineage (NCBI taxonomy): Bacteria > Bacillati > Bacillota > Bacilli > Lactobacillales > Lactobacillaceae > Lactobacillus > Lactobacillus sp. wkB10. The sequence continues at coordinate 106,080 of NZ_JRJB01000003.1, read as the reverse complement.
AAGTGCAACAGCGATTAAGTTGGGTGCGCACGCAGTCATAAATAATGATGAAGTAATAATGTTAACTTGAAATTCCGTAAAAGTCAGGTATGCCCCCATCTTTTTACGTGATGGGTCATTGGGCTTAGAGTCAAATGTATTTGCTAATGATTGAATTAATGGATATACTACGCCACCTGCTCTAGCACCGTTTGAAGGAGTTGCAGGAGAAACTATTAAGTCAATAGCACCAATAGCATAGCCTAAGCCTAAGGATTTATGACCAAACCATTTAACAAAATATAAAGCAATTCTCTGACCTAAGCCGGTTTTTACAATACCACGTGAAATCATAAAAGCCATAACGATTAGCCAAGCAGATGAATTAGAGAATGCGTCAATGGCACCTTTTGCAACAACTTTACCGTTAACAACTTTGTCGGCAAGGGGTGCAAGCCCAAGGCAAATTGTAAGAGTAAAGCCTATTAGAGTAACACCGCTAATAGCTATTGGTAACGTAATACAACCAATGATAGTTCCAATAAATATTGCCAGCATATGCCAGGCTTGAACTGATACTCCAGCAGGACGAATTGGGGTCGTAAACCAGATAATAAGACCAAACAATAGTGGCAATATAAATTTTTTATAATCTATCGTCTTCATAAAGGACTCCCTTCAAAATAAAAAGCAAATATATTAGGCGGATAAACACCCTTATATTTGCTTAGTTTACCATATTATTCGTTTAAAACAATTAGTAAGTTTAAAAATTTAATACCCATAAGAACACAATGAATACGAAGAAAAGTATCCACATCATTGGTGTAACTTCTTTTATTCTCTTAGCGGCAACCATACAAATAGGATATGTTATTAAACCTAGAGCTAAACCGTCTGAAATTGAATAAGTTAAAGGCATACCGATTAAAATTAAGAAGGCAGGAACGGCAATTTCCATTTTATCCCACTGGATATGAGCAGTATTTTGAGCCATCAAAACTCCAACGATAATTAGTGCCGGAGCGGTGACGTGAGTAGTAAATAACCCTAAGAGAGGGCTGAATATCATTGAAATTAAAAAGAAAATTGCTACAAAGACAGCTGTCAAGCCTGTTCTACCACCAACTGCAATACCGGCACTAGATTCGACAAATGCACCTACTGGTGAGGTTCCTAGAACTGAACCAACCATCATAGCAGTGGAGTCTGAAGCCAATGCTTTGCCTACGCGGGGCATCTTATTGTCTTTCATAAAGCCAGCTTGTTGAGCTAGACCAATTAAGGTCCCAGCAGTATCAAAGAATGTTACTAAAAGAAAAGTAAGGACAACAACCCACATCTGTAAAGTATTAATGTCCTTAACATGAAAAATTGCTTGACCAAATGATGGGGCAATGCTTGGAGCAACAGAAATTATTTTAGTTGGTAAAGAAATTTGTCCTGTAACTACACCAAAGATAGCTGCTAAAACCATTCCAATAAAAATAGCACCGGGCACATTTAAGATCATTAAAACAACAGTAACAATTAAGCCAAAAATAGTAATCCAAACGGCTGGATCATGAAGAGATCCTAAACCAACCAAAGTTGATTTGTTTGCTACAATTAAGCCACCGTCTTGCATTCCCAAAAAAGCGATAAACAAACCAATTCCGGAAGAAATTGCGAATTTTAGATCGGAAGGAATAGCGTTAATTATCATCTCCCGTAGCTTAAACATAGTAATTAAAATAAAGATGATAGATGCGACAAAAACAGCAGCTAAGGCTGTTTCCCATGAAACATGCATGCCTACGCAAACGGTATAAGCAAAAAACGCATTGATTCCTAAGGCTGGTGCTTCTCCAATAGGATAATTGGCAACAATTCCCATTATTGCAGTACCCAAGGCACTAGCTAAGGCAGTTGCTGTGAAGACTGCTCCTTTATCCATGCCACTGGCTCCCAGAACACTGGGATTAACAAATAAAATGTATGACATGCTGATAAAAGTTGTTAATCCAGCAAGAAATTCAATTTTTACATTAGTCTTATACTTATCGAGTTGAAAATAACTCTTTATAAAGTTCATCTAACCTCTCCCAAAAATATTGTTCGCGTTTTATATTAAATCTAACGCCTTTAACAGTTTATCATTCATTTAAAACAATGTAAATACGAATTATATGTGTAAAATATAGTAAAATAAATACAATTTTCTAATAAAAGCCCTTCTGGTTAAATTGACCAACTAATACTTTAATCGGTAAAATAAACATAAATCAGTAAAGGATTCTGCATCCTGTAAGGAGAAAAAATGGGGATACTAATTTTTTCGGATATAGACGGCACATTAATCAACTCAAAGCAAGAAGTTACACTGAAGACTAAACTTGCTATTCGTAATCAACTTATTAAAGGCAATGTGTTTGTACCAGTTTCTGCACGGATGCCTAAGGCAATTATGTCCGTTGTGGGAGAAATTACCAGGTCATGTCCGATGGTTGCCTACAATGGAGCTTTGGTTTTGGATAAGAAAGGTCACATTCTTGATTCGCATTTTATGTCCTCTTCAAAAGCTGCAAGCATTTGTACTTATATAGAACGTCAGAATAATGGCGTGGTGTGGAATGTTTATAGCGGTGATAATTGGTATTATTTCCCAGGTAATAATAATGATTTGGTTGAAAATGAAGAAAAAATTGTTAAATTTAGAGCACAACCCAGTTCAATTACTGAAATAAAACGTCTTGAAAATGTACATAAAATTTTGCTCATGGGAACACCAAGCTTATTAGATGATACTCAAAAGGAACTCAGAAAGCTTTATCCAGAATTCTATATAGTGAAATCTGCCGCAAATTTGTTAGAGGTTGTTGTTAAACGAGTTTCTAAAGGTCAGGGAGCAAAAGTAATAGCCCAGTCTTTTGGCATAGAACTAAAAAGGTGCTGGGCTTTTGGAGATAATTATAATGATGAAAAAATGCTTCAATCAGTTGGTCATCCTGTAATAATGGGGAATGCACCACAAGATTTGAAAAAGAAATTTAAAACTACTTTAGATAACAATCACGATGGAATAGCTGCAATACTTGACAATTTAAATTAATCCTTTTTTGTTTGAAGTAAAGGGGATTCAGCTTTGTTACCAAACCATTTGTGATTAATCTTTGTTAAAGTGCCATTTTTTGCCAGCTTTTCTAAGGCATAATTGATTTTCTTATGCAAGGTTAAGTCGCTTTTTCTCATGCCTACACCAAATTCTTCTTTTGGAAAAGGACTTTCGATCTCAGTAAAGTTTTCCGGGTGTTTTTGCCGTGAAATGTAATAATTTGCATAGGTGCTATCTATCAGCAAGCCTTGGATGCGACCTGCATTTAGATCTATAAATGCATTAGTGAAGGAATCATAAAGGATAGGATCCTGATTTTTAATATGATTTTTAAAAACTTTCGGATATTTCATTACGTCATTATAGCCGGAAGAGCCAGTTTGAACGCCCAAAGTCTTATTTTTCATTGCGGCAATGGTATTAATTTTATTCTTTTTAAGACTTACTAATACCTGAGAAGTATATAGGTAAGTTTTACTAAAACTTACCTTAGCTTCACGCTCTGGGTTTTTGCTAAAACCATTCCATATAAGATCAATTGTGCCGTTTTTTAATTCGGTAGTATTCATGGACCAGTCAATTGTTTGAAAACTGACGTTAATACCATATTGTTTAAAAACAGCATTTGCGAGATCAACGTCGTAACCAATTAACTGACCATTTTTTTGTCTAAAGTCCATGGGCACAAAAGTATCATCTACACCAACTGTAACATAGCCGCGTTGCTTTATAAGAGACCAGTTGTCAACTGCATTAGCTTTTCTATTAACTGATATGCCACTGCAGGCAGAGATAAATAAAGTACAGATGAGCGTTGTTATGAGGGCTAAGAGGCGCTTTGTTTTCACTTATATTACCTTCTTATCATCTAATGCTTTTACTTTGAATACCTGATCAGCCACTTGACTGGCAAATTCCATGTCATGAGTGACAATAATTTGCGTCATGTTGTTATTATTTTTAAGTTTTAAAATTATTTCTCCGACTTTTGTTCTTAAAGCAGGATCTAAAGCAGAAGTGGGTTCGTCATAACATAGAATATGGGGTTCCATTGCTAGAGCACGTACAATAGCTACTCTTTGTTGCTGACCTCCAGAAAGCTGATAGGGATAGAGCTGTTCTTTACCAATTAAATCTAGTTGTTTAAGCAATTTTCGCGCACGGGCTTGTGCCTGATCTGTACTTTCTTTTAAAACTAGTGTTGGTGCCAAAGTAATATTTTCGATTACAGTTAAATTGGGGAAAAGCTCATAGCTTTGAAAAACTACTCCGATAATATGACTTTTGCTATCAGGAGCGGCTGGGTCAAACTTTTGCCCATCCCACAAAAAATCACCGGAATCAATTTTTTCTAAACCACTTAAGCAGCGCAGCAAAGTAGTTTTTCCTGCTCCAGATGGTCCTACAATGGCTAAAATTTGTCTGTCAGGAATAGTTAAGTTTAACTTGTTTAAAATCGTACGAGAGCCAAATTTTTTAGTAATGTTTTTAAGTTCTAACATAGTATTGTTTCCCCTAATTTACTTCCACTTTGCAAAATTGTGTTCAATTTTTTTCAGCAAAAATGATGCGATACCTGTCATTAATAGATATATTATACCGACTATCACTAAAGGAATTAGCGTTACATCTCTTGCTGTAGCAACATTGCCAGCACGTAAGAGTTCACCCAAACCAATGACATAGACTAAAGAAGTATCTTTAACTAAGTTGATCACTTCATTGCCAATTGAAGGTATAACTATTTTGCTGACCTGAGGAATAATAATATGGGTCATTGTTTGCCAGTAATTTAATCTTAAAACGCGAGCACTTTCGTATTGACCTACAGGGATTGATTGAAAGCCACCACGGAATATCTCAGCAAAATATGCCGTATAGTTTAAAATAAAAGCGAAAAGTGCTGCATCATAGCGTTCAAAAATGATGCCGACTATAGGCAAACCATAGAAAATAAAAATTAATTGCAGCAAAAGAGGGGTACCCCGCATAATCCAAATGTAAAATTTTAAGATTAACCTTAAGGGCTTAAAATGCGAAAGCAAGCCTAGGCTGACTATAATTCCCAAAGGAATAGAAACAATCAAAGTCCAAAAGAATAAAATTAATGTCATCTTTGCACCTGAAATTAAAGAGGGCATAATTGAAAGGATATAGTTCATTTTTTCTCCTTTTTACTGAAATTAATTTGATTAGAGAGACTAATAGGGCAACTCTTTTAATACCAGCTAAATTATATAAATTGATTAAAAAAATATGTGAAAAAATATATGTTTTAATCATAACATAGTTTTCGAAATTTTATTTAATTAATATAGAAATTTGTAATTTGCTGATAGTTAGTTTAATAAGCATGACATGAAAAAAGCCACTAGCTGTAGCTAATGACTCTTTAAAATGATTTATTGTTGCTCGATTTGAATAGCTGTAGACTTGTCCCAAGACTTAGGTAGTTTGCCCATTTCTTTTAACTTGGCAACGATTTGATCTAGTACAATTTCTCTAGCATGATCATCAGTAATGAAGTCTAGTTTGTCACCATCTATTTCTATTTTAGGAGAGTAATCGTATTTTTCATACCAGGGTTTGTAGTAACGCAAAAGTCTCTTATAGTAATCTTCCAGCGTTGCGTCGTAGCTCAGCTGTTCATAAGGACGTCCTCGTTTTTGAATCCTTTTAATCATAGTGTCATATGAAACCTTAATATGAACAAGCAAATCAGGATTTTTCTTTGGCATGTGCTTAAGTTCACCCATCATATTATTGAGCAGTTCATAATATGTATCAACTTCTTCTTTAGTAGCCCGACCAATGTCTGCATTCATTTGGAAGAAAAGAGCATCTTCATAAATTGAACGATCAAGAACGTTATTATCATCGGTTAATGCATCCTTGATACTACGAAAACGAGTGTTTAGGAAAAACACTTGGAGTAGAAATGCATATTTTTTAGGATCAGCATAAAAAAGTGGCAATACAGGATTGTTATCGACACTTTCATAAAAAGGTTTAGTTCCTAAATACTTAGCTAAAATACTGGTTAAACTGGATTTACCGGCTCCAATTGGCCCGCTTAAAACAATAACTGTCATCACGTTCCTTCTCTATTCTAAATTGCCTATTGCATGCAACTTGTCATCAATTTGACTTAAAACTTCTTTTTTGGCATCTTCATCGCAAATGAAATCATATTTATCGCCATCAATTTTGATCTTGGGAGATGCATCATATTTTTCGTACCAAGGCTCGTAATACTTAATTAGCCTGGCATAGTAATCTTTTAAACTGGGATCAGTACTGATTTGCTCAAATGAACGTCCACGTTTTTTAATGCGCTTAAGCATAGTATCCAGGGAAACATGAATGTAGATTAGTAAATCGGGTTTTTTGCTAGGATTGCCCGGAGTGTCTTCCATCATATTTTCTAGCAAACTATCATATATTTTAAATTCAGTAGGGTCTGCCACTTTACTATCTGCATTCATTTTGAAAAATAGTGCATCTTCATAAATCGAACGATCAGAAACACTGTTTTTTTCTAGAATTGCCTGGTTAATTTGTGCTAAACGGTGGTTAAGCAAGTAGATGTTGAGCAAAAAAGTATAGCGTTTCATGTCTTGGTAATATAAAGGAAGAACAGGATTATTATCAACTCCCTCGTAAAAGGCTTGTGTACCTAAGTGCTCAGCTAAAATACTAGTTAAACTGGATTTACCGGCTCCAATTGGCCCACTTAAAACAATAACTTGGATCACGTTCTTTCTTAAATACAATATATAGATTCTTATTTAGTTTAATACGAGATATAGTGGTAGACAAGGAAAAAGTAAATTTAAATTGTAGTGAAAAAGTCAAGTGATTTTGTATAATACAGAAGTAAAAAGTTGTAGATATTGTCAAAATTGAAAATTTGAACTTATGATTTTAAACTGTGTTACACGTGAAACTAAAATAAATCCTCAAAATTAAACTAATAGTTATTAACTTGCAATAGAGTTAGAGCATGATGGAAATATTTATTCTATAGCAAGCCGTACAGCTTGCATTTAGCTTTTTTATTGTTAAAGCAAACGAAGCTGAAAGCAGTTGTATAATTTAATTCAATTAAAACATGATAATGATATCTCAACTATGAAACAAAATTTTTTTAAGAATATAAAGCAGTTGCACTATTTATATACTGTTGCCAAGAAATAATTCTAAATATAAAAATTAAAAATAGATTGCTTTTATATTATAAAAGCCATAAAATGATAAATAAATTATAAAGATAGTAGAAAATACGTCAAATAAAAAGGGCAAATTAGTATGTTTCATGCCGTAATTGGTACTTAGGGGATTTTTAGAAGGGATGCTAAAGCCCACAATAATTAAATTATTTGAGAGCCTGCAGCTTTGAAATAGGTCAAAGATTAATGTTCTTTGCAAACTGTTTCTCTCAGGAAGATATGTCATTTTAGTATTAGCTCTAAAAATAGATGTTTTGACAGGAAGTAAATCATGGACGATACTATAACAAAATTTTCGCTTTGGACCTACATTAAACGTAATTCAGGCATGTATGTAATTCTGGCCATTTTCTATTTTGGCCGGAATGTAGCACAAACTGCTGCCAGCATTTTTAAAGGTAATGCACTTACTGCTTTGACTCAGCATAATTTAAACGGCTTTATTGTTGATACAGGCTTAAACTTGCTTAGCTGGGGCTTTTTTCTGATTTTCTTTTTTTGTAGTTCACGGTATTCCGCTGTAATCATCAAGGCTGTCGATAATTCCATTAGGAGCGCATTAGCTCATATAATTGGTCGTCAAGAGTATGAAGGTTTTAACAAACACACGGAAGCTGATTATGTTTCCTGGTTTACTAACGATATAAACCAAATTAATCAAGATGGCTTTTTCAGTTTAGAGCAAACATTTAGCAGCGCACTCCTAGGCATTATTGCCAGTGTCATCCTGTTTTTTTACCATCCACTCTTATTTGTAACCACTTTGGTTTTTGCTGTTATTATGATTTTATTTCCCCGTCTTTTTAAGAAAAAGTTGGAGGAATTATCGCAAAAACAAAGCAAGCAAAATGAGGTATTAACGTCAAAAATAACCGATGTTCTTGAGGGCTTTGTCAACCTGCTCACACTTGGTCAGCAAAAATTGCTCAATAAAATAGTTCTTGCGGTATCAGATAAGACCGGACAGGCTCGGGTTAATTACATTACAGAAATGTCCTTTTCTAATGCACTGATTAACCTGATTAGTGTATCTGCTCAAACTATTTTAACTGTTGAATCCGGATATCTGGCCTTTCACAATCAGGTTCCAATTGGTGCTATTTTAATTGTTGGTTCAATGTCCGGGAATGTCTTTGGCAGCTTGACAGAAATCAGTATTGATCTAACTTCAATTCGGGCAGTTCAGCCTATTTTTGACAAATATAATAAATTGGCTAATACACAGGAAAAAACTGGGGATAAGAATGTTGCTCCTTTGACCCAGCAAATTGCATTTAGCAATCTTTCATTCAGCTATCCCAATAATGACAGACCTATTTTAACAAATGTTGCCGGCAGCGTTAAGCGAGGGGAACGAGTGGCCATTGTTGGTCCGTCTGGTTGTGGTAAATCAACCCTCGTAAAATTAATTGGTGGTTTGTTAACAGGCTACCAAGGTTCGCTGACTTGGGATAATGATGAATACAGCGAACTTAATTTTAGTTCGCTGCACAAGCAGATTGCTTACGTTGACCAGTCTGCCTATATTTTTGACGGCAGCCTGCGTTATAACATCACTTTAGATCGGAAGACAACTGACAAAGAAGTTAATGCTGCAATTACGCGTGCCGGTCTCGAAGAGTTTGTTGCTGACAGTGCCAACGGTCTTGACACTGTTTTAAAACACGCTGGTAATAATATTTCAGGTGGTCAAAAGCAACGAATTGCGCTTGCACGACAGTTACTTAATAATCCGCAAGTTATCTTAGCCGATGAAATTACTTCAGCAATAGATGAAAAAGATGGCCAGAAAATTGAACAAAGTCTGCTTGATTTGGACAACATCACTTTAGTCTACATTTCTCATCACTTGCGACCGGAAATCAAAAAGCAATTTGATCAAGTGATTGAATTGGGATGATAGAATGATACATCTTTTAACAACCAATTAAATAAGCTGGTGAAGCCTATTTTCGAGATTGGTAAAAACAAAAACACCTACTAATAAGTATGGTTAATGAAAACAAATCAAACAGATAATTAGGTTTACCTAAAATTCAGGATAAATAAAAAAAGGGAAACCATCAAAATTGAGGTTTGCCTTTTTTGTGTAAGTATTATGATCTTTTTCTAGAATCTGCCACATAAATTTGTCGATTGAGATTGAAAATACTATTTAACTCTAGATTCTTTAGATTCCTTTTTCTTTTCTTCGGCTTTATCTTGAACTTTGTCTTTTTGATCGGTAATTTTTTCCTTTGTATCCTGAGCAGCTCCAGTGATGCGGTCTTGTAAGCTGACAGAATCTTTTTCGTGTTGCTCTTTAGTTTTAATATCAACTACTGTGACGTTAACTTCAACAGTATCAAGACCGGTCATTTCTTTAACTTTTTCTTGAATTTTTTGCTTTATTTGATCGTATAGCTTAGTAATATCAACGCCATATTCTGCAACAATTTCAATGTCAACAGCTACTTGTTTTTTACCAACTTCAACATTTACGCCTGAAGTGACATCATCGCTGTTGACAATTTTATCAGCGATATTTGAGAAAAAGCCACCGTTAACAGTTAACAAACCTTTAATATCTGATAAAGCAATGCCAACAATTTTTTGAATTACTTTTGAATCGTATTTTAAGTCACCTTTAACTTCTGGTTTTGAACTACCTTGATTTGAACTTGATTGTACCATATTGCATATACTCCTTATATAAATTATTTATTCTGTAACATTTTTTTGAATACCGGCCAGTAATGTCCAACTAAAAAGCCGCAGACTAACATCACGATTACGAAAATAGTTTTAAAAAATCCCAGTACCAAAAAGCAAAATGCCAGTAACACACCAATTACAGCACCGCTTATTTCTGGGAGGTATTTTTTATATTCTTCTTTCATTTTGACCTCCTTCATTGAACGCGCTTTTCAGGTTTATCTCCTTTGTGATAATTGATAAACTTGATTTTAATTTTTGGTTTTTGTTCAATTCCTAGCAACTGCTTCAGGTTCTTTTTTAATTCTTCAAGGTAATCATCAAGTAGGGCAGCAATGTTTTCACCTGGACCAAGATCTCCGCCAATTTTAATTTTAATCCGGTGTTTCGTAAGTTTGGAACTAACTTTTGCATTATTTAAATAAGGCAAGTCAGCAAGTGAATTCATTACATAGCTATTAATGGCTTTTGAAGTAACCTTAACTTGACCATCACGTTTATGAATTAAATTAAAGTTTCTCTGGACTGGCCAGAATAGGATGACAATTAAACTAACAATTAGTATTATAAAAACAATTAGACTGATACCAATTAAATACCAGGCAAATATAGGATTAAGAGAACCTAAATGCGGTAATTTAATCTTTAAATATTTTTGCCAAAAACTACTGGTTTCCCATATTAAGTAACAAGGCAAAGGTAGCAGTAACAACATGCATAATACCAATAGCCATTTTTTACTCCTTTTCAACTTATCACCATCCTCTCATGGTTCACCTTAATAATAATACGGATTATTTTAACAGACTAACAATATGCACCATATGTATACAATAACAGCATGCGAAATAGTACACAAAAAAAGCGATGCTTTAATGCACCGCTTTTTGAATATAATTTGAGTTAATTAATTGTTGTAATTTGTACTTAACTTGCTTGCTGCAGCTTGATCAACAATAAGAGTTACATTTTTATGCTTTTGCAAGATGGAAGCTGGGACTTCTTCAGTTACTGGACCCTCAACCATCTTTTGAACAGCTTCAGCTTTATTATCACCAAAAGCCATAATGACGATTTCTTTGGCAGACATAATATTTGCAATACCCATGCAAATTGCTGATTTAGGTACTTCGCCAATATTATTAAAGAAACGAGAGTTGGCTTTAATAGTGTTCTCTGTTAATTGTACTTCGTGTGTAACAGAATCAAATGATGTACCTGGTTCGTTAAACGCAATGTGGCCATTTTGGCCTAAGCCTAATAGCTGAATATCAATCGGATTTTCAGCGATAATTTTATTATAGTCAGCAGAAGTTCCTTCTGGATCTTTAATAGCTTTAATACCATCAGGAACATATGAATGCTTGAATGGCTTTTTATCAAACAGATTTTTTTGCATAAAATAGTGATAGCTTTGATCATTATCAGGAGTTAAACCTACATATTCATCAAGGTTAATACTAATTAAACTACTATTGTCTAGATTGCTCTTAGTCCACTCCTGGTAGAGAGTCACAGGAGTTGATCCAGTTGCTAACCCAATAACTTTACTGCCACTGTTAATACTATTCTTAAATATTTCAAAACCTTTTTTACTGCCGTTAGTCTTGTCACTTGAGATAATAACTTTCATTTTATTTGCCCCTCCATAATTGTTATCTCAATTATAAATTGGTATATGCCAATTTGTCAATAAACTTGATAATAATAGCAGCCATTGTTTTTGGTAAATAAAAAGTTTAACTAATGTTTGTTTCACATGTAACATTAATTAAACTTTTTAAATTTGTTTTATTCGCTTCTTAAAGCAATAGCAGCATCTTTTTTAGCAGCCATACGTGCTGGCAGATGCCCGCCAAGTATTGTTAGCACTGTTGAAATAAAAATTAATATTAAGGCATGTACTGGATTAAGTTGGGCAACATTAACTAAATCAGTAATAGCGTACAGTATACTATTAAGAGGAAAGACTAGTAGCCAAGCAAGACCTATACCTAAAAGACCGGAAAAAATTCCAAGAATAAAAGTCTCTGCATCAAAAACACGTGTAATATCTTTCTTACGTGCACCTAAGGCTTTCAAAACCCCGATTTCTTTGGTTCTCTCCAAAACTGAAGTATAAGTTATAATACCGATCATAATAATTGAAGTTACCAAGGAAACGGCAGCAAGTGCAACTAAGACAGTTGTAATACCTTTAAGCAATACGCCAGTCATTGAAGTTAAAGCATTTGACATGTCGGTATAAAAGATTTTCTTCTTCTTTTTTTTACCCCGATTCCATTTATCTAAATAATCAAGCACTTTATCTTTAGCATCAAAATCATTGGGATAAATCATTATACTCGTTGGAATGGTTGAACCACCAATTGACTGCAACATTTGCTTTTTTTCATTTGCATTAATGTCTTGACCTGTCATAACGTTTTGATCAGAATTTATTTGAGCTTTTACAATTTGAGAATTTTTGTTCTTCTTGATAATGTTCTGGGCTAACTGATCACTATAAGCAATTCCTGTTGATAAAAATTCCATAGAGTTTTCATTTTTGGGTCTGATTACACCCACAGTTTTTGTTGTTGTGTTACTGCTTTTATACATAAAGCTTTTATCTTTTTGGGGTATAAACATACCAGTAGGCAGTTTTTGATAGTAATTGTCATTGTCAATTATTTTAAATTTTTGACCAACTAAATCTTGATATTTTAGTTTATCTCCAATTTTAACATTTAAGCCCAATTTTTTAAGTATATTAACATTTAGTTTATCTTTATTATCAATTACTATAACTAAATCAGTAGCTTTTTTGGGCCATTTGCCAGATAAAAGCTGATAATTTTGCTTAAGGAAACTACTCTTACCTTTTTTTAAAGCAGTAGGGAAGACAGATGATCCCAGTCCAATGGAACTAATTACTTGCATTCTTAACTTAGCAAAGTCTTGAGAATTATCTGTAGTTGGTGAAAATTGTACCCACTTGATCTTATGATCTACACGAGTTAGTATGTTTAAATTGACCCCTCGTTGATAGGAAATATTGTTGGCATTATTCGGATTAATGCTTTTAATATAATTAAGATACTTTTGGCTAATTATGTTTTGATGTGATAACTGCTGTGTAGTGTCTTTTTCGACAGTTATATAACCAGTATTTCTGACATTTTTATCTGATTGATTTCTTTTCTGGGAATTACTAGTATCAGTTACAGTTTGGTTAATTGTCACAGGGTATTTAGCAAGAGCCCTGCTCATTGTATTATCTATTTGTTTTTGTAAGCCATTAGATAAAGCTAAAACAAGGGCAATTGAAATAATGCCTATACTTGATGCAAGTGCTGTTAGTAAAGTTCTGCCTTTTTTGGTTAATATGTTAGTAAAGCTTAACTTAATGGCATTCCAGTAAGACATTTTCGTTCTTTTTAACTTGAAAGTATCTTTTTCGTCCTTAGGAGTGAGTGGATTAGAATCATTTAAAATTTTACCATCCTGGAAGTTGACAATTCTAGTTGCATATTCCTGAGCCAAGTTTGAGTTATGAGTAACCATAATTACTAAGCGATCTCTTGACAACTTTTTAATTAACTTCATGATTTGCTCAGAAGTTTGAGTATCAAGAGCACCTGTTGGCTCATCGCAAAGCAAGATATCAGGATTGTTAGCCAAAGCACGGGCAATAGCCACGCGCTGCATTTGTCCACCTGAAAGCTGGTTAGGATTTTTAGTAATTTGATCTTTCAAACCTACTTGAGTTAAAGCATCTGCTGCCCGCTTTTTTCTTTCGGTAGCAGATACACCTGATAAATTCATTCCTAATTCGACATTATCCATAATAGATAGATGCGAAATCAAATTATAGTTTTGAAAAACAAAACCAACAGAATTATTTCGATATGCATCCCAATCTGTCTCTTTAAAATTTTTAGTGGATTTGCCATTAATAATTAAATCGCCTCTATCATAACGATCTAATCCACCAACAACATTTAGCAAAGTGGTTTTACCAGAACCACTAGGCCCTAAAATAGCAACGAATTCTTGATTACGAAATGAAATAGAAACATCATTAAGCGCATGAGTTATCGTATCTCCCACATGATATGATTTACATATTTTTTTTAACTGTAACATGTCTTTTTCACTTTTTCTCCTTCTATTTAAATAATTAACCAATCAACTAATTAATAACAGTAAGTTTACCATTTATAAATCACTAAATCCAAGATATTTTTTACAATAACTATTATCATGGTAACTATAAGCAAACTTGTTATTTTAAAAAAGCTAATATAATCATAAAAATAACATTATTTAATAAAATTAATTAATAAAAATAACAAAGTTTCAGTTTTATTAACTAATGATACCGGTCAAGTCAAATAAAGCATAAATAAAGAAGAAGAGAATAAGTAATAAGATTGCGATAATATGACGCTTTTTATTTAAAATTAAAACTGCAGCAAATTCACGCACAATTGCATTTGGTAGAAAGTAAAGACGAGTATAGCATCCTACTCCATTTGCATTTAGGCCAGCTGATTTTGCATAGAGAGAAGCCCTAAAAATATGATAATTGTTACTAAAAAATTTTGCCTTGTAATTTTTACTACCGAAATCTTTTGCAGCTACTTCGGCTGAAAATTTCATATTTTGGTATGTATTTTTGGAATTGTCTTCTAATAAAATGTCTTTTGGTTCTATACCGCGAGCTATTGCATATTCTGTCATTGCTTGAGCTTCAGAAACTTTTTCATCTCCACCTTTACCACCAGACATAATAAATTTAGGCATTTTCCGTCCTTTAGTGACTTGCTTTTGAGCATATTCAATAGCACGATTAATTCGACTGGCTAATAGTGGGGTGACTTGCTCACCGTGAGACAGCCCCGCTCCTAAAACGATTAAATAGTCTTGGTTATATTGTCTAGGAACAATTTGGTAAAAGGTTAAATTAACCAAAAAGTTGTACGCTACAAAAAGAAGATAGTCTAATATAGCTGTTGGCGCATATAGCAAAATTCTAACCCAAGAGGGTAAATTTCTAAAAGGTCCAACTAGTGCAACTAACCAAACAACGATTATTCCAATACCAATAAAAAGAGTTAATAAGTTTGATAGGGTATGACTTTCACGTTTCCATACGATATAAGCATTCCATAGAAAAAATAGCCATGAAAAAGCTGCTAGCAAAGTAATTGTTGCTACAAATAACACTATCAGAATTTCGTATGTCAGAATGAGAGGTCTCAAACTGGTAGATAGAATCATTACGGTCAGCCAAACGCCAAATGCCAATAAAAAAATAGTAAAAAGAATGCCATTAAGCAATCTTCTGGGTTCTTTTAGCCAAGAAATTAAAAAAACTCCAAAAGTTGCAAGCATAATAAGTGAAAGAATTATAAATGAACGGTTTTGATTTAATACTTCAAAAATTCTAATCATAGTATCCTACCTTAGGTTTAAAGCTAAGTCTATTATAATAAAGATGAATAAAAAGTCATAGTAAATTAAAATATGATAGAATAATAAAGTTATTTCCCAGGAAATAGCTTATCATCATAATTGAAATTAAATTTTTAAAATTAAGATGACATTGTGCAAAATGGTCGAAGTTGCTTTTACTTATAGTTTGAAAAGAGTGAAATGAATGAAAAATTTTTTCTATTTTTTGGGGAATGTAATTACAATAATAGCCTCTTTTATAATTTATAGCGTAGTGCAACAATTTTATTTTTACCCTCACAGGTTAAGAAGAGAACTGCATTTAGGAAATGTCTCTTTTATCCTGTTAACTATGATAATTACAACAATAGCTTTATTAATAGTGCTTTATTTATACCGCTTGCAATTAAGACATAGAAATGAACGTAATTATAATAGCAGACCACATTGGCAGTTTAAGAAGATATTACTTTCCCTTTTAGGCGTAATAATGTTGATTATAGTTAGTGCGACCATACAGTTGGCACTGGGTTTTAATTCGGATCAAACTTCAACTAATCAGAATCTTTTAGATCAATTTTCTCATCAGGCAGGAAACTTTTTTCCAGTGATGGTAATATTTATAGGCCCAGTATTTGAAGAATTTATTTTTCGGGGCTTTTTCTTTAACACTTTCTTTTACAAAAATACGAATTTAAATAAATGGTTAGGTATTCTTTTCAGTGGACTTATCTTTGGATATGTACATGATCCTGGACTTACTAAATATATACTGGTTTATTGGGCATTAGGCTGTGTATTAGCCTGGGTTTACACAAGTACCAGAGATCTGCGCTATTCAATTTTATCTCATATGATTTTTAATGCATTAGGATTCGTATAAAAAGCCTGATAAACTGCTGCTTAATAGGCAATGCAGTTTATCAGGCTTTTTTAATGCAAGAATATTTTTGAAAGTTAATTTGTAGTGCTAATTCCTGTTTGTTCTGGATTTTTAGGAGTAGTTTTTGCTAAAAGAGCCAAGCTAATAGAAATCATATCAACCACTTCCTGCAAAATTGCTCCCCAAAATGCAGGGATAATACCAGTAAATGCAATTAGCTCGATGATAACTACAATGGTGATAGCAGTTAACACATCTATATTGGCAACTTTCATAGTGTGTTTAGAAATTGCTACGGCATCATTGATTTTGGATAAGTCGTTTACCATGATAATTGCATCTGCACTTTCACTAGCAGCAGAAGCACCTTTTGCTCCCATTGCTATGCCAACATCAGCAGCTGACAAACTAGGGGCGTCATTAATGCCGTCACCAGTCATAACAACTGGTCGCTGATCTTGAGGCACATTTTTGATTGCAGCAATCTTTTCAGCGGGCAACAAACTATAGCGTATATCGTGCACTCCAACTGTTTGGCCAATTTTATCAGCCACATCTTTGTGGTCTCCTGTCAACATCATAATGTGTGCACCACTTTGACGTTTCAAACGTGCTATTGTCTCAGCACTTTCAGGACGAACTTGATCTTTAAATGTAATGTAACCGGCATACTTATCGTCAATTGAAATATAAACTGCAGTAGCGTTGACTGTTGCAGCTTTTTCTTGTGGCTTAACGTAATCCAGCTTGCCAACTTTAACTAAATGTCCCTCGACGATGCCGCTAATACCTTGACCAGTTGATTCTTTGATATTTGTTGCCGGTTTTAAAAGGTTCTTATCAGCTACATTAACCAGTGAATTAGCAATAATATGACTAGATTGTTGTTCAACACTGGTAGCGTAACTTTGCAGGGTTTCTGGACTATAACTACTATTATTGGCAGGTATTATTTCATCAATTACCAACTGATTTTCAGTTAAAGTACCTGTTTTATCGAAAGCAAAAGTTTTTGCTGTAGCTAGTTTTTCTAAAGTGGGACCGGACTTAACTATAATGTGATGCTTGGACATGGAACTCATGCCGGATACCAGTGCAACTGGTGCGGCAATTAGTAATGGACAAGGTGAAGCTACAACCATGACTTCTGCAAAGTTGACCGGATTGCCCGAATGGATCCAGGCAGCGATTCCTATTACCAGGGAAATAATGGTAAATGGGACAGCGTAGCGGTCAGCCATTTTTACAAACTTGGCCGGTTTTGCCTGCGATGATTCGACAAGTGAAACAATTGTCTGATATTCAGAATCACTCGCTTTTTTAGTGACAGCCATTTCTACCGCTACGCTGCCATTTATCGAACCAGACATTAATTCATCACCAGTTTTTTTAGCAACCGGCACAGATTCTCCTGTTAATGATGACTGGTCAAAACTTGATTCACCACTAACTACTTTACCATCAACTGGAACTTGTTCACCTGGTTTGATTAAAACGTGATCTCCAATTTTTAGTTGTTCAACGTCAACAGAAACGAGTTCACTGTTCACAATTTTGTTGGCAATAGTAGGTGAATTGCTTAAAAGAGAGCGTAATTCTTTATCTGCTTGTCCAGTAGCATAGTCTTCTAATGTTTGGCCACCAGTCATCATGACTAAAATCATCCATTCAGCCCAAATGTCACCAATCAATATAGTGGAAACAACTGCGATAACAGCTAAAATATCAACACCATAGCGTCCTGATTTAAAATCACTGGCAATTTCGGCAAGTAAGGAAATTGCCATCATGATACCCACAATATCGATTAATACTGCTTGAATAGGGAACTGCAAGTTTCCTATTTGAAAAAGACTTTTGGTCTTTAAGCCGAATTGGCAAAAAAGACCTATTACCCCAATTGCTAATACAAGAATAAATTTCCATTGGCGTTTAAAACTCATTAATAGTAGCCTCCCGTAAGTTAAACTAATTATTATGTTTTCTATTTTAACACTAATTTAGAATAAGTCTAAATTAGATGCAAATTAATATAAAAAAAAGAAGGTAATTTTACCTTCTTTAACTTAGTGATCTTTTAGTTTAATAATCTTGTTGAACTGAGTTTCAGTTTTTGTCGGCTTAGCTTTAGACGTTAATTTAGAATTTTTAATTTCAGGGAAATTATTTTCATCCTTAGAGGGTTGAATATGAAAAATTTTAGTCCGTCCTAAAGAATCAATTATATCTGTAGATGACATTGTAATAAAGTTGTCATTGTCACCATGATCATCAGTTTCTGCAAAATAATGGTTAATTTTTGCAATTCCTTTTTCTGAAAAATGTTCTTCGTGAGCCAAATCAAGAAGAAGGGCATGCAATCGAGTAGCCGATACCAATTCATGCTGCAATATTATAAAGATCCAGGAAAAATTGGAATCCATTGATTTAAAACGTTTAGTAACTTTGTCTTTATAGAACGCATCAGTGATTTTAGCCGCTTCTTCCATATTATCTGAGTTTTGTGCCAGCTTCTTTAGTTGGGACACCAATTCAGATTTCTCTTCAAGTGAAAGCTCTTGATCATTTGGGTAAGTCCAAGTTTTTATAATTGCGCTTATCAAAAATGTCAATTGCGCAGAAATTGTTTTACTTGCCATAACAGTGCTCTTCTTTTCTGATTATTTAAGGAATATCCATTGCTTCTTTTTAACTAACTTGGCAAGGCGTTATTTAATTTTGAAAGTAAAATGATTATATTCAATAAATATATATATATCAAAAAATAAATATTAAACTAAAATCAATTTTTAACATTGTATTAACCAAATAGCTGGATTACCAAATAAAAGTACTGGTGTTTCCCTATTAATGATTATTATAGCTTAATTTGTAATAAAGTACACTAAAAAGGAATAAACAAAAATAAATTTTCAGTATATTTTATAACAGCTTATCTTTGGTAATAGGAATCACCTTATATTCTTTCTCAAAATTATGAGAAATGTAATTAAAAGCTTTAATCCATTCACGCCTGGTTAATAGTCCTTGGAAAACACCATAGTCATCAACCACAGGCAAAAAAGCATTGTCAACTAACAGATGGAGTTGGGTTTCCAATGTAGTCTGAACAAAGTTGATTTTATCAAATTTGGTTTGCATCACATCTCGAACTAATAATTTATTTAAAGGCTCAAGTGAAATGCTATCTGTTTCCATCATTTTATCTGTGATCATTGCTAAGCTTAATAAGCCAACAACGCGATTTTTACGGTCAAGTACTGGTATTTTTGAGTATTTTACACGGGTTAGAATCATAAAAGCATGGTACAAGGGGTTGTCATCTTCGACGAATGCAATGCGAGAAGCAGGAATAATGAATGAACCTGATTTTTCTTCTAGTAAGTGTTTTATTGTGGGTGAGAACATTAAATATAACCTTTCATAATGAGAACAATGGGTAGCTAAATTTATACTATAACAAAGAAAAAAGGCCCGCAAGTTGTGCGAGCCTGTTAGTTTTCATCTACTTTGAAGGAGTAAGAATGAATGAAATAAAAAAGTGGGAGTATGTAGTAAGTTTTGCTATTGCTTACTACATTTAAAATGATATCTCTAAAATATGAAGTTAAAGTAGAAAAACTCTTATAAAAGAGTAAAGAATTTCTTTAGAACTGTTTAAGAGCATAGAAAAACTCACGTAACGCACGTGAGTCGAAAGGGATAGATATGAAAATGACCTGTAAAGTCATTTCGGTTTTTTCATTATTATACTTGGAGGAGTATGAATGAAAAACAAAAAGTTGAGTGTGATATAAGAAAAATGTATATCTTTCCTATATCACAATTATAGTATAAATAAAAAATGTGAAAAAAGTATGACGAAAATCTCAAAATGCAAATTTTAGGTAACTACAAAATTGTTTGTTGCAAAACTCCTTGTTATAATTAGTTTTACTTTATTTGAAAAAATTGAAATTTTAAGGAGAAAAATGGGAAAACAAGATTATCGTAAAAAGATCGTTTTTTGGCTTCGTTTTTCAGGGTGGCTTTGCCTGTTGCCGGCATCTGGCTGGCTTTGGCTGTATCAGATGTTTAGTCGAGGTGCTTTAGGATATACGCTTTTAGGGGAACTCGTTTTTACAGTCTTATTTGCTGTTTATATTTTGACAACCGCACAAAGTGAACGCTGGTTAAAACCAACAAACATTTTTATCTTATTAATACTTACAGTGCTTTTTGGCTCTTTTATAATTCTAATTCCGCTTTGTTTTGCTTATAACAATTGTCGTAAGCTGAATAACGGATAATAGGGAAAAATATTTAAATTTGGTAAAAGTTTGAAAGCTTTTTTTTAGTTGCAAATCTTTAGGAGTACTATATTCGATAGTACATTTTATTAATATTGAGAAAGATATGAAATTATGGCTAAAAAAGAAAAAACTGAGTCACGTGCTAAACGTGTTGGTAAGTTTGTTTTGACGACAATTATCTATTGCGTCATTTTAATGGTACTGATTTATTTGTATCAATATAGTGGGTTAACATCTGTTCACTTTATCTACAATGAATTTTAAAGCTGGTACACTAATATGATTGAAAATATAATTAAAAAAATTGACGAAGTTGCTCAGGCAGAGCCTGAACGTATTGCATATGACTATTTAGGTAAAACTAATACGTATAGTGATCTAAAAAAGCGTTCAGATGAATGGGCTCACAAGATTGTAAGTTTGAATCTTTCTCCTAAGAGTCCAGTGATGATTTGGGGCGGGCAGGATTTTGAAATGATTGCCAGTTTTCTTGGTTGTGTAAAGTCTGGACATGCATATATTCCTATTGCCAGCTATTCAAATGCTGAAAGAATAGTTATGATTCAGGAAGTTTCTCATGCTGAAGCAATTTTAGCAATTGATGAACTGCCGAAAATTGATTTGCCATCTATTAAAGTAGTGCATCCTGCTGATGTAGAAAAAGGAGATTTTGAACCTGATCCTGCCATCTATGTACAGGGTGACGACAATTTTTACGTTATTTTTACATCAGGCACAAGTGGTAAACCTAAAGGCGTGCAAATTAGTCATAATAACTTGCTCAGTTTCGTCAACTGGGAAATGACGGACTTTGATCTGCCAGAACATCCTTCATTTTTGTCCCAAGCGCCATACTCATTTGACCTCTCAGTCATGAGTCTTTATCCTGCTTTAGTCGGTGCAGGTAAATTGGTGGCTTTGCCGCATGAAGTTACGCAAAATTTTGCTCAGTTATTTCAGACTTTGCCTAAGTTGCAATTTAATGTCTGGGTATCAACGCCGTCATTTGCGCAGATGTGTTTTTTAGATAAAACTTTTACTGCTGCCAATCATCCAAATTTAACTCATTTTATGTTTTGCGGTGAAGAATTGCCACATAGCGAAGTGGTAACGTTAAAAAAGAAATTCCCCCAAGCGCGTATTTTTAACACCTATGGTCCGACTGAAACTACAGTCGCAGTCACTCAGGTAGAAATTACTGATGCTGTTTTAAAGAAATATGATCGTCTCCCAATTGGCAAGGTTAAGGCAGATACCAAAATTATTATTGATAAAACTAAGGGTGATCAACCTGATGAAGGCGAAATTATTATTTCTGGACCAAGTACTTCTAAGGGTTATATGAATAACCCTGAAAAAACAGCTAAAGCATTCTTTAAAAAACCGGGTGACCAATATATGAGTCACCGTTCAGGTGATGAAGGCTTCTTTGACCAAGATATGCTCTTTTACCGCGGCAGAATTGATTTTCAGATCAAGTTTAATGGCTATCGTATTGAACTGGAAGAAATCAACCACTATATTGGTATGAACAAGTTGGTTGATCACGGCGTAGCTGCACCAAAATATAATCAAAATCATACGGTTAAGCAAATTGTTGCCGAAATTAAACTCAAAGATGGGGTAAAAGAGCAATATTCTGAAGCAGAGATTACTAAGATGATCAGAGCAGATTTAGCTAAAGAACTGATGCCATATATGATTCCACAGCGTTATGTTTACCGTGAAACATTGCCGGTATCGCAAAATGGTAAGGTTGATATTAAGGCTGTCATTAAGGAGGTCAACGAGTAGTGAACGCTAATTTCATTAACTTGCAACCTTATTCCAATCCGCATTATTTCGTGTATTTGATGATTGGCTTAATACCTATTATCATCGGGCTGTATTGGGGTCACCGTTTAAAAATATATGAGGTTGTATTCTCATTAATTTTCTTGTTTCTCATTTTTGATGGTGAAAAGTGGCAACAGGGCGTTAGTTTAATCATCTATATTTTGTTTCAGTTGCTGGTCACTTATGGCTATCTTTATTATCGTCGTCGTAAGAACAGTCCAAATAGAACCTGGGTTTTCTACTTAGCTGTAATTTTGGCAATTGTGCCCCTGGTTTTGGTTAAAGTACAGACTGCTTTTCCGCAAGCTAAAATTCCTGGAGTTTTGGCTTTTCTGGGGATTTCTTATCTGACCTTTAAGACAGTTCAGGTCGTGATGGAAGTACGCGATGGCGCTATTAAAGAACTTAACTTGGGGACCTATCTTCGCTTTCTCCTGTTCTTTCCGACCATTTCTTCGGGGCCAATCGATCGTTACCGCAGATTTGCCAAAGAATGTGACACGGTGCCAAAGCGTGATCAATATCTAAACGATTTAGAGCTGGCAACACGTTATCTGTTTCAAGGCTTCTTATATAAATTTGTTCTTGGCTGGTTCTTTGGTACCTATTGGCTGCCCCGAATCACCCGAGCTGCTTTAATTACAGGTACGGCAAATGGCGGTTTGAAACTATCCTGGTGGGTAGTAGCCTACATGTACTGCTACAGTATGTATTTGTTCTTTGATTTTGCGGGTTATTCCTTGTTTGCAGTGTCGATTTCCTATTTTATGGGCATTCACACTCCAATGAACTTTAACAAGCCGTTTATTTCGCAAAACATCAAAGAATTCTGGAACCGTTGGCATATGACTTTGTCTTTCTGGTTTCGGGACTACATCTACATGCGTTTTACCTTCTTTGCAATGAAGAAAAAGTTGTTCAAAAACCCAGTCAGGCTGTCGCAGGCAGCATACCTGCTCTTGTTCTTGGTGATGGGTTTCTGGCATGGGCTGACCTGGTATTATATTGTTTATGGTTTGTTCCATGCTTTTGCCATCATCATCAATGATTGCTGGCTGCGGTTTAAAAAGAAGCACAAAGATAAGCTGCCATCGAATAAATACACAAAATGGCTGGCAATTTTTGTAACTTTTAATGTAGTGTGTTTTAGTTTCCTGATTTTTTCAGGTTTTCTCAGCCAACTTTGGTTTGGTTGGCAATAGGCAATAATTTTATTTAAGGAGTTTTAACATGGATACCAAAAAAGAAGTTTTAGCAATTTTACAAGATTTAACCGGTGAAGATTTAACAGAGAAAATGGATGAAAATATTTTTGCCAACGGTCTAATGGATTCAATGGCCAGTGTCCAAATGTTGTTAAATTTACAGGAAAAATTCCAGATAGATGTACCAGTTTCTGAATTTGACAGAAATGAATGGGATACGCCCAATAAAATTGTGGCAAAGGTGGAAAATTTAGAAAATGAATAACAAACGCCGGCTGTGGCATATTTTTGGTCCGGTTCTTTGCGCTTTTGTCTTGCTGCTGGTTATCTTTCTAATGCCGTGGGAGCGAACTTTTTCCAGGGATGCCATTTATCAAGCGGCAAATTCGCAAACTAATACTATTTTTAAGGGCTCTTTAATGAAACAGGATGCGTTTAAGGATGGGTATGTGCCTTTTTATGGGTCAAGTGAACTGTCACGGCTTGATCCATTGCATCCCAGTGTAATTGCGCAAAAGTATCGCCGCAATTACCGGCCATTTTTATTAGGCGGACCAGGCAGTCAATCCTTAGCACATTTTTTGGAAATGCAGGGGACTACTAAACAGCTTAAGGGCAAAAAAGCCGTAGTCATTGTTTCACCGCAGTGGTTTACCAAGAAGGGTCAAAATCCTGATGCCTTCGCTCTGTATTATTCACCCCTGCAAGCCTGCAATTTCCTCTTAGGTATAAAAAAAGACACGGTGACCAACCGCTATGCAGCCAAACGTTTTCAGCAAATGCCTGAAGTGAAGGGCGTTATCAAATTGGGTATGAGAAGGATTGCCCACGGGCAAAAGCTAACGGGATTTCAACGCTTTTACTTAGAAAATCAGCGGCGCATGCTTAACAATGAAGATAAATTTTTCAGCACCTTCCAGCTGCGTGATCGCATTAGAAGGATCAATAAGCAGGCCAAGTTATTGCCGAATACGTATTCAGTCAAGGCTTTAGACCAAGTAGCAAGTCAGCAGGCTGCACTTAACACCAATTCTAACAATTTTGGTATTAACAATCGTTTTTATAAAAGGCGTTTAAATAAAAGGGTACTTGCTAAATTAAAAGATAGTCAGCGTCATTTTAATTATACTAAATCGGTAGAATACAGCGATTTTGAATTGATGTTGCATCAGTTTGCCAAGCAGCATACCAATGTGCTGTTCATTATCCCGCCGATTAATGAAAAATGGTCTAATTACACTGGCTTGTCACAAACGATGTACCAGAAGGCTGTTTCTAAGATTAAGTACCAACTGGCTAGTCAAGGTTTTGATAACGTTACTGATTTATCCAAGCGCGGTGGTGAACAGTATTTCATGGAAGATACTATTCACTTGGGCTGGCGCGGCTGGGTAGCTGTTGACAAGGCAGTAAAGCCATTCATGGCGCAAAGTGATCTGCCACGTAATTATAATATTCATAACTATTTTTACAGCAGAAAGTGGCAAAAAAAGCCATATCAGATTAGTTTGACAGATGAAAATCCGTTAAATGGCAGTTCAAAAGAATCTTTAAAAGGAAAATAGTGCGCCAGCAAATTGATGCCTTAGGAATCAAGGGCTCAATTCTAGTCATTAAAAATGGCAAAATAATGCTTAACTATGCTTTAGGCAATAACACTGACACTAGTTATCTAATTAATTCTGTACAAAAATCAATGACGGCTGCAATTATTATGCGGCTCGTGCAGGAAGGCAAGTTAAGCCTGCGGGACAAACTGAGTGAATTTTATCCGCAAATTTCTGGAGCACAAAAAGTCAAAATTAAAAATCTGTTAGACATGACGGCAGGTCTTGACCTTAAGCCGGGAGCAAAATTGGGAAGAAAACATTTTGTTTCTGACTCTGATAATATTCAGCATGATGCCGCTAAAACTATTTTTGAACCTGATTTATTAAATAAGTGGCATTATAGTTCACTAAATTATGTTTACCTCTGTGGTATTATGAGCAAAATAACTGGTCAAAGCTATGAGCAGTTGTTCCGCAATACCTATATCAGACCGTTAAAGCTGAAACAAACAGAATTTTTGTGGTCAAAACCGGGCAAAATTATTTCCAGTCATTTAGTACCTGGAATGATTTACCGCAAAGGTCGCTATGACGTGGTTAAGCATAAGGTAGCTTTAAGGGGAGCTCGCAATGAATTAGGGGCTGGTTCAATAGTAATGTCCAATCATGATCTGGCCAAAGTTATACAATATTTACTGGCTGGTAACTTGTTAACCCAAAAGAGTCGTAAATTGCTTTACCAGTCTGGACCACCTGCTTATTATAATGGCGGCTTTTATAATAATATTAAATTAAAAACTAAAACTGCTAATGGTGCAGGAGAGGGTTATTATACTTTCATGCGCAGTACTAATAATGCTAAAACGCTAGTGATTATACAATCTAACAAGACACGTGAAGGTGAATTTAACCAGTTGAAAAGTCAAATTAATCAAATCATGCTCGAACTGCTTGGCCGTAAGGCTGACAGTGCAAATATAGTTGGTTGAAACTTGTTTTTTGGTTAATTGCATGCTAAAATTTTGTTGTGTCACCATAGGGAAGTAATCATTTTCTCCGGTAGCGAAAATGTAAAATTTCTATAATGTGGTCAGTAATGGTGGCACAAACACTGTGTGAGCTTAGTTCCGATGTTGGTGGAACTAGGCTTTTTGTATACATGAAAATAATGATAAATACATTTATAATGAGCAATAAAAATATAGGGGTTTTATATGAGCAATTTACGGGACAAAGTATACATATTGATAGAAAAAAACACAGAAAATTATGAAGAGTGGTCTCAAAATAATGCAAAAAAAATTGCTGAACAATTTAACTGTAGTAGAAATTTAGTATCTCAATATTTAAATGAGTATTGGGAAAAGGGTGTTTTTGGAAAAATAGTTTCAAGACCGGTACTCTTTTTCAAATTACCGCAAGTTGAGATTAATGCTAAAACATTTAAAAGCCTACATGCGGCCAGAGTGTGGAATGCTAGTCACTCTGTTAGTCCATTGGATGCCATTATAGGAAGTGAGCGAAGTCTATATCAAATAATCAGTCAAATTAAAGCAGCTATACAATATCCCCCTCATGGCTTACCTATTTTGATAACTGGTGAAACAGGAACAGGAAAGAGCTACTTAGCGCAGGTTATATACAAACATTTACAAAAAATGAAGTTTATAACTAAAACTGCCAGATTTGTTTCGGTTAATTGTAGTGAATATTCAAATAATCCGGAACTCTTTTTATCAAATTTTTTTGGCTATGTAAAAGGTGCCTTTACTGGTGCTACACAAAATAATAAAGGCTTAGCAGAAATAGCTGATGGTGGGGTTTTATTTTTAGACGAGATTCACTCATTAAGTAAAGAGTGTCAAGAAAAACTCTTTCAGTTTATGGACACCGGCACTTTTCATAGACTTGGTGATAATGAGCATTGGTCTAAATCGAACTGTAGGTTTGTATTTGCTACTTCGGAAAATCCTGAAAAGAAAATTTTACCAACATTATTGCGTAGAATTCCTGTGAAGGTTTTTCTACCGGCTTTTAATAAAAGAAGTGAACAGGAAAAGAAAGAACTGATCCAGTTCTTTTTAAGAAATGAGCAAAAAAAAGTAGGTAAAGAAATTTACGTTACAAATAATTTAATTAGTTTTTTAATACATTATACTTTTAAGGGTAATGTAGGAGATTTAAAAAACGTAATTCAGCTTTCTTGTGCAAATGCTTTAATACAACAAGTCGAAGAAAATAAATTAAAAATTACATTAATGGAGTTGCCTGAAAAAGTCGGTTTTGAAAATTATAAAGAATTAAAAAACACTAATAACTCTCGTTTTATTGCAGTGAGTAACTTAACCAAAAATGATCAAAAAAATTCAATAGAACATATAATTACAGATTTATACACAATAGATATAAAGAAAAAACCCAGTGAAAAAATTTTTGACTGTTATCAGAGGTATTTTAAAAAGCGGTTTATCAATATTTCCATTTCTGATAGTGAAACATTAAATAGCTTTTTCGGGCTTAAATTTCAACAGTTTACTAGGCATATTGAAGATGACTACAAGATTAGTGTTGATACATTTTTTTACAAAATTATCTTATATTTATTTGATAAAAATAACTATCATTATGACTTTAAGGAAGTTGATTTTCAGAAGTGGTCCAATTTTAAAGATGATGTTAACAAGTATTTAGGATATGAAGTTGGCTTAGTAAGAGAATTCAAAAATGAAGTTGATTTAACGTCAAATGAAGGCGAAGAATTATTATTTATAATATTGTTCAAGTTGATGGTTGAAGAACATAAGTCTCAAAAAAGATTATCGCTGATTGTTGCTCATGGTGCTAATACCGCTTCTTCAATTGCACAAACAGTTAATACCATGGTTGGTGATTATATTTTTGATGCCATCGATATGCCATTGGACGTTACTAGTAAAGAAATTGCCCTGCGGGTCAATAATTATTTGAATAAAAGAAAGAGTTTTGCTGATTTGCTGCTTTTAGTTGATATGGGATCGCTTGAAAAGATCTCATCACAACTAGAAATAAGCAATAACAAAAATTTTGCGTTAATAACTAATGTATCTACAGGAATAGCTCTAGATGTTGCAAATCAGATAAAACTTAAAGTTGATACAGATTCAATTGTACAGAATGTGAAGAAAAATCAAACAATCGATGTGTTCTTTCAAAAATCTGTTAAAAAACAAGATATGATCGTTTGTACTTGTGAAAGTGGATTAGGAACAGCCACGAAATTAAAACAAATAATGGTAAAAAGTTTTCCTAAGAATTCTAAAATAGTAATAGATTCCTTTGATTATTATTCCATTGCTAAAGAGAATTACATTTCAGAATTACGAAAAAACTACAATATTTTGTTTATAGTAGGGACACTGGATCCCCAAGTTAAAGGGGTAACTTTTTTTTCAATAGAGGACTTGATTTTAGGTATAAATGTTAAAAAAATAACTAATAAATTGGCTGTTTATTTTGATCAGAAGCAACTTGAGACAATTAATAATAATATTTTAAAGAACTTTAGTCTTACCAACTTAACGGACCAACTAACAATTTTGAATCCAACAAAATTATTGGAACAAGTGACGGATGCGATATATATTTTACAAACGAAACTAAACCTTTCTTTAAAAAACAACACCTGTTTTGGCTTGTATATTCATATTTGTTGTTTAATTGAAAGACTGGTCATGCAAAAAGGGATGGCAGATGAAATAAATTTAAGTAAAACAAGTAGTAATAAGTTTAAAAATTTTTATAAAGCATTTAAGAATTCATTTACTGTCGTTGAACAGTATTATAGTGTCGAAATACCGGAAATAGAAGTAAAATATGTCTATGACTACATCAAAGAAGCTTGATCTAACAAGCTTCTTTTTTTTGGCACAATTTTTGCTTATATAAAAATGTAACGTCTTTGGAGGTTTCTTATGACTGTTGTAATGGCGAGAATTGATAATAGATTGCTTCATGGAATAATTGTCACACAGTGGGCGCCCATTTCTAGTGCTAACCGAGTAATGGTGATAGACAATGAAATTGCGTCTGATGATATAGCGAAAGCCAGTATGCGCTTGGCTCGTCCAGTACATATGGCTGTTTCAATTATTTCTGAACAAACTGCATTAAATAACTTTACGAATGGACAATATAATCGTGAAAAAGTATTTGTAATTGTTAAAAAGCCAGATATAATTTTACACCTCATAAATGAGGGGATAAAAATTCATTCACTGACCATTGGATCAACGATTATAAGAAAAGATGCTGTCCGGCTTTCTAGCCGAGTGTTTGCAACAAAGGAGGAACTTGAAATTTACCAGAAATTAGCACAAAAAGGTGTGGCGATTTCTGTTCAATATGTTCCAGCAGATAAACCTAAAGATATTACTGCAAAAATAAAAGATGAAAGGTTGTGAAATAATAGTTGAATTTGCTAATTAGTTAAATTAATTAAGAAAGTAGTGATAGATGAAAATGTATTCAAGCATAATTAATAAAATTATTGATCCCAATTTTAATATTAGTTTTATAAATAAAAAATTTAAAACAACTAACAATTTTAGTTATTTTAAGAATAATTTGAATGAAAGAATAAGTTCTTTCTCCTATGACGTTTCAAATCAAAAAGTTTTAGGAAATATAGATGTATATGGAGAGATAAAACAGTTAAATTTTTTTCAAGGAAACTTTTTGGTAGAACAAAAGCCGGGAGTGTGGGTTCATAAGCAATATACTACATCAAAGAATTTACATTTTGCAGTTACCATAAACGGAGAACATATTAAATTTACTGACCAAAATCATGATTTTGATACGGACTTAATTGCAGACTCTTTACCAAGGTTTATTCATAAGTATCAGGAATATAAAATTGTTTTAATACCTTTTTGTCCAATTCTAAAGAATAAAAAGCCTAGCATGCTCGTATATCAGATATATATTGAAAACTTAACTAATCACAACTTAACTATTAATCAGTTTGAAGTACCGAAATATCAAAAAAAGTATTCAGATCAGTTTAATGTCATTGTGGCTCAGGCCAATTTGGTTAACGAAATTGTTAAGCCACATGAATGCAAAACTTTTTCTATCGGATTAATTGATCCCAATGCTTACAGTAAAATCAATATTTTTGAAAAAGCTGATACTGGTAAGTGGTTAGAAGAAACAATTAACTACTATAAAAAGATCTATGGAGATTTGCAACTGGAAGATATCAGGTTGCCGCATCTTTTTAATCGTGCAATATATCAAAGCCTGTCGGCTTTTGCTGAGAACCAAAAAGGAGAAAGTGTCGGCAGTCATTGGGGAAGCATGCCCGCAACAGACCAAATTTGGAACAAAGATATGTTTTATTCGACACTGCCTTCCGTTTTTTTTGATGCTAGATTATGCCAAAAACAGATTTTATGGTTTACCAAGTACGGTGTGAGATTCAAAAGCAAGAAATTTAAAGGTGGGATAGAACACTCTTTAAGTAATTCTATGTCAGCAATTATTCTTGCAGGACTTTATTATGAGTATACCAATGACCTCTCATTTTTTGTAAATCATCCGATTATATTACAAAAAGCTCGCCAAATTATAGATACAGAAATCAGCAAGAAAGTTCCTGGGGATGTTATGCTATTTTCCTCTACTTGGATTAGTGATGCTTATTCATTAGGTAAATATCATACTGGTAGCAATATCTGCTTTTGGAAGGCATGTGATTCGCTAGCAAGAATCTATCAAGGTTTAGAAAAAGTAGAACTTTCAAACTATTATGAAAAAATTGCCTGCAAAGTAAAAAAAGCCATTTTGGAAAATATGACTTTTAAAGGACATTTTGGGGAACAGTTTTTGGAAGGAATTGGGGATCAAGAAAAAGAATTTTATAACGTCAATAATTATGATAGACCGATTTTAGATCAAGGTATGATTTTTTTGACTGACGTTATTAAAGACCAAAAAATAGATTTAAAAATGCATGATGGTGAAGAATCAGACACTACGATGATTCCTTTTTACGGCTTTTTAGACTTGAAAGATCCAAAATATCAAAATTCCATGAAATTTGCTGCAAGTACCTATAATCCAACCTATGGAGCAAATATTAGAGGAATACGATGGGGGGATAAGTCTGGTGCAACCTTCCCGGGCTTTGTCACTGTTCTTATGGGTTTTATTAATGATAAAGAAGAAAGAACAAAGCAACTGACCGAATTACTGCATTTATCTGATCTTGATGGTTCATGGTGGTGGTGGCCATATGATATTAATGGCAAGCCTGGGGATGTTTATAGAGATATTGGCTGTGGTAAGTGTGGCTGGGCTTCTGGAACATTTGTTAGCTTATTTATTACACAATTTTTAGGCATACAAGTAAAAAACAACACTTTAAATATTCGACCGCTTCCACACTTTAATTATTGTTGGAAAAACGCCCATATAGGCAATATAACAGCAGATATCAGTTGCCATGAAAACGAAATAATAGTTACGAACCTTTCAGGTCATGACATAGATATTAATCAATATAACGATAGTGAGCAATATTTGTTGCAATTAAAGGATAAAAAAACTGTGAGTTTCAAAAGAAGTGAGAAGTAGTATGACAGTAGTATTAGCAAGAGTTGATCAAAGACTGGTTCACGGAGTAATAGTTAATGCTTGGTATCAGTACTTGCAAGTCAACAGATTTATGGTTATTGATGATGAAGTTAGTAAAAATGAAAATATGAAAACAAGTATGAGAATTGTGAAGCCGGCTGGTACAGGAATGTCAATAATTGACACTGAAAAAGCGCTTAATAATTTCAAAGCCGGAAAATATGATAATCAACGAGTACTTGTTTTGGTAAAAGAGCCTGAAACTATAGTTAAAATGCTTGAAGCAGGTATCGAAATACCCAAGGTAAATTTGGGAATAATTTTTAAATCGGATGATCGTACGCAAATTACTAAATTTATTGCATTAAATGAAAAAGAGAAAGCTGATTTAAATAAAATCCATGAATATGGTGTTCCGATAAAATTACAATTTGTTCCCAATGATCCTGAGAAAGATTATTTCGATAAAAAAGGAGAATAATAATGGAAATTTTACAAGATATCCTGATCATTATTTTAGCTGGATACATGACTATGGATGAAGATGGGATAGTTTTATTGACATATTTTCCCGTGATAGTCGGTTTGGCCACTGGTTTAATTATGGGTGATTTACATACAGCTATGGTTGTTGCAGGTACATTCCAGTTAATGATGTTAGGGGTCGCAGCTTTAGGAGGAGCATCAGTTCCTAATTATGGGTTAGCAACTATTGTAGGTGCATTTGTCGCAATTAGAACAGGTACAGGTTTAAAAACTGCCATTGCTGTCGGTATACCTGTGGGCTTATTAGCAATTCAGTTAGAAGTTTTACGGAGAATTATAGCCAACTTTGTTGCTCATAAAATGCAGTCTCTTAATGAAGAAAAAAAGTGGAAGCAGATGTTGCGCTGGGGATATGCAGGACCCGTTTTATGTTTTGTTGAGACAGCTTTACCTACAGCAATAGTAGTTTTAGTTGGACCAGCTGCAATTAAAATGATTTTGAAATTTATACCTACTTGGATAACAGACGGATTAACAGTTGCCGGTGGCTTGCTGCCTGTAGTTGGTATTGCAATGCTGCTACACTATATGCCAGTAAAAAAGTTCTTACCTTTTCTAGTTGCCGGTTTTGTTTTGGCAGCTTTTATTAAGATACCAATAATTGGTATAGCTTTATTAGGTTTAGCAGCAGCATACTGGTACTTTAATTCTGAGATTGACAAAAATAAATACAGCCAAAACCAAGCAGTAGCTAAAAATGATACAACTGGAGAAGATTATGATGAATAAAAATGTTGAAAACAAATCAAGCTACCACGTAACAAAAAAAGATTTGACACATGCATCGTTACGATTTAACTGGATATGCGTGAATCTATTTAATTATGAGTCACAACTGGGTCCGTCACTAGTATGGTCTATGGCCCCGCTATTGCGGAAAATTTATCCGAAGGATTCAGACTACCAGGCCTCACTAAGAAATCACTTTAACTACTTTAATACTACTCCGTATTTAGCAAATATAGTGCTAGGCACTACGGTAGCTATGGAAGAAAAAGATGGGATCAAGGCTTTGCCAACGGTTCAATCTTTTAAAACTAGTATTATGGGTCCGTTAGCAGGTATTGGTGATACAATATTCTGGGTACTTTGGCCTACAATTATGGGATCAATTGCTGGATATATGGCTTTGCAAGGTAATCCGCTTGGAGCAATAATTTGGTTTTTGGTTAATATTTTATTTAATATTATGAAAGTTTGGCTGTACCATGTTGGCTATTCATCTGGAACAAGGCTAATTGACACTTTAGGAAATAAGATAAATACTTTTACCGAAGCTGCATCAGTAATGGGGGTCACAGTTATTGGCGCCTTGGTTGCTACGGTAGTCAAAGTTTCAGTACCATATGTCTTTAAGTTTGGTAAAGTATCAATGAATATTCAAACTGACATTTTAGATAAAATAATGCCGGCATTATTACCAGCTGTATTTACTTTCTTTATTTATAAATTATTGGATAATAAAAAATGGACTCCAACTAAGATTATATTTTTAGTTATCTTAATAGCACTCGTTGGAACTTTTTTAGGAATTTTTAAAGCTTAAGGTTATTGAATGGATAGAAAAATTGTAATTGCTTCACATCATGCTATGGCTAAGGGTATTGAGGATACTCTAAAGTATTTGACCCATACAGATCTTGATATTTATGTACTATGTGCATACATGGAAAACAAAAGAATTGATTCTGAAGTTGCAAATGTAATGAGTAAATTTAAAAAAGAAGATGAAGTCTTCATTTTTACGGATATTGCATCTGGCAGTGTGAACCAAAAATTTTATAAGTACATTAATAGACCGCATACCCACATTATTGCTGGCATGAATTTGCCTATTATAATGAGCGTAGCTTTAAATAATTCACAGGAATATTTTAGTGAAGAAACAATCAAGAAGTTAGTTAATCAAGCAAAAGATTCTTTGGTTTATGTTAATCTTAGTAATAAAAATATGGATAAAGAAGACGAATAAATGTAAGTTTCTATAATGTGGTCAGTAATGGTAGAACAAACACTGTTTGAGCTTAGTTCCAATGTTGGTGGAACTAGGCTTTTTTAGTGTTTTCTTTGCTATCTGCCATTACTAGGGGGTAAAATATATTTAATATATACTAGATAAGGAGATAAGTTATGAACAGAGCAGAACTAAAACTAGAAGCGAAAAATCAACTGCGTCATAACTGGGGCTGGGCAGTTATTATTGGTTTAGTAATGACCATATTTGTTGGTTTCTTTTTTGCTAGGCCAGCAATAAATAATTCACTTAAGATTGCAAATAATGTAAATGATGTCATGGGAACTGGCTCAATTGATTCACTATTTAAACCTGCATTTTGGGCAGGTCAATTAGGTCCTGATACGGGTTTAACTTTTATCGGCAGCTTTTTTATGCTGAGTATGGTGGTTACTTTCTTACATTTTGCTCGTGGAGAAAGACTAGGCTTTTTTAAAGGTATTTTTTCTGTTTTTACTGATGATCGGTTTGTACCAGAATTTCTGAATTATCTTTGTGAGTATATTTTTCAATTTCTGTGGTCTTTATTATTAGTTATCCCTGGCTTAATTAAGTCTTATTCTTATGCCATGACGCCCTATATTGTTAATGACTTGGTAGCAAGTGGGCAAGAGGTACATGCAACAACAGCAATTACACTAAGTCGTCAGTTGATGGACGGCCATAAATGGGAACTATTTGTATTAAATTTAAGTTTTATTGGTTGGTATCTTTTGAGTGTACTAACTTTTGGCATTGGTTATATTTGGCTAGTTCCTTATGAACAGACAACTAAAGCTAATTTTTACCGCAGATTAGCTGGCGATCGCTATTTAAAAAATTAAATTGATAAAAAACTAAAAGAGCAAGACATTCATTGTCTTGCTCTTTTTTGTGTACCCATTTTAAAATTTAGTACTTGTTCAAGTCTTCAATACGCTCTTGAAACCATTTGCCAGCATATTCAGAATTAAAATCATCTGTTTTTTTGAGAGCATCCTTTACTTGACTGGAATTTAAGTGATCAATCAGGTAGGTCTTTAAAGCCTTATTAATCAGATCATTAAAATCAGTATCGTTAACTTCTAAATACTTTTCTGTTAGCTTTGCTACCTTTTCAGTTAATTCAATTTTCTTCCTGCTCATTTTCTCGCCTCTTAAAATACACTTTCATTATACCATTTTATTCATTACTAATAATAAAAAAGATAATGGTTGGTATTAAAA
This sequence comes from Lactobacillus sp. wkB10, assembly GCF_000760615.1. Taxonomy (NCBI): domain Bacteria; kingdom Bacillati; phylum Bacillota; class Bacilli; order Lactobacillales; family Lactobacillaceae; genus Lactobacillus; species Lactobacillus sp. wkB10. The sequence goes on along the minus strand of NZ_JRJB01000003.1, from coordinate 70,498 downwards.
TGGCTAGCATTAGAAAAATAGAGTATTATTTTATTTTAAATACAATAATCAAGGTTAGGTCAGATTTAATGAAAGAATATACTATCAATATCGTAGCACGTATGCAGGAATTCTCTTTTTTTCGTGCGACAAGACATACCATGGCAGTGTTAATGCCGATTGCAGCGGTTGGCTCATATTTTAAACTTTTTAATGACTTGGTTTTTACACCTAATGGACTAATTTATAATATATTTAGCCTGGATAAAGTATTATCTGATCATATTTGGTATGGTGGTTCTTTTGTTTGCCGTGGAATGGTAGAAATTACTTTTGGGGTGTTTGGTGTCTATGCCAGTTACTTTATGGCTCGTTACACAGCACGGCTTTATCATAAGGATTCAACTATGGCAGGTTTAACTGCTGTTCTAATTATGCTTTTTTGTTCATATGCATCCAGCAGTGGCCGCAATGCTCGCATGCCGTTTACTGCCAGTTTGTTACAAATTAATGCAGTTTTTATAGCCCTAGTTATAGGATATTGTGTGGGACAAATATTTCATTTATTAGGTAAAGACTTTTCCTACGTTAAAGATGAGGGAACAAAGATAATCCAAAAGAGGGCAGGGGATGCTGTTTTGCCTAGCGCTATTTCACTGCTACTGGGTATATTCTTAGGAATTATAATTTATGAATTACAACTTAAACTCCTTAATTCCACTAGTTTTAATGAAATTGTCAGTCGAGTTCAGACCACTAATAATTTTGGCGAAGTTTTATTGCTTTCAGCTGTGATTACTTTTTTAGATTGGTTAGGAATCGGTTATCCATTGCGCTCCTTATCAGGAACAGTTAATAATGCTTTTACTGCTGAAAATTTGACGTATACATTAAAACACGGTAATTCTTGGAATGTGCCGTATAAATACTTGGGCAGTTCACTCATTAACAGCTATGGGATAATGGGTGGGGCTAGCGTTGCTTTAGCCGTGATCGTGTTGCTTTTAATAAGGCGAGGTAATAGAGAAAATGAAATAAATGCTAAAATTAATTTATTACCAGCTGCTTTTGGTTCTAACTTGGGATTTACAATTGGTTTACCTCTAATTTTAAATCCTGTGTTCGTATTGCCTAGTGTTATGATCCCGATTATTAATATGACATTGGCCGCTGTGGCTATTAGCGTACATATTATTCCTGTGAGTGTTTATCAAATTTTAAAAGGGACCCCCGGAATTTTAGTTTCATTTTTTGGCACAAATGGTAACTGGTCAACGTTAATTTTTACATTACTGCTGTTTTTGTTGGATATAATTTTGCTATTACCAATAATTAAAATTAATGAAAAAATTGATCTAAGAATTGCTTACCAGAAGAAGGAATGATCAGATGCGTAAAAATCCTAATTATAAATGGCTAATCTTGGTCATAATTATTTTAATTATGCTGGCTGTCCCCAGTTTTTTTTGGATGAAAAAGGATAATAAATCAAGAGCGGAACTTAGCAAGTCGCTGCTTTCCCCAGTAATAATGGTTCCTGGTTCCAGTGCCACAACTGAGCGTTTTAACGATTTAATTGATGAACTGAATAAAACTACTCTCAACAGACACAGTGTAATAAAAATCAAAGTTTCACGTGAAGCAAAATTAACTTACAGTGGCTCTATTGGTAAAAACGATTTGGAGCCTTTTATTATTATTGGTTTTGACAACAATAAAGACGGTTATACAAATATTAAAAAACAGGCAAAATGGCTAAATGTTGCGTTTGAATCACTAATTCAAAACTATAAGTTTAATAATTTTAAAGCATTTGGTCATTCCAACGGTGGTTTAATTTGGACTTATTGGCTGGAACATTATTATTCTGAATATTCTGATAACATTAAGATAAAGAAGTTAATGACTTTAGGAACTCCTTATAACTTTACTGAAAGTAATATTAATAATCGGACGCAAATGCTGGCAGATTTTATTAAAAATCGTGCAACACTACCGCAATATTTAAAGGTTTATTCTCTTTCTGGAGGGAAAAATTATGAATCAGATGGAATCGTACCTGAAACAAGTGTAGCTGCCGGTAAATTTATTTTTCAAAATCAGGTTAAGAATTATACGGCAATGACAGTTACAGGTGAAAAAGCAGATCACTCAGATTTGCCGCAAAATAAGCAGGTAATTCAAGCAATTCGACAGTACTTATTAAAGAAACCGAATAGGCCATTAAAGCCTGCTAAGGGAAAGGATAATCATTAATGAAATACCAAAAACAACCTACTAAAATTGAAGTAATTGGTGGTAGAGTTAATAATCTAAAAAACATTGATGTTGATATTCCACTACATAAATTTGTAGCAATCTCTGGCTTAAGCGGATCTGGAAAATCCAGCTTGGCAATGGGCATTTTATACTCAGAAGGTGCAAGACGTTATCTTGATTCCTTAGCAGCCTATACTAGGAGACGCATTAGCCAAGTTGGTCGTGCACAAGTAGATGAGGTAAAACATATCCCTTCAGCATTGGCATTAAGGCAGCGACCGGCTGTTCCTGGTGTGCGTTCGACCTTTGGCACAGTAACGGAAGTTTTTAATATCCTACGACTAATTTTTTCCCGATTAGGTTCACCCGTATGTCCTAATGGTCACAGAGTTCCACCAACCATAAAAATTGCGGAAGCAATGGATCTAACTGGGGAAGCAATGGGTCGCTTGACGTGTCCTACATGTGGCATACAATTTTATGCTTTTAGTGCTGAAGACTTTGCGTTTAATTCAGATGGTGCGTGTCAAAAATGCCAGGGTCTAGGAACGGTTGAGCAGATTGATGATAGTAAGATTATTGCTGATGAAAATTTAACGCTTGAAAAAGGTGCGGTAGCCACTTGGCAAATTCCTGGTCGAAATTGGATGTGGCGCATTGCGCGTGAATTAGGTGTACGTACTGATATCCCATATAAAGAGTTGAATGCTAAAGAAAAAGATATTGTGCTTCATGGTAAAGAGCGAAAAGTACCTATTGACTTGCCAACTTCAACTGGTCGGGTTTATCATCTTGATGCGTTATATGAAAATGCCTATAATGCGGTAGCTAACTCCCGTAAAACTACAAAGTCGGAGCGAGGATTGCAAAGAATTAATTCTTTTTATAAATTTAGTACCTGTCCTCGCTGCCATGGCTATCGGATTGATCCTAGTCGCTGGCAGCAGCTAGTTGCCGGCAAAAATATTGTTGAAGCTGAGAAACTGACTTTAGGTGAATTAACTCAATATATGGATGAGATTTTAGCAAGTTTGCCACAAGACATGCAAGACTTAGCAGAAAATTTAACGAGTGAATTGTTGCATCAAGTCAAACCTCTATTAAAATTAGGACTAGATTATTTGAGCATAGACAGGCAGGCAAGTAGTCTGTCTACAGGTGAACTTCAACGTATCCAGCTTGGCAGAACGTTGCGCACCGAAACTACAGGGGTACTCTATGTATTAGATGAACCATCAGTGGGCTTGCATCCTGACAATGTAGCTGGGTTGATTGATGTATTTCATGAATTGGTCAATCAAGGCAATTCTTTAGTTGTTGTTGATCATGAAACTTCCATTATTAATGCGGCTGATTGGGTGATTGAAATTGGTCCAGGTTCAGGTAGCCAGGGTGGTGAAATTATTTCTCAGGGAATACCCAAAGAGATAGAACATAATGAAAAATCCTTAATTGGACCGTATTTAACAGGTAAAGCACCATTATTTGTCAGACCCAGGGTCAATAAAAACCAAATCTTTAAACACGGCAAAATAAAACTTGATGTTACTGAGCGCTTTAACTTAAAAAACTTGCATGTTCAAATACCTGTCAATCGCTTAACTTCTGTTACCGGATTTTCAGGTGCTGGTAAAACTACTCTCATTCTAGATTCTTTGATTCCGGCATTAAAGGCACAAAAAAATAACAGTGAAAGACCTAAGTGGGTCAAGAGTTTAAACAATAACTATATTAAAAACGTGATTAGTGTTGACTCTACACCAGTTGGTAAGAATCAGAGATCAACTGTTGCAACTTATACAGATATTATGGACAACTTACGTAAACTTTTTGCCAAACAGCCTTTAGCTAAAAAGTTAAAATATCGCGCGTCTCATTTTTCATATAATAATAAAGAAGGTGCATGCCCTGCATGCGGTGGCACTGGTGTGATTTCACTTGATATCCAATATTTGCCTGACATGGTTGAAACATGTTCAGTATGTGGAGGTCATCGTTTCAATCAAAATGTCTTGCAGGTAAAATGGCACAATCTAAGTATTGCTGACGTTTTGGATTACTCGGTAGATGATGCCTTAAAAGAAGAAATTTTTCAAAAAGAGCCAAAAATTAATAAAACAATTACAACATTACATGACATGGGGTTAGGTTATCTTCATCTAGGGGAGTCTACTCCAGCATTATCAGGAGGAGAAGCACAGCGGTTAAAGTTAACTAGTCACATTCATCAAAGGCAAAAGGGCACTTTATTTGTTTTTGATGAACCGACAGTGGGACTACATCCACAAGATGTGAGAACACTCTTACAAGTGTTTCAAAGATTACTCGAGCAAGAAGGAACTATTATTACTATTACGCATGACTTGGATATTATGGCTAACAGTGATTATATGATTGATATGGGACCAAGAGGAGGACTACAAGGAGGAAAAATTATTGCAAGCGGATCCCCTGTGGATATTTCTCAAAATTCTGGTAGTTTAACAGGTAAATATTTGGCAAAGCAATTTAAATTATATCAAAAATAAAAAAATAGAGCCTAAAAAGTAGCTGAGAGCGCTGCTTTTAAGGCTTTTTTGATTTCTGTGGAAAAATCAAACAATCTGTGGAAAAAGTTAATCAAAACTATTGCTTTCTGTGGATAACCTGCTATAATATTATATGTAAGCAATTAGCAGTCAAACGCTACGAGTGCTAATTACAAATTTATAACCTATCAAAGGGGTGTTTACATATGGCATATTTTGATAATGATTTTGACGAATTATTTAACGAATTAAACAATTCTTTCTTTAATAACACTAATGATAAAGGTGGAGCTATTCCTATTCACTATTCAAGCAGTATGAATATTTCACCGCAAGACATATCCCAAAACGGACAAATGGGGCAAAAGCAAGGACAAAAGCCAATTGGAGTTGATTTGGTTGAGCAAGCAAAGAAAAACAAATACGATCCTGTAATTGGGCGTGATGAACAAATTCAGGAAGTTATAGAGATTCTAAGTCGGCGCAAAAAGAACAATCCAGTTTTAGTTGGACCAGCAGGTGTAGGTAAAACTGCCATTGTAGAAGGATTGGCACAGAAGATCGCTGCAGGCGATGTTCCTGACAAGATGAAAGACAAACATATTATTGCAATTAACATTAATGATATGGTTGCTGGATCAAGTTTGCGTGGTAGCTTTGAAGAGCGCCTGAAAAAAGTGATTGACGAAGCTAAGAAAAATCCTAATATTATCTTATTTATTGATGAATTACATAATATTGTCGGAGCAGGGTCAACTGACTCTGAAAATAACAATGGTGACGCTGCTAATATTTTGAAACCGGCTTTGGCTAGTGGCGACTTGAACCTGATTGGTGCAACGACTACGAGTGAGTACCGCAGGATTGAAAATGATGCGGCCCTAGCACGTAGGTTCCAGCCTGTACAAGTTCCTGAGCCATCTGCTGCAGTGACTGTCAAAATTTTAGAGGGTCTAAAAGATAAATATGAAGCTTTCCATCATGTAAAATACAATGACAGTGCTTTAAAGCTGGCTGTTGAATTATCACAGCGCTACATTCAGGGACGGTACTTACCTGACAAAGCCATTGATTTAATGGATGAAGCAGGTGCCAAAAAGGGTCTCGACACTATTCCTGATGATGAAGCAACTTTAAAGAAGCGGATTAAAAAGCTGGAAAGTGAAAAAGAAACTGCTGCCAAAAAGGAAGATTACAGTAAAGCAAGTGAGCTGAAAAAGAAGATTGAAGAGTTGCGCGACAAAGCTGATCATGTAGATGATGAAGCGACTCCACATGTTACTGATGAAGATATCTATGCTTTGATTGAAGCCAAGACAAAGATTCCAATGAGTGAATTGCATGCAAGTGAGGGACAAAAGAATCTTGATTTAGCTGAAAAATTAAAGAAAGTGGTTATTGATCAGGATAATGCGGTTGATGTCATTACTGATGCAATTGCCCGTAAACAAGTTTTTAAAGACAATGATCGTCCTACTGGTACATTCTTATTAACCGGACCTACTGGTGTAGGTAAGACAGAATTAGCTAAACAATTGGCTATTCAATTGTTTGGTGGTGAAAATCATCTGATTAGACTTGATATGTCAGAATATCAAGATCAGATGGCAGTTAACAAGCTAATTGGTTCTGCTCCAGGTTATGTTGGCTATGGCGAAGGCGGTCAATTGACTGAAAAAGTTCGTCACCAGCCATACAGCCTGATTTTGTTCGATGAAATTGAAAAAGCTAATCCGCAAGTGTTTAATGCTTTGCTTCAAATCATGGATGATGGCCGTTTAACTGATGCACAAGGCAGAACAATCTCCTTCAAGGATACAATTTTGATCATGACTTCTAATGCAGGTTATTCCGACCAATTGCTAAAAGACGGTAAAGTAGATCATGATAAATTAATCAAGGCTTTGGAAGCATACTTCAGACCTGAATTTTTGAATAGACTTGATGCGATTGTGCCATTTAATTCCTTAACTAAAGATGATATGAATAAAATTATTGATATTTACTTAAGTAAAATGGCACATGTTTTGGCGAAAAAGAATGTTAAGGTTAACGTTTCTGATGAGACTAAAGCTTATTTAGCTGAAAAGGGCTATGATAAAAAGTTTGGTGCAAGACCTTTACGTCGGGTAGTTGAGCAGGACTTGGAAACCCCAATTGCTAAATTATTAATGAAAGAGCCTGACACCAAAGAAGTCAAGTTTACAGCAGATGACAAGCATGTTTACTTAAATGATGCTGCAGTATTAGACATTAAGCCAAAAGAAAAATCTGAAAATAACGATAAAACAAAACAAGATTAATGTTAAAAAGGGATCATTCAATAGAGGATGATCCCTTTTTTGCTTCTAGTTGTTTCATGTGAAACCTTCCATACAGTAACAAAATTGAATTTTTGTTTAATTATCAGAAATTCATATTATTTTATTAAGATTAATATGAATTCACTATTGACATCAACAAAAATATAGTTTAAATTAGGTAGCAATTAAATTATTATTAAAAAGCTAAAAATTATTTTTTAGCTTTTGTAGTTTTGTTATAGGGGACAATCAAATGAAACAACGAGTAGAAGACCTGGATTGGAAAAATCTGGGATTTAAGTATCGTGATCTGCCTTATCGATATGAGGCGAAATATAAAGATGGAGAATGGCAGGAAGGAAAACTGACCGAAGATTCATCCATGACCTTTTCTGAAGGCGCGGAAGTACTGCACTATGGACAAGAGGTTTTCGAAGGACTAAAAGCTTACCGTAGAAAAGATGGTAAGATCAATCTCTTTAGACCTGATCAAAATGCACACCGCTTTACTCTTTCAGCAAAGCGGTTAGCCATGCCGCCATTTCCTGAAGATAGATTTGTTGATGCCGTAAAACAAGTTGTTAAAGCTAATGAAGAATTTGTACCACCATATGATAGTGGCGCAACTCTTTATTTACGACCACTTATGGTAGGAACAAGTAAAGTTTTAGGTGTTGAAGCGGCCACTGAATATACCTTCCGCGTTTTTGCGGTTCCAGTTGGCGCATACATTAAAGGATTGAACCCTGCAGATTACGTTGTTAGTGAATACGACCGTGCCGCATATGCTGGTACCGGTCAAGCAAAGACAGCCGGTAACTATGCCAGCAGTTTGCTTCCGACAGTTGAAGCACATAAAAACGGTTTTGCCGATAGTCTTTACTTGGATCCACGTGAACATAAATATATTGACGAATTTGGTGGTGCTAACTTCTACGGCATTACCCAAGAAGGACAGTTTGTCACACCAAAATCAAAATCGATTTTGGTTTCTATTACTAAGCGCTCACTTTTGGAAGTCGCTAAGTGGCAAGGTCTAAACCCAGTTGAACGCCAGATTACCTTGGAAGAAGCGTTCAACATGAAAGAAGCTGGTGCAATGGGTACAGCTGCTGTAATTTCTCCTGTAGGTTCAATTACCTACGAGGGTAAAAAACATGTTATCTATAGTGAAACAGAAACTGGTCCAGTTACTAAGAAACTTTATAACGAACTGGTTGATATTCAGTATGGTAACAAGAAAGGCCCAGAAGGCTGGGTCCAAACATTGGATTAAGTTACAAATTGGGAATAAAAAAGGCGAGTCTTAGGACTCGCTTTTTTAAATACTTAAAAACACCATAAAAAGTTGAAATGCTCTTGTATATAATATGTTTATAAGAGTGATATAATTTATATAAAAATTAATATAAGGAGATAATAAAATATGGATCAGACTAGTAAAATCGAATTAGATTTAAGTTCAGGGAGTTTTTCAATTTCTGGGACTGAAGCCTTTATTAATAATCATTTGGAAGGAATAGAAAATTTTATTTCAAAAAATAAACATGTGTCAGATAGTGAAAAACAAAATTATGACAATCATAATTTTACAAAAAAGGATAAATATGAATCAACTATATATAAATTGAATCAAAAAAATAAGTCTATTGAAATTTTAAAACCTATTCCTGGAAAAAATAAGTCGGAAAGAATGAAGAATGTTACTTTAATAACATTATATGCTAAAGAACATACAGAAAACATAAGAAGTGCTGAACGAAGAGAAATTGCAAAATTATGCCTTAAAGGTGGATGCTTAGATAGCCATAATATGAAAAATGTATTAAAGAAATATAAAAAATTATTTATTCTTAAAGAAGATAAAAGTAGTTGGAGTGTTGAATTAACTACTGATGGAGAAATAGCTGCTAAAAAATTACTTAAGGAGATGTATCAAAATGATTGATGATATAAAAAAAGCTTTGATAAAAAAATTTCCAGCCGAACTTATAAATAAACTAATTAGCAGATACTTAACTAGTTTAAAAGAATATAGAAGAAAAGATTGGATTAGTACTTGTACCTGTGTAGGTCAATTTATAGAAATATCAATGAGAATGGTAAATTATGCTTTGACGAAAAAGTATAAAGATCTAAATGAAAATCTTCCAGCACTTAACGAACAGCTTTTAAATAAATGGGAAAATTATTCTAAAGAGGAAAATAGTGAAAGCTATAGGATTATAATTCCTAGAGTTTTGTTTGCGATGTATTGTATACGAAGTAAAAGAGGAGTACATGTAAAAAAAGCTGACCCAGGTATAATGGATGCCACTTTATTAATAAATGATATGAAATGGGTACTTGCCGAGTTCTTTCGCTTAGCAGTAAACATGCCATCTGATAAGGTATATAACATTATTAATTCTATAGTTTCAAAAGAACCTGATCTTATATGGAATATTAATGGTAGAAATAGAGTGTTAGATAACACATTTATCACTCAAGACCAAATATTATTAATTTTATATGAAAATACAACGTTGACAGATAAAGAACTTCTTAAAGATATAGAGTATTCAAATCCTTCAAAATTTAGAGAAATTTTGGCCGCTTTACATAGAAAAAGGCTATTAGAGTATAATAAAAATACCGGGGAATGTACTATTTCTCCTACAGGAGAACGTAATATTGAAAAAAAGATTAGCAAATTAAATTTATAAACCAATATTTTAATTATGGTTCTGGTCTGCAATTTGGCACAGACTTTTTTTCAGCAATTTACGAAAACTTTTATCAGCTGGTAACGATTTATCCGCAAACCAACCTGTTCCAACGTTGACAATATCTCCTATTGCTAAATCTCTAATGCATCTGCTTACCAGTAATTGTTTTTTAGAGTCAGTGAACTCTGTTGCTATCATTTGATTAAAGATAGATTTTAGTTCATTAAAAGCTGCGGTAGTTTCAGGATAGTTATTAGTGCGTGGCATTTTTAAAACAAATTGAGTTAAGAGAAAATGATTCAGTGCTGTTTCGCGAAATGTCATTGCAAAATCAATAATCGCTGTCAGGCCAGCTTTGCCAAACAAATCTTTGCGTAATTGATCTGTTAGCAGGCTAACAGTCCACGCAACTATGGCGTAATTTAGTGCTAATTGATTAGGAAAATAATTATATAGAGCTTGCGATTGAGTGCCAATTTTTTTAGCAATAGACACAAAATTATTTTCTTTGTTGTCTTCAATTAACTCAATGCTTGTTTTAATAATTATTTCTTTAGACAAAATTTGTCGTGGCATTTTGAACTCCTTACTTAATTTGACTTTTACAATATGTAAACTATAATTACATATTGTAACTATAACATATAATTTTAAAAAAATTAAGAAGGTCAAATAATATGAAAATTTTTTTGCTGGGACTAATAGGGTTGATAATAGGAACCTTCGTTATTCTTTTTGGCGGTGGTGGAGCAGCCATTTACCTGGCAATATTGACCGGCTTATTTGGATTAAATGCTGCAACAGCATCTTCTACTTCCTTAGTGACAGCTTTGCCTTCATTAATTATTGGTGCAATTAGCTATTATCATCAAAGACAAATAAATACTAAAATAGGTAATCAAATGTTAATGACGGCAATTCCTGCTGTGATAATAGGCGCATTACTCTCAAAATATATTCCTGCCAAAATTTATAAATGGTTGATAGGAATCGTTTTGGTAGTTCTTGGCATTAATATGCTACTCAAGAAGAAAACGCAAACTGCCGCAACTGTTAAAAAAACGCAATATTCCAGGCTAGAAGCGGGTATGTATGGTATCTTAGGTGGCTTAATGGTTGGCGTTGCTGGCATGAGTGGTGGCGCTGTTATTATTGGCGGTTTATTTTTGCTGGGATTACAAGATTTTCAGGCTACTGCAACTTCAACTTATGTTCTGGTTTTTATGACTATCACGGGTGCTGTCTTTCATATCGCTGATGGGCGAGTAGATTGGATTGCTGGTTTGCCCTTGATGATCGGTGCTATCATTGGCGCTGTTATTGCACCTAGACTTGCCCAAATTCTAGCTAAAACTAAAATCACACGCTACATGAAACCCACAGTTGGTGTCTTGCTGGTATTATTAGGCGTTAAGTCATTGCTCTGAGTCCTGAAAAATACGGTTTATTAGAATAAAAAACGTGATCCTGCTATAAAAACAGAATCACGTTTTTTGGTGTATATTAAATTCTTAATTCTATAATTGCACAGACATTATCTCATCAAAATCTGCGGCAGACTTATTTGGCAGTGTAAATTTAACATTCTTAACCTTGTCTTTTGAATTTGTGATTACCACGATGACAGTTGGATCTTTGCCACTGTCTTTAACTTGCTTAATATCCATGAATGCAATTTTTTGACCGGAAGCGACTTCATCACCTTTTTTAATAAAAAGCTTAAAAGGATTACCATTTAGTTCAACTGTATCAATTCCTAAATGTATTAAAACCTCTAGGCCATTATTTGTGGTGATACCGATACCATGCTTTGTTTCTGCCAACATAGTGACTTTACCTGAAACTGGAGCATAAATGCTGCCTTCAGAAGGCTTAACTGCAAAACCTTCACCCATTGTTTTGCTGGCAAAAACTGAATCAGCTACATCTTCCAATGGAATTACAACTCCGGCAGCAGGAGTACTAAAAGTCATGCTTTGTGGTGAGCTGGATTTTGTTTCACTTCTTTGAGCAACTTTTCCACCTAAAATTACTGCTACTAGAGCACTAGTTAAGAAAGCTGCTATTAAGCATATAATCATTAACAAAACATTGGTAAAACCTTGACCCGCCTTGACATAAACAGGCAGAGAAGTGATGCCGGGCATTACAAATGCATAGCACTTAATACCAAGTAAAACGGTTAGCATGCCACCAACTCCGGAACCACACATTGCTGCCAGCATGGAACTTTTATGAACCACATTAACCGTATAAAGAGCAGGCTCAGAAATGCCTATAAAAGCAGAGAAGCTGGTAGATAATCCTGCGGCACGCAATTCTTTATTTTTCATTCTTAAAGAAGTGCCAAAAGCTGCTCCAGATTCGGCCATATTGTGTACAAAAGAGACGGGCAATAAGTAATCATAACCTAATGTAGCGATATTCTGAATTTGAATAGGAGATGTTGATTGATGCATACCCGTTAAAACGATTAATGGCATGAAAAATCCTAATAAAAATCCTGCTAACAAACCAGCTTTTTGGAATAACCATACTATACCGTCAGCTAGATATTGACCTCCGTATGCTCCTAGTGGTGCCAAAATCCACATTGCAATTGGTACGGCGGTAATTAAAGTTATGGCGGGAACAACCACCAATTTTAATACGTCAGGTATAAAGCGGTCAACAAAGTGATAAATAATGGCCATTAGTCCTACGCCTAAAATAACTGGAAAAACAGAAGAGGCGTAGTTAAAGACTGGAATATTTAAGCCAAATAGCGTTAACCCGGAATGACCACTTGCTATTTTGGCAACAAATGTAGGATAAAGCAATGCACCGGCCATACAGATGCCAAGAAATTCATTTAATTTAAATTTGCGTGCTGATGAAATTGCCAGTAAGAATGGTAAAAAGTAAAAAGGAACATCAGCGATTAAATTAAATAGAGCCATCGTGGTGTTTTTTTCGAGTCCTGGTGAAATTGCTAGGACTATTGCCAAAATTCCCTTTAGCATACCTCCTGCAACTAATGCAGGTAAAATTGGTTGGAAAACACCTGAAATGACATCTAGAATTACTTTTCCAGTGATTTTAAACTTGTGCTTACCTTGATCTTGGCTATTATCATTTTGCTGAGGACCTATAATTTTCTCAATTTCTGCAAAAACTGAATCCACGTTTGGACCAATTACTATTTGATATTGATTGCTCTTGATAGTAGTTCCAAGAACACCTTGTAAATTATCAATTTTTTCTAATTTTGCTTTACTAGCATCTTTGATTGTAAATCTAAGCCTGGTAACACAATGCCAATAGTTATTGATGTTATTTTTTCCGCCAAGATAATTAATTATTTGGTTAGCCAACTCCTTCTTTTTCATAATTTCTCCTCCTGTATATTTATTTCTTTTTCGACTTAGCTATGTGTTCTTGGATTCGATTCTTGTACCAGTAAAATGAATCCTTTTTGTATCTTTTTCCTGTACCTTTGCCACCATTATCTAAATCGACATAGATTATGCCATATCGTTTATCCATGGTTAACGGACCGCAAGAAACGATGTCGATTATGCCCCACATAGTGTAAGCAATTAAATTTACGCCATCTTTTACAGCTTCATCTAATTGATCTATATGGGCACTAAGATATGCGATGCGGTAATCGTCGTGTACTTTGTGATCTGAAGTCAATTCGTCATGGGCACCAATACCATTTTCTGCAACAATAATTGGTAGGTGATAGCGATCATATATTTGGTTAAGAGTGAACCTTAAGCCAATAGGATCGATTTGCCAACCCCACTCGGATTCCTTTAAATAAGGGTTTTTCTTAGTCATAATCAAATTGCCTGCAGTTTGTTCCCAATTAGCTGCATTAGTTGAAACCTGTGAAAAATAGTATGAAAAGGAAACAAAGCCAACAGTTCCGTCTTTTAACAATTCTTTATCACCGGGTTCGAAGTGAATATGAACGTTTATTTTATCAAAATAACGCTTCATGTATTCTGGATAGTAGCCCCTTGCTAAAACATCTAAGTAAAACCAATTTGAATACTGGTCATCTTGGATGGCTTGCAAATTGTCTTCCGGTTTTGAAGTAGCTGGGTAAGTAGTGAAACGGGCAATCATACCGCCAATTAGTTTTCCGGGCACAAGCTCGCGTCCTAGTTGCACTGCTCTAGCACTACATAAAAACTGGTGATGTAGGCATTGGAAAATCTCTTGATCCATGTTCTTTTCTGTACCAGGTATTAAGCAAACTCCATCCCAAGGGGAAAACTTAGCAGCGTTTATTTCATTGAATGGCAACCAGTAATCTACTAAATCACCTAATCTTTTATATAAAACAGTTACATATTTTTCGAAAAATGAAATAATTTTTCTGTTTTTCCAGCCACCGTATTTTATGACCAAATTAACGGGGATGTCATAGTGAATCATTGTAGCGAAAACTTTTATGCCGTATTTTTTACACTCAGTAAACATGTCACGGTAATATTTAATTCCTTCTTCATTAGGTTCTTGATCGTCACCGTTGGGGAAGATTCTTGACCAGCTAATAGAAGTACGAAAAATTTGCAATCCCGTTTCTGCCAGCATTTTTATATCTTCTTTATAGTGATAATAGAAATCAATGCCTCTTCTAAGGGGATAATATTTTGTTCCCTGATCTTTTAACGCTTGATCAAATTCTTCTTGTGAAAAAGGATTATTTTGGTGCTTATCTTCAATTTGTTCAGGTGTCCAGCTAGGATCTAGATAGCGTAAATCTTGTGTAGAAATTCCTTTGCCTCCTTCTTGAAAGCCTCCATCTGCTTGAGAACACGCAATTGCTCCTCCAAGTAGGTAATTTTTATCATAATCTGTTTTCTTCATATTTATTTCTCTCACTTTCTAAGTGCTTGTACCGCTTACAATGCTATAATAATTGGAGTTATATATTATTTAAATATCATTAACAGTTTTATTTTTTATCATATTCATTAGAGCAACATTGTGAACAAATTATTACAACAAAAAATTTTTCAAACTACAGATAGCGAAAAATGGCATTTACGAAATAAGAACAAATTAAGTCCTTTTTACAAAACATTAAAAACTAAAAATTATCATGGTCATCAAGTATTCTTCTTTGACTTTGTCAATACGTTAAAGGAAAACAAAATAGGTATGATTCGCGAAACACGATATACAACAATACCACCGCATTTACATAAAGATATGGAAATGAATTATATTTATTCTGGGGAATGTACATTTTTTATTAATGGTAGAAGAATTACTTTGAGGAAAGGTGATGTATGTATTTTAGATACAGATGTCATAAACAGTGCTGCATACAAGGGAACTAAGGACATAGTTTTTAATATAATATTTAAAAAAGAATATTTTTCTTCAAACTTTTTATCACAGTTTAACGGTTCAGATACTTTGAGCAGATTTTTGTTGAATGCAATTATAGGTAAACAAAGCTCCGATAACTTTTTGATTTTCCATACAGAAAATACAAAAAAATTTTCGCAGATTTTTGACATGCTTTTAGAAGAGCATTATTTTCCTAAGCCCAATAGTATTAACATAATTGAAAATTATTGCTCGATTTTATTTTTTTATTTGAGTAGGATAATTGGTGATGATAATCAAAATTTAATTGTCAATACGGCCGATAAGAGTGTTTTACAGATTTTGCAAACTATTGAGAAAAAAGATGGCAATTGTTCACTTGGTGAAGTAGCAGAAGAACTTCATTTTTCTGTCAGCACAATTTATAAACTGTTAAAAGAAGTAACTGGTAAAAATTTTTCTCAGATTAAAATTGAAACACAGTTAAAAAGAGCAAAATTTCTTCTATCTGAAACTTCATTGCCTATCACTGAAATCATGTTAAACGTAGGTATTAAAAATACAACTTTTTTCTATAGTAAGTTTTATGAAAAATTTGACGAAACCCCCAAACAATTTAGGCAGAAAAATCAGCACTTGCAGATTTAAAAAAATAATAAATGTAATAATTATTTAATAACCTTATCATATAGCTTACAAATATACAATGAATTTTTAACTAAATGATAAAATACGTACGGAGCCAATGATATGCTTGTTATAACTATTTGTAATAAAGGAACCTAATCAAATAGCATTTTAAGTTGGAAGCTTTTCAGAGGATAATAAAGAATTAGGGTTTTTCCTGGTAACAATACAAAAAATTAAAAAATTCAGAAATACAAAAGAGAAAAGAGATCGGAATGAATATTATCAAAAATCATTTTTTTGAAGGTGAAAGAATTCTTTTTGGACTAAAAAATTCACAACTGGCAGGAATTACTTTTGGTGAAGGTGAGTCGCCGCTTAAGGAAGCCAGTAAAATTGATATCAAGGATTCTATCTTTAAATGGAAATATCCATTATGGTATGACAGGGACATTAATGTGGATAATACTGTATTTGAAACTATGGCGCGAAGTGGTATATGGTATACCAAAAATATTTCTATTAAAAATTCTGCTTTGCAGGCTCCGAAATTATTTAGGAGAGCAGAAAAAATAGTCCTAGACAATGTTCATTTTGCTAATGCTGCAGAAACGATGTGGACCTGTAAAGATATTAGAATTACCAATAGTCAAGTTAACGGTGACTATTTTGGTAAAGACAGTCAAAACATCTATCTTGACCACGTTAGTGTTATTGGTAATTATGCTTTTGACGGAGCTAAAAATATTGAAGTACATCATTCCACCTTTATTTCTAAAGATGCTTTTTGGAATTGTCAAAATGTTGCTGTGTATGATTCGATAATAGATGGTGAATATTTGGCATGGAACGGACAAAATATCAAGTTTATCAATTGTAAAATTGAAAGCGACCAGGGGCTTAATTACATTGACCATCTGGAATTGAAAAATACCAGTTTAATTCATACTGACTTAGCATTTGAATATGTTTCTAATATTAATGCTGCAATTTCAAGCAAAAT
The DNA here is from genome assembly GCF_000760615.1 of Lactobacillus sp. wkB10. NCBI lineage: Bacteria > Bacillati > Bacillota > Bacilli > Lactobacillales > Lactobacillaceae > Lactobacillus > Lactobacillus sp. wkB10. The sequence goes on along the minus strand of NZ_JRJB01000003.1, from coordinate 53,760 downwards.
TGACAGTGTGAAAAATCCAATTTCTGGTAAAATTTCTGCCCCTGCAATTGGTAAATTAATTTTAGATCCTCAAAAAATAACTCCTAGTGAAACTGAAATTGATTGTGCTAAAATTGATGCGAAAGTTAATCATTCAGATGAAAATCAGAAACCGAAGGATTAGAAATAATGGATAAGTATGATTTTGTTAATGCACCAGATAGAAGAGATACAGATTCAGTCAAATGGCATGTCAAAAAGGGTGATTTGCCAATGTCAATTGCTGATATGGATTTTAAAACAGCACCCGAAATAATTACCGCAATGAAAAGAAAAGTCGATCGCGGTGTTTTTGGCTACGAGTGGCCTGAAGATGACTATTTTAAAGCGGTGGCTGACTGGTACGAAAAAGAACATGGTCATCGGCCTCAGCAGGAATGGATGATTTTTACTACAGGAGTGGTACCCGCAATTTCTGCAATTGTAAGACGAGTTTCCCACATTGGCGATAACGTTTTAGTCCAAGCTCCTGTATATAATGTTTTCTACAATTCAATAGAAAATAATGGCCGACATGTTTTATCTAACGACTTGCAATTTGATGGCGAAAATTATGCAATCAACTGGGACGATCTCGAACAGAAATTAGCTTTACCTTTGACAACACTGATGATTTTTTGTAATCCTCATAATCCTATTGGTAAGGTATGGACTCAAAAAGAGGTACAAAAAGTTGCAGATCTATGCTATCAGTATCATGTAGTTCTTTTGTCCGATGAAATTCATGGCGACTTAGTGCGCAAGGGTTCAGACTATACCCCAGCTTTTTCAGTAAATAATCCTGCACGCGAAAACGTTGTTTCATTAGTTTCACCTAGTAAAACTTTTAACGTTGCTGCACTACACGCAGCAACAGTGATTGTACCAAATAGTAATTTGCGCGCTATGGTTAATCGCGGTCTTAATAGCGATGAGGTAGCTGAACCAAATTTGCTGGCTATTCCTGGAACAATTGCTGCCTATGAACATGGTCACAACTGGCTAGAGGCATTGATTAAGCAATTAAATGTTAATTTCACTTATGCTGAAGAATTCATCAATAAGAACCTTCCACAAGTTAAGGTAGTTGCAGGCGCAGCAACATACTTAATTTGGCTTGATGTAAGTCAAATTAGTAGCGATTCGCAAAAATTAGCGGAATTCTTAGAAAAAACAACCGGTCTGGTTTTATCACCCGGAAGTATTTATCGCGGAAATGGTCACGACTTTTTGCGTATGAATCTTGCTTGTCCCTTAACAATGGTTAAAGATGGCTTAGAACGGTTAAAGGTGGGACTGACAGATTATTTGGCTTGAGAGCTTTAAAAAAGGCAACTATGGTAATTATCATAGTTGCCTTTTTATTGTCTAAAAATTTTAAGCAGATCAAAAATATTTATAGTATTTTTTAATCCTTACAGATATTGAAAATATATGTTTCTAAAAATTATATTGTTTCATGTGAAACTGAAAAAGGAATGAACCAAATAGTTAAAGCAGACAATTGTGTATTATTTCCCAGGAAATATTACCAAACTAGGAAATAACGTAAAAAATTTGATTTAAATCTGTAGTTAAAAATTAAGAACTGCAGTTATCTTAGTAAAATGGAATATATAAATGGCTTTTCTTCCAATTTTTATTAAATTATATATAAGGAAAAATAAAAAGCCGTTTAAACTAATTAAAGTTATCGCGACTTTTGGCTTTTTAAAAACTACTTTTAACTAAGATTAAGGGCAATTTGTGAGATTAAGGTGTCCATAAAGTACATACCAAAGAAAACAAAAATTGCGACGATTAAAATCTTCCAACTTATTTTAGTCAATTCTTTCAAACGGTGGGTAACTGATATTCCAGCAAATGCTAGAACAGAGGTTGTTAGTGAAAGGAAGTCTACAGCATTAATAACACGAACACAGTAGGGACTAAGCAAACAAAAAATTAGAGAAACAATTGAAACCCAGCCTAGAATAGGGAAGCCCTGAATGATTTTCCAAGGCACTTTTTTCATCAGCATACTAATAACTATGCCTAGTAGTGAAAAAAGCCATAACATACCTAAACCAATGAATGTGTCAGTAGTAATTGGTGTGCTTTTGGGATTTCTGATTAATTTAACCCATTGAACAAATAATACTAAGCTAACACTAATTAAAAGAATGACTGCATCTTTAAATAATTCATATAAATTGTTTTCTTTAGTCATGATCTGGATAAACTTCTTTCTTTTTGTCTAGTAGGCTGGTGATGTGTGTGTACATGAATCTTTGCAGAGGCACTGCTAGGAAGTACATGATATAAGTGCCAATAAAACTAGTTAGCAATTGACTGGCCGCGGCAAAGGACAAAATAGTGTCACTGTGTTTTGGTACCAAAGCTGCTAAAGACGATGAAGCTGCAGTCATCATTGAACTAGAACCGACACCGGCACTCATTGCAACAGCTTTATAGTTAAAGCCCATGCCTAGAAGAAGTGGAGCTAGGATTGAAAAGATAATTGAACCAAAAATGGTACCAATTAAATAAATTCCGAGTACGCCACGACCCTCAGGGGAATTTAGCGTGTATTTTTCACTAATATATGCTAGTTCACCTTCACGGCCTAAGCCTAAGGTTGAACCTATAGCTTCTTCTCTTAAGCCAAGTAATAGCGCTACAGGTAAACCGAAGATAATCGTACCTAAATTACCTAATTCGTGGACTAGAAAAACCCAACCAACAGAAATAATTTCGTTGATTTTAGGGGCCACATTCGCTCCATAACGTGCCATTAAAGGCAACATGATAAGAATCATGTATTTACCGGCAAATTTCACCCGTTTATCATTGTAAAGTTTTTTAATAGGCTTTGCTGGGATTAAATAAACTAAAATAGCAATAATTACCGCAAATACTAGAGGTAAGATAGAGATTTCAATTTTGCCGATTTTAAATACTTGGGTACTAATCATTTCAGAAACTGTATCTATTAACAACACTAAAATGATTAGCGGACCATATGCTTTTAAATATTTCATTTTATTTTGCCATCTTTTCTAATTCAGTTAGATATTCTTCTTTTGTTTTCTTATAAGTTTTTACCTGATCTAAGTTATTTGAAATCTTAAGAATACTGTTAAAGACAAATTCAGGGAAAATTGCTAGTACAAATTCAGGATCAACTAAAGTAAAATCATCACCATGAATTGTTCCGTTCCAACCGCCATAACCGATTTGAATGGTTGGTATTAAGAAACTAACATCTCCGATATCACCTGCTGCCATTGTGTAGCCCCGGTCTTCTATTAAACCAGGAATTTTTTCATTTGCAGAAAAGACGTCTTTCACTATAGCACTCATACTCTTACTGGAAATCAAAGGCAGGTAGCCAACTTGCCGTTCAGATTCAACAGAACCACCAAGTGCTGATGCACAACCTTCTGCTGCCTGTTTAAAACGGTTCATTAGTTTTTGTGCATTGTCTATGTCAAAAAATCTTAAATCCGTACCCATTTTAATATGATCAGGAATTACGTTAATTGATTCATGATTTTCTCCAATAAATACTGGATTGAATCTTATACGATTGGGATCCTTAATTTGTTGACGTTGCAAAGCTAAAGCAGTATTGAATAGTGTTGCTATGCTTTGAGCATTAATACCTGCATCTGGAGCGAAGGCTGCGTGACTAGCTTTGCCATAAAAATCAAAATAATCAAAATTAAAGCCTGCGAGATCACAATTAATTTCGATAGTTCGTTCATCAAAATCTTCACCTATTGCATGAACTGAAATACAATAGTCAATATCGTCAAAAATACCCAGTTTGATAGCTTCTTGCTTACCACCGAAGTAATCTATTTTGCCTGCCTCTTTTTGTTGTTTTCTCCAAGCAAGATCGACGAACTCTTCAGATGGAGTGAAGATAAATGCCAAATTAGCACCAAACTCTTTAAGTCGGTGATTGGTAATTATTTCATTCATAATTGCCAGTGCGGTAGTGACTTGTGTATAATGGCCACAAGCTTGAGCAGCACCAGTATTCGCATCTGCTAATTTGTGATTAGGCTGGTAGAGTGAATCTATTTCAGCGATAACTCCAATAGTTTTCTGGCTACCATTAGTTAACGTTATTTTTAACCCTGTATCTAGATAATGTTCGATTTTTAACTCAGGACTAATTTTGTTAATTTCATCTTCAATCCTTCTAGATGTATTAAATTCTTTATAACCAAGTTCTGGATTATGAAGTAAAAAATCGGCAATTTCAGTTAGTCTAGCATAGTATTTTTGAAAACTTGACATTGTATCCTCACTTTTTGTTTGATTATTATCATATGTGACAATAATAAGAATAAAATAAAATTAGCAACTATGCAAGAACGAAAATGTTATTTTATGTTATAAAAGTTCGTATTTTATCAAAATATGTAGCTAGAGGACAGGTGTTAATATTTGGACGAAAAGAAAGAGTAATTACAAAATAATGTGACCTCCCCAAATTTAGGACAAATTTGGGGGGTATTTTTATGGCTAAATTAGCTAAGATAAAATTAAGATTTATCAGCTTTAGCTTGACTAAATTGGACTTAGTGAATTAAAAGTTGGACTAGCTAATATTAATTACTTGCAACCTTGATTGCAGGTCATGGTTTATTTTTGCTTTCAAAAATTTCGGCAACATATAGTTGAATTTATTAAATAAGCAATAAACCACTTTTTTATATTTTGAAAAAGTAAATTATTGAAATTACTAAAAAAGCAGATAAATCACATTTTGATGATTTATCTGCACCCGAAATTATAGTTTAAATGTTGTTTTTAGAACAGAAATAGTCAAGAGCTTTATCTGTAAAAGTAAAAAATATAAAATATATTGCAATACAAATAAAAAATATCAGAAGATTTCTACCACTAGCCCAAAATGGCGAACAATTCGGTAAAAATTTTTCAACCAAATTACTGCTTATCATTATGGAGAAGAAGTATGCAAAAAACTGATAGAGTTTAAAGTATTTGGGCTTACTTCTAGATCTTTTTTGATTTGCTGTTAGCTTTTGTTTATTTGTTTCCATAATTACACTCTATTTTTTAAACATAAAAATTGCAATTAGACTTAAAGCTAAAGCAGTCGGTTCTGAGATTGCTATTTTCTTAATTTAAAATTAATCATTCCTTTGCTTTTTAATTTTTGTACCGGTACCTTTTAAATTATATAAAAATTTTAATCATAGACAAGTGATTAATTTAATATAAATATTATTTATCTTATGATAATTATATCAATATTTTATATACGATTAAGATATTGTATATTATAAATCTTGAAAAAGCTGCTACTAGATCAAGCTAATATACGAATTAAAGTAAATAATTGAATTACTTTTATAATAAAAACAGTTACTAAATTACATATTATCATTTAACTGAATAAATTTTTCAGTAGATACTGGCAAAAGTTTGGTTTGTAAATGCTGTTAGACTCAGTAATAGTCAGCTACTTGTTTGCTGGAAAGGGAAAAAATATATCAGTTAAAAAATTACAGATTATACACTTTTATCACTGGATTAATACATGATAGTCAATTTTTGTTTCATGTGAAACTTAATTATAATATGTACGCTTCCTAGATATTCTGAGTAATACCCAGTTAGCGTAATGAAAGTTAAGATAGTCTGACTGATAAACGCTATTATAAAATGACCTTCATTGAGATGATTACCATCGAATCTTGCTAAACAGATTGAACATTGACCACGACCATGTGTAAATGATGTAATCACAAAGTCTCCAGCTGAATATCAACAACATTTTTTGCCCATTTTTTCAACAACGCTCGATGTTTCATGCTTCGAAGTTGAATTTGCAGAAAATTTTGATATACCACAGAATCATAATAAATCGGATTCGTATACAGAGGAACGAACAACTTTTAAAATTGCATCATTTTCTGGTTGAAGTTTGGGCATAGGACATTCTTTTAATTCACTTTGATTAGTTTAATAAATGCTCCTGTTTTCATTTATACTGACTCTTTAGTAAACAGGTCGATCTTTTCCCTGTGTATCTGGATCGGCAATTCCAATGCTGTCATTATCATATAATGCAGGATTTCGAACAATTTTTAAAATTGCGTCTGCAATGCTTTTGCGTGAACCTGAAACACCAATATAAGGTTCATTATGAGTAGTAATAGAATATTTGATTTCATTACGATCATTGAGCCAGGGTAAACGTAAAGTAGTATAATGCAAGCCAGATCTTGCTAAAAGTTTGTCCGAGTTAATGGCAGCCTGTAGTCCTGGCATAACAAATTGATGATTCCACCGGCCAAATTCACCTCCAACTTCGTTATATATGCCAAGAATGTTAGCAAAAATTACACGTGAAACATGGTTAACTTTCATCGCTTCAATTACGTTTTTAGTGATGGTGTTATCCTTAGTATGATCTACAACGTCAACGAAAACTAAATTTTGTTTATACATGGCTTTATTGACAGCTTGGTTGTTATTTAAATCAACTTCCATTATTCGGGCTTTGGATTCCAATGAAACTAAGCGACGAGGATTACGCAAACCCAGAGTTAAATTGATATCTTGAAAATTATCTTCAGAAAGTATGCGGTTTTCAACGATTCGAGCTATTTGACCATTAGCCGCTAAAATTAAAAAATTCATAATTACACCCCTTTTTGTAATTAATGTTCAGTATAATGGGTTCGAGCAACTCTAAGTCAAATTTTTTAATAAATGTCGTTTAGTTTAGTTGAGAGTGAAATATAAAAATTAAGTGCTTTATCCTATCTTGGTGAAGTTGCTAAAAAGGAGATACTAATGAAAAAATTTAGAATTAAAGATGTCAGCGAATTGCTGGGAATTAGTACATATACTTTACGCTACTATGAAAAAATTGGTTTATTAAAGTTTGTTAAACGTGATGAAAATGGAATTCGTGAATTTGAACCAAATGATCTGATAGTGATTAGTACGATTATTTATCTAAGAAAAACGGGAATGCCACTTAAGGAAATCAAAAATTATCTTCAACTAGCAGAGAATGGTATTGATACGGTTGAACAGCGCAAGGAAATGTTTTTAAAACAGAAACAAAAAGTGAGAGAACAAATGAAAGTACTGGATAAATCAATGGAAGTAATTAATCGTAAGCTTAATTTTTATAATGAAGCTGCGAAAAAACATAGTATGGACGTATGCAGGGATGAGCGCAAAAAGTGGTTAGCGGAAATATTGTCTGGAAAAGAAAAAGTGCAATAACTGCACTAAAGGTACATTATTACACATAATTTATATTATTTAAGTTTAAACAAAGCAACTTGGGCAGGTTTGAAGCAAAAGATTAACATTATTTTAATCGTAATTATTTGCTTTTGATGGCAGCAACATTAGAATAATAAACCAAATATCTCCAATTATTGGTACTATCATAATTAGAACCCACCAGCCAGAGTGATTGGTATCATGTAAACGGCGAAAACGCAAAGATAGCATTGCAATCCAGACAACGAAGGAAATAATGAGAGAACTAGTCTTAATACTCCAGTCACCCCAATTATAAATATCATTAATTGAATGGCCTAACAAACTTTCAACTAAATGCATCAACACAAAAGCGAGAATCCAGTTTATAATTACTGGCCACCAATATTCTGAACGATTGGCAGTGCCAGAAAAATTAAAAATATTCTGCCAGAACTTTTTATATGATTTAAACATTAAATATTTCCTCCTATTTATACCTAATAAACTAATCATAAAGCATTGTATTGGAATGAGCAAAGATAATGTTCTTATGTGAATTAATAAGCAATATTTTTGTTTTATTATTATAAAAGCGGTATCTTGAAATTGAATTTATTGAAGGGAGAAAGTACAAATGGACAATAAATTATCAGACCCATTAAAAAGTTATTATCATGATGATATGCCTAAGCAATCACAAGAATATCCTGGACTGCAAAGCAAAATGGATCCAACACCTGCAGGAGATATGGCTGACTATGAAGGCCATGGTTTATTGAAAAATAGGCATGCTCTTATCACTGGTGGTGATTCAGGTATTGGTCGTGCAGTAGCAATTGGTTTTGCCAAAGAGGGAGCCGATGTAGCTATTCAATATCTGCCAGAAGAAGAATCTGATGCAAAAGATACCGCTGAGTTGATTGAAAAGGCTGGTCGTAAAGCAGTTTTGTTGCCAGCTGATTTCCGCAAACGTGGCGAAGCTGAAAAAGTTGTTAAAAAAGCGGTTAAAGAATTTGGTAGCTTAGAATTACTAGTAATGAACTCAGCTATTCAGCAACATGCTGATGGCTTGGCAAACTTGTCACTTGATCAAGTTCACGATACTTTTGAAGTAAATATTATCTCGATGTTTGAAATGGCTAAAGCAGCTGTACCGCATATGAAACCGGGCAGCGTAATTTTAACTTCAACTTCTTTGCAAGGTTTCAGTCCAACACCAATATTGCTTGACTATGCCGCTACTAAAGCCGCAATTGTCAGTTTTTCAGTGAATTTGGCTCAGGATTTGGCTCCTAAAGGAATTCGCGTTAACAGCGTTGCTCCAGGTCCAGTTTGGACTCCTTTGCAGGTTTGTGGTGGTCAGCCAACTGATGCTCTGGCAACATTTGGTCAAGAAGAACCATTAAATCGTGCAGGTCAACCTGATGAAATAGCCCACATTTATATTTTCTTAGCTTCTAATTTAGCTAGTTATGTTACTGGACAAGTTTATGGTGCAACTGGTGGACAAGCAATTAATTAAAGATAAACAATAAAATCTTAGTTTCCGTTTTTGCTTCTGTGTGAGCAAAAGCGGATTTTTTTAGCTAAATTTGCCTTTTGGATGGGTTTTCAGTATATTTAATAATTAATTAGACTTTAATATCTAAGAGTATAGAGGTGAAGAAATGAATAAAAGCATTTTTCAAAAGATATCATTGTTGTCACAAAAGAATGCCATGATTATTGCAGATGAATGGCATTACAGCGGGTAGTATGCTTTTTATGATATGAAAAATGATCAAGAAGACTATGACGAAATAATGTCTCCAGAGTTACGCAAAAATAATTACTTTCAAGTTTTGGATACTGACGACAACTTAGTTGCTTTCTTTTGTCTTGATCAAAATGAACAAAGAGAAGAGCAAGTTGAAATAGGATTAGGATTGGCTCCCAAATTGACTGGTCATGGTCTAGGCAGCGAATTTATTACTGTTATTGAAAATTTTGTCAAAAATAACTATGACTATAAAGTAATTGTTTTATCCGTTGCTGACTTTAATTTGCGTGCAATTAAAGTCTACCAAAGAGCTGGCTATGTCAAAAGAAATACTGAAATGGTACATTCAAATGGTGGCATCTATAAGTTTGATATCATGTCAAAGAAAATTTGAGCTAAATTTTATAGCTGGTTTATGAAAGAAATGAAGGAAAAATATGGATAAAGAATGGCAAAAAATGTATGAAGCAGCTAAGAAAGCACAAGGTTTCACCGCAATTGGACCTCATATGGAAGCCGGTGGTGTCGCTGCTGCTGTTTTAGCTGAATCGGGAAAAATTTATACAGGAGTTTGCGTTGACACAGCGTGTGGATTAGGCGTTTGTGCAGAACGCAATGCTCTTTTTAATATGATTACCAATGGTGAAACTAAAATTAGTCGGGTTTTAGCACTAATGGCAGATGGTAAAAATGGAGCTCCATGTGGTGCTTGTCGCGAATTTATTGTTCAACTCATGGAAAAAGATTATCGACAAGTTGAAATTATGCTGGATTATGAAAAAGACAAAGTCGCTACAATGGGCGAACTAACCCCAGAATGGTGGCTATAATGGACAAAGAAGTAAAACTATTTTGGCAGGATTTTTGTCTTAAGCATAATTTGCCTGCAGGCACTAAAGTTGAAGCTTGGGCTTTTGGTTCTAATGAAAAAGATGCAGATGAATTGGCTGAGTTAGTTAGGAGAGGCATAAAAACTGCTACAACTTCAGAATATGTACCAGGCGATGAAGATATGACTAAAGTTGGCGATTGGAACATAATTCTCGATGGTCAAGGCAAACCTGTCTGTGTTGTCCAAGATAAAGTGGTAGAAATTATTCCTTATAATCAAATTTCCGCAGAACATGCTTATCATGAAGGTGAAGGAGACCGCAGTTATCAGTACTGGCGCAAAGTTCATGATCAATTCTTTGAAGAAGAATTTAAAGCCAATGGTCAAAAATTTTATCCACAGGCACCAATGGTATGTGAGATTTTTGAAAAAGTTGAATAATTGGGCTGTTGAAAAATGAAAGAAATATGATATAGTTAAGACAATTTAGGAAAAGAAGGTATTGCAAAAATGGAGAATTAAGTTCTGATTTTATTAGTAAGCAAAAAAGTTTGATAACCAATGCTTTTATCACGCATTTTTGCCGATAATCAGAAATTAGTACTGTTCTCTATTAAGGTGGTTCTTTAGTTTCACTGGCTTTTTGTGCACTGCTAATCAAATTATGGGCAATTTGGTTATCAGTGCTTTTTCTTTAGCAAAAAGCAGGTGTAAATATGGAATACATTAAAATTACTAATCTTAAAGTAGATTATCAAGGTGAGGTTTTATTTCAAGCTCCACATTTAAATGTTCAAGACCGACAAATAGTTGGTTTGATAGGTGATAATGGTGTAGGTAAAACTACCTTGGTCAACATTATTGCTGAAAAGCCTATAATTTTTGGGATAGAAGGGCAAGTTAAACGAAATTGTCATACTATTTTAGTACCCCAAATTTTAAATAACAGTGAGCAAAGTGGTGGAGAAAAGGAAAAAGCAGTTATTATTCAAGCATTACTTCAGATAAATCAAACTCAGAATTCTCTGCTAATTTTGGATGAGCCGACATCTAATTTAGATATTGAGCAACAGAAATGGTTAATTCAAGTCTTAAACGGCTTAAAACAGCCACTTTTAGTAATAAGTCATGATCAGACTTTTTTAAGCAAGCTTGTCAATGTTATTTGGCAGATCAAAAACCAGCAAGTTTATGAATTTAAAGGTACTTATGACGAATACCAGCAATTTCTTAGAGTACAAGAAAAAAGGCAGAACACTCAGTATTTTCAAAAACAAGTTGAGATTAAAAGACTAAAAAAGAACCAACAAGAATTTGAAACCAGGGCTAAAAAATCTACTAAGAAAAAGAAAAATATTTCCTGGTCTGATTGGAAAATAAAAGATAGTAGCGGTTTAGAGAAAAGTCTTTTTCGTAAAAGTACTTTACTGAAAAGGCGTATAGCTAAAGCAGAAACAACGCTGGAAAAGCCACAAGTTCATCATCCAATCACTTTGGGTAATATTGAAAACATGAACCTGGAGCTGTCACAGAAAAGCAGCATAGTCAGAATCAAGACTCAAGATGTTGCTGTTCATAAAAAGCAATTATTCAGTATAACTAAAGAACTGAAAATCAAAGGAAAAGAAAAAATAACGTTAACTGGAAAAAATGGTGCTGGAAAATCAGTTTTTTTAGCAAAATTATTTCACAACAAATTGGCTGTCTGGCTTAATCCACAGCTAAAAATGGGCTATTTCAAACAGAATATGGCGCAGGAAACTAAAGAAACAGCTACAGTAAAAGAAGTAATATATAAAAACAGCATTTTTAATAAAACCACTACAATGCAGCTTTTAGGTGACTTACATCTGCAAAGGTCTTTTGATAAGCAAGTTAGTGCTTTGAGTGGAGGACAGCTGGTTTGTTATAAATTGGCAAAAGTGCTTTTAGGTGAACATAACTTGCTGATACTTGATGAGCCGGACAACTTTTTAGATATTTCATCTATTAATGCTTTAGAAGAATTTTTAAGAAACTATCCGTTTGCTGTTATTGTAGTTTCTCACGATCAGAACCTGTTAAAAAACTTAAACTTTACTTCTTGGAAAATAAAAAATCACAAGTTAATAACTCCTAGCGATTTCTCCAGTAAAGAAAATGCTAAGACTGCTAATCAAATCAGTTTATTACAATTTAAATTAGACCAACTGATTTCTGATCCTAACGCTTCATTTACTGACATTGAAAATATTTCCCAGGAAATAAATAGTCTCAAAAATAAATAAAGTCTCTAAAGAGAACCAAATTCTATTAATTGAGGTAATAGTAGCATGACTATTCCCGCCAGTAGAATTAATAAAATAAAGTTAAAGGCTAAAAAACCTATTGATATTCGACTACTATGGGCATGTGCCTGTTTTAATGCTAACAAATTAGCAAATGAAGCTAAAGGAGTTCCTAGACCGCCAACATTCACACCGAGAAAAATTGAGACTATGTCTGTACTGAATCGAGTCATGAGAAAAGTAGCTGGAACGTTGCTGATTATTTGGCTTAATGTTATACCTGTCAGATAAGTGATAAGAGAATTCTGATGCAATAGTTGGGTGACAGTGTTAATGATCAGCTTTTGCCTGCCCAAAATTCCGACTATTAAGAAAAAACCGATAAAGGTAATTAGAGTACCATAATCGACTTTTGTAAAAAGCAAATGGTTTATGACTATGATGGCTATTGTTACTGCTATGGTGGTATAAATTAGCGGTACGAAATGAAGTACTCCTGCAAGTGTAACTATTAGTAGTGCAAAAGCAATGATTAGAGAAATTGGTTTTACCTCATAGTCTGTTTGTTTTAAAACTGGAAGTGGAGTTGCTGGAATTACAAATGTTGTTAACAAAATTAAAACAAAACTAACTAGGAACAATGGGAGTGAAATTTTGAAAAAATTAGCCGTAGAAAGCTGATAGTGATTGTATAGATAGAGGTTCTGTGGATTACCGAAAGGAGTCAATGCACTTCCTAGATTTGCTGCAATTGTGATTAGTGCCAAAGGAAAAGTAAATGGCCCATGAACCTGCTTGTGAATAACTAAAAATAATGGTACTAAGCTTAGGATCGCAACATCATTAGTTAAAAACATAGCTAAAAATCCTGCTAATAGAACTAATAACTGAGTAACTTGTCTATGGGTATGAGCTAGATTGATGATTTTTTGACTTAAGTAGTCCAATGCCTTAATGTTAATCAAATATTGTGTGACAAGCATTAAACTAAATAAAGATAAAATTGTTTGCCAGTTAACATCGGATATTTTTGGCAGGGTGCGACAAATCACACAAACTAAAAATAAAATTAGAAGAGTAGCCCACATTATTTTTTGCTGCTTAATGATTTTATTGACTGCTTTCATGCTGCATCACTCTTTTAGAAATAACCTGCTCAAAATTTTTAACTTGAATATTTTACTACGAAAAGTAAATAAGAGTTAATTTTTTACATAAATAACTATAAATTATTATTATACTTCTGCAAAAAAAGATTTAAAAACAAAAGATACACTTAAATTGATAATAACTATTATAATATTAATAACTATTAGTATCAGCTTAAATGAGGAGAAAAAATGACGAAACCAATTATTGGTATTGCCGGATCTGAAATGATTGATTCTGGTGGAATGTTTCCTGGTTATAGACGTAGTTATGTCAATGAAGACTATGTGGATTCTGTTGTTAAAAATGGCGGAATTCCCTTCATAATTCCATTTACTGAAAATGATGAAGTTATAAAGAGTCAAATGGAATATGTTCAGGGTCTTATTTTAAGTGGTGGTCACGATGTTGACCCTCATCTATATGGTGAAGAATTATCGCCCAAAATAGGGCCGATTTGGCCTGAGCGAGATCATTTTGACATGTTGTTATTAAAGATTGCGGAAGAAACCAGTAAACCGGTTCTTGGAGTTTGCCGAGGTGCTCAAATCATTAATGTAGCACATGGTGGCAGTCTTTACCAAGATCTTAGCTATCGTCCAGAACAAACTGTGAAACATGAGCAGGGTCATACGCCTGATTTACCTACCCATAAAGTCACTATTAAGAAAAACAGCTTACTAGCTAAAACTTTAGGCAAAACTGAATGCATGGTTAACTCATTTCATCACCAGTTGATAAAAGATGTTGCTCCAGATTTACTTGAAGTTGCTGATGCAAGTGATGGCGTGCCCGAAGGGCTAGAAAATAAACAAGGTACGGTTCTAGCAATTCAATGGCACCCTGAAATGTTACATAATAATCCGAATACAAAATATATGAATAATTTATTTAAATTTGTGGTTAAAAACGCCAAGTAAGGAGTAATAATGACTCAAAATAAAAACGTTGGGGATAAACTAGGCTTTTGGTCAATTGTCTTTTTAGCAATTAATTCAATTATTGGCTCGGGTATTTTTTTAACTCCCGGGAGCGTGGTTAGCCAGGCAGGGAGCAAAGCATTAATTGTCTATTTCATCGCTGCAGTTTTTGCTTCAATTTTAGCTATTTCATTTTCAGCGGCAGCCAAATACGTAACTAAGTCTGGCGCTTCTTATGCTTATTCTAAGGCGGCATTTGGTGACAATGTTGGCTTTTACGTCGGTATCTTGCGCTATTTTTCTGCTAGTGTTGCTTGGGGAGTAATGGCTGTCGGTGTAATAAAGTCAACTATTTCTATTTTTGGTGGAAATCCTGACAAATTTTTAAATGTCACCATTGGCTTCATTATATTAATGCTTGCAGTAACTGTAATTAACTTATTTGGGCAAAAATTTGTGAAACTTGTAATGAACATGGCTACAGCTGGTAAATTAGCTGCATTAATTTTGATTATTGTAGCTGGAGTTGTTTTACTTATTACCACTGGAGCCAGCCATAGCCTGTCATCCGTTGACCAAATAACGCAAAATGGGCATAAAATAGTACCGGCTTTAACTACTACCGGTCTTGTTATGGCTGTTGTTTCTGCGTTTTATGCTTTTACCGGGTTTGAATCAGTTGCTTCTGGTTCGGAAGATATGCAGGAACCAGAAAAGAATTTACCTAAGGCTATTCCACTGGCAATTTTGGCTATTGCCGCTATTTATATTGGGGTAGTGGCAGTAGCGATGGTTTTGGATCCTAAGGCATTGATGACAACTAAACAAGTGGTGGCAATCAGTGCGATTTTTAAAAATGATATATTGAGGGATGTAATTTTAGTTGGAGCGCTTATTTCGATGCTGGGAATAAATGTTGCCTCTAGTTTTAATGCACCACGCATTTTGGAGGCAATGGCCCGTGAACATCAACTGCCGGCTACTTTAACAGAAAGGACTAAAAATAACTTTCCCATTAAAACTTTCTTTATTTCTGAAGCACTAGCAATTTTAGTACCCTTAGCTTTTCAATATAACATGACTAACTTAATTACGTTGAGTGCTATGGTCAGATTTTTAGGCTTCATCATTGTTCCTCTAGCAGTAATCTGCTTTTACTATGGTAAAAATAAGCAGCCAATTTTACCGGCTCCTAAAAATGTATGGACTGATATTTTTGTACCAATATTGTCAATTGCTTTAGTAATCTTTTTGCTAGTCAAATATAATTGGCAAGCTCAATTTGGTATTATTGAAAATGGCAAAGTCGTTGGTGTTAACTGGTACGCGATTTTTATGATGATTTTTGGCTTCATAATTTTGCCGCTGTTTATGTTTTGGTTTTCCAGAAAAGAAAGAAGCAGTCAGCAATAAATTTTAAAATTTACAAAAAACCGGACTAGACAATACTAGTTCGGCTTTTTTTCACTGTTAGTTAATGTATTTACGGAAGAAGTTTAGCTCATCTTCATTACATTTCTTGGCCAATTCATCTTTTTGATTAACATGAAAAACATGACCTCGTGGATGTTTTTTATCACCATAGAAATGAAGTTCATGGTAAATATTTTTGGCTTTCAGATAGCCTGAAAGCATATAGGCGTTATCACGTAAGAAATCATCAGTGCATGTCATTAAGAAAAGCGGTGGCAGTGCTTGGGTCAAAAATTGTTCGGCGTTTAATTCTTCATGTTTATTTAAACGAATTTCAGGTCTGAAATAGGCTTCGGGTGCCCCAGTATATGAGGGGATTTCGGTTAGGAAGTAGGCGCCACAATTTAAAGCGGCAGCTTTAATTGTTAAACGGGGTACTGCATAACCAAAATACTTGCGGTATTCATTGTTAGTGTAAGCTGCTAAAATTTGTTCTCCCATTTGGCCGCCGGCACTGTCTCCAACAATAAAGACGTTATTTAGATCGAATTGATATTTTGTCGCATTTTCCTCTTGGACTACCCAGTGAAATACACGGTTGATATCATCCAGCTCTCCGGGATAGACCACATCTGGTGCTAATCGATAATTGGCATTAACTACGGCAAATCCTTCTTTAGCCAGAGCCAAGCAATAAAACTGATAGGTTTCTTTGGTGCCATATATCCAGCCACCACCATGAATATTTACGATTACCGGTAATTTGGCATTGGTTCTATTCTTTGGTAAATAAACATCGAGTATCTGATACTTGGAATCCTTACCATAGGAAATATTGTCAAACCGTTCTACTTCCGGAATTTGTGTTGGCAATCCAGCATCGCGCTGATCATCACCTTTTTTTATTGCAATTCGTGTTTCTTCAACTAATTTTTGATAGTCAGGTTCTGACATTTTACAGCTCTCCTTTTTTGTAATCGCTTTAGTATTATATTTTACTTCAATATAAGTAAAAAAGAAGGTCATAAATTAACTTTAAAGTGATTATTGAATACGTTTTTAAGAAATAAACACAACCTGTAACTAGTCAATCCACGTGCTTTTTTCGGATAGTTCCGCATGCTTTAAAGCTGTGAAAACTTGTTGAAAATATTCCTTTTTTTCATATCCTTTGCGATAGGCAATGCCATTTGCAAAAGAAATATTGTAATTCAATAAAATAAAATTCAAATTTTCATTGACCTTGTCGTAAAGAATACTCGGAACGATTCCTAAACATCTGTTACTGGCACAAAATATTTCTAATACTACTTCATCGCTGATACTTTTGAAATCAAATTCAGGATATTTAAGAGTTAATTCAAATTTAAAGTGATTGATTAAAGGTAAGGGCGGAATAGAGTTCCAAATGTAAACTTCTTGTTTTGATAAATCTTTGATTTTTAAAGATTTATTTTTGCTAATCGGGTTCTTTTTAGAAGCAATAACTGATAGACCAGTTGAAAAGACCGGTTCAAAAGTTATTTCCTTTTTGTCTATAAAAAAATCTTTCTGATATAAAACAAAATCATATTTTCCTTGAATCAATGATGTGGAAATATCATTGCCGTCATTAGGATCAAAAATTTCAAGATTTATTCTGGACTGCAATTTACTATCTAGGTTTTGAATGAACTTTGATAAAAATTCAATTTCAAATAGTGATCCTGTAAAAGCAATTGTAATCGGTTCAGTAGCCCTTAAATTGCTGTTTTTAATATCTGTAACTGTTTCATTGATATCTGCATATATTCTTTTAGCCTTAATATAAAAGAATTCACCACTTGCCGTGAGTTCAATACCACGCCTACCAGGTTTTATTAATTTCATCCCTAAGAAGGTTTCTAATTTATGAATATTTTTTGAAACTGTTGAAGGGGCCACAAATAACTGATTTGCAGTCTGTGTAATATTTCTGGTTTGAACTAAAGATAGAAAATATTTAAGTTGATTAGTATTCATGTAATTTCCTTATTTCATTAACAAAAATAAATTAGCAGCTTTGCCAAATTGGAAAAGCTGCTTTCTTTATTATCTGCTGAAAGTGCTTTACACCATGCTACCATAAATTTAATTAAACTAGAGAAGGAGATAGAGGAAATGAGTAAAAAGCAAAAAATATATCCTTGGTTGATGATTGTTACTACTGGTTTGCTTTGCGGTGTAGTCTCTGGTGTTTTTACACAAGTAATGGGACTATTTTTGACACCGCTTGCTAATTCTATTGGTGGCGGAAAATTAGGTTCAGTTTCTTACTACTACACTGTTTTAATTTTAGCCACTGCAGTTGGTACAACACTAGTGGGAAAATTTATTCACAAGGTTAACGTTTCATTAATCTTATTAGGTGCTATTGTCGTTACGGCAGCTTCGACTTGGTTATTTTCCATGGCCAACAATGTGATGGCTTTTTATGTTTTAGCGGCAGTTGTAGGCATTTGTTGTGGTTTCAGCGGTTATGTAGTTCAAGGAGTCGTTATTAACAATTGGTTTGTTAAACGCAAAAACTTTGCTTTCACTGCTGGGGCATTCTTTAATACTATCTTTTTGGCAATTATTACTCCAGTTGCATCTCAAATTATTCAAAGTAATGGTTGGCGCAGAGCTTTTATCATATTAGCAATTATTATGTTGGTCGTTGGTGTTCCATGTTCATTGTTTACTAAGGTAGAACCAGCTAAGTTGAATTTATTGCCTTATGGGGTTTCTTCACAAGCTGAACTAGATCAAGTAAATAATGATAGTGAAGAGGAAGAAAGTAGTAATTCCAGTACAGGTAAAGTGCTTTTATCAGTTTCATTTGTTCTTGTTTTAATTTTCTTCTGCTTCAATGAGTTTGCCGGTAATATGACATCTCTTTGGCCGTCATTTGCTGAAGGCGTTGGATTTGGCGCAAATGTGGGTGGTTTAATTGCAACTATCATTACTGTAGCTGATTTGATTATGACTCCATTATTTGGGGTTACCAGTGATCACTTTGGTGGAAGAAAAGCTTTGCCTTGGTGGCTATTTTTAACAATTCTAGCTCCAGTATTGATGATTATTGCAAATCAAACGAGGCTGATTCCATTGGCTTTGATAGCTGCAGTACCTGCAGATGCTATTTCTGTCATTATGGGCTCAGGAGAACAAATTTTTGCTAAAGATATTTTAGGCAAAGATTTTGATGCCGGTTATTCTTATGCAAGTTCTATTACATATGTAGTAAGTGCTTTTGCTACGCCAGTTTTGAGTAATATTGCTGATGCAACACATAATTGGAATATTGTTGTTGGTATTGTAGCAATCTGTGAAGTTATAGTTCTGTTTGCAGTTATTATTGGTGAAAAAAGAGCAGATAAATTAGCAAAATAGGAGGAGATTATGAATATGAACGAATATGATGTTATTGTTGTTGGTGCAAGTAATGCTGGCGGCATGGCAGCTTGTGCAGCTGCTGAAAAAGGTGCTAAAGTTTTAGTCATTGATAAAATGAATAGTACGGGCTTTTTATACCGTTTAAGTATTGCAGCTGTTGGAACAAAGGCTCAGAAAAAAGCAGGAATTGAAATTGACAAGTATAAGTTAATTAACTATTTGTCAGCATTTGCTCAAGATAATGTAGATCAAAAATTATTGTGGAAGTGGGTTAATAATAGTGCCGAAACTGTTGATTGGCTCGAAGATAATGTTTTAAAGCCTCATGGTTCACATCTTTATGCACAACCAGATGCTGAATATCATACTTTGATTAACACGGCTTTTCCAACTGAACATGATGTTACAAATGATAAGCATGAAGATGTTTTCTATGGTAAGTGGGTCGTTGAAAAAGCCAAGGAACTTGGTGCCGAATTTTTATGGCAAACTAAGTTAGAGCATTTGATTACTGAAAATGGTGTGGTAACCGGTGTGGTAACTAAAAATACCAAAACCTCTGAAGTAAAGAAATTTAGAGCCAAAAAGGGTGTCATTATTTGTACAGGTGGTTATGGTTCAAATGAAGCCTTAATGGCAAAATGGAATCCATTAGGCCTAAAGAAGAATGTATACTCTGATAGTCCACGAGATGATGGTTCAGGTCAGGTTGCTGCCTTAGAAATTGGTGCCTGGAGGGATGAAGAACCTGCAGAAATCATATTTGATCGTGGGTCAGTTCCAGTTGGCACTAATACAAATGAATATTATGTTAAGTCTTGGGAAGATGTCGGCTATTTTTGGATGGGAAGTTATCCATTGTTAAAACTAAACTTAAATGGTGAACGTGTAGGAAATGAAAGTGCGCCATATGAGTTTGATATGAATAGGGCAACTAAGCAGCCAGGATATTTACAAGTAGCAATTTGGAATGATGCTACAATGGATAATTTGCAAAAATTCCATACTTTAGGTTGTGCCCGCTTAAACTGGCCCGGCTTTTACAATACTGAAGAAAATAAGCAAGAAATTGCAACTAGGATTAAAGAAGGCTTCATACAAAAAGCTTCTACGATCGAAGAATTAGCTGAGAAATTGAATCTTCCGGTAGAAAATTTAAAGGACAGCGTGAATACTTACAATAAAATGTGTGCAGAAGGTAAGGACAACCAATTTGGTAAAGAAGATTTCAGACTTTTACCACTCAAAGAAGGTACTTTTTACGGAGCAGTTTATGGTGGCCGGTTGTTAGCAACACTTGATGGCTTGAGAATTAATACCAAGATGCAAGTACTTAATAAAGCAGGAGAAGCGATTCCTCATTTGTACGCAGCTGGTAATGCCAGTGGTGGCTTTTTCTGGGGTTCATATCCAGACCATGTTCCAGGTTTAACTTGCAGCCATGCTCAAACTTTTGGCAGACTAGCTGGGCAGCAAGCGGCTTTGCAATGATAACTTGACTTTTAATAAGTTCAATGATTGTTTAGTTGAAAAATGACAAAAATAACAAAATTACAAAAAATATACCCGTGGTTAATTATTATTGCTTCAGGCTTACTAATGAGTTTGTTGGAATATACCTACACATTGTTATTTAGCCTTTTCCTAAACCCTTTAGTTCATTCACTAAATAGTAGAATGTCAATTGTGTCACTTTATTATACGTTGATTAGTTTTTCCATTGCGGCAATGCTGCCGTTAATTAATAAAATAATTGCTAAAATCAGTTTAAGTAAAATAACTTTCACGGCAATAATTATAGGCTCACTCAGTATTTGGTATTTTTCACATATCACTCAAGTTTGGGAATTATATATTCTTGCTGTTATTGTTGGAATTTGTAGTGCAACGTGTGGAACCGTTGTTCAAGGTATTGTCCTCAATAATTGGTTTGTTAGTAGAAAAAATTTAGCTTTTACAATGGGCTCATTTGTTTCTACTATTTATTTATTGATTATGACACCAGTTTTAACTTATCTAATTTCTATTTCAGGTTGGAGACAAACAATGTTTATATTGTTTTGGTTGACAATAATTTTAGGGATACCTTGTTCGTTAATAATGAAGGCCAAACCTCAGGATGTAGGCCTAAAGCCGTACGGTTTTGATAAGCGTTCAAAAAGAAATACTAATAGTAAAACTGTAAATAATTCAAAGCAGTTGAAAAATCTTTGGCTCTCGCAGCCATTTATACTCACATTGATTTTCTTCATTGCAATTACTTTTGCTTCAAACATGAATCAGCTTTTTCCTACTTATGCGGTTAAAGTTGGTTTTGGCGCAGCAATAGGAGGCTTAATGGAAACAATTATGACGGGAATTGATATTCTAATTACACCAGTGTTTGCTATCACTACTGAAAAATTTGGTGGGGCCAAGTCTCTGCCAGTATGGTTATTTTTGGGTTTATGCACATTTCCTCTTCTGATTCTGGCAACAGTTAAACATGAGCCGATTTTTGCCCTAGTTAGTGCCATTGGCGCTGACATCTTGACAGATATTTATGGACCAGGAGAACAGATCTTTGCAAAAGACATTTTAGGTAAAGATTTTGCGGCAGGATATTCATATATTAATTCTATTACTTATTTAGTAGGAGCCTTTGCAGTACCTGCAGTTAGTCTGGTTTATGAACTTTCATTAAACTGGAACGTGGTTTTTATTTTAGGAATCATTTTGTTAATAATAATGCTATCTGTACTCTTTTGGGGTTATCACAAAGTAGAATATAAGTAGACTAAAAGGGATTGTTCAGTAATCTACCGTACTGAGCAATCCCTCTTTTGTTAAATTACGTACTTTCTTGTTTATTTTGCAATGTCATCGATTGCATTTCTTGCAGAGTAGACACAGTATCCTGCGTGTGTGCCGCTAACTTCGACTCCATATGTATCACCATAAATAACGCCGGAACCATCGCTTCCGATAGCATATAAGTGATTTATAGCTTTGCCGTTGGTATCAATAACTTCGTTTTTCAGGTTAACTTTTAGACCGTCGCCTGTTGTAAAGGCTCCAACTTGCATTTCCAAAGCATAAAATGGGCCTTCTTTGACCGGTAGCAAATATTTTGCAGATTTACCGAAATCATTATCACTTCCAATTTCTGAAAAATGATTGTATCTTGCAATATTTCTTTGAAGGTTAGGAGTATTTAATTTTTCTGCTAAGTCAGATATAGTTTCACTTTTAGTTATAAAGCTGAGTTTTTTGTCTAAGGCAGTTTTAATTTCTTTTTTCAAGTTGGGATAGTTAGGTAATTCATAAAATGGATGCAAATCAAGTGGGAACTGTTTATTAGTAAAATCATCAATTGTTTTTTGATCAAAAATCGCAAAAATACGATCTTGACGTAACATAGAATTCCCTTCATTGGCCCAATTTGTTACACATGCATATTCATTAACGAAACGATCGCCATTTTCGTTAACCCATAAAACTGGCTCATCACAGACAGCACTGCCTAAGTTCCAATCAGATAGTTCGTAAGCGGGCACTTGATTAGTTTCATCATAAATTTGGCCACCAAAATTCATTGTCATTCCGGTGAAAAATTTACGTGCACCTAGTGACCAGGCCAATTTTAGACCGTCACCTGTACTTTTACCAGAATTGACAGCAACAATTTTTTGAGGATTATATTTATGAGCATGCTTCATTAGTTCTTTATTGTTTAAGTAACCTCCAGAAGCCAAAACAATATTTTTAGCTAAAACAGTCTGTTCAGACTTATCGCTAACATTAACAAGTTTAAGACTAAATTCTCCTGTTTCTGCCTGAGTTATTTCAGTGGCTTGGGTTAAAGTTTTTATTTCAATACCTTTACTTTTGATATAGGGTTCTAAGGCGTTATGAATAGCTTTATCACCATATCCTTCAAATAGATGCCATGTGGCAAAACCAGTGCCCATATTAACGACACCTTTGAATTTTACGCCATGTTGTTGCAGCCAAGTGACATTTTCAGCTGATTGTTCAATATACTTTTTCCAGATTAATCCATTAGCTTCATAATGGGAGTAATCTAGTTCGGTTTTGAGAATGCTTTCAGGTTTAATGTTGATTCCTGCTTCTTTTTGCATCTGTGACTGAACTGCAAAAATCCCTTCAACATAGTTGCCTGTTCCACCAGTAGTATGACCCTTTTCTACAAGAAGAGTTTTTAAGTTTTTATCAGCCGCTTCAGTTGCTGCGGCAAATCCAGACAGACCACCGCCTACAATGACTACATCATAATTATCCAACATTTTAAATATCCTTTCTTTTACTCTTGCAATTAATGATAGACTGCGGGGTATAGTACTGAGTTTTATAATTTGGAATAGCTTATCACTAAAAGGAATAGTAAAATGAATTTTACCCAACTTCGTTGTTTCATCACTGTCAGTGACAATTTAAGCTTCACGGTTGCAGCACGCAAACTTAATT
Source organism: Lactobacillus sp. wkB10 (assembly GCF_000760615.1). Lineage (NCBI taxonomy): Bacteria > Bacillati > Bacillota > Bacilli > Lactobacillales > Lactobacillaceae > Lactobacillus > Lactobacillus sp. wkB10. Next base: position 30,294 of record NZ_JRJB01000003.1, on the reverse strand, counting down.
TTTCGCAATCTGCAATTTCAAAAAATATTAATGACTTGGAAAAAGAATTAAAAACCCAACTTCTTGTTCGTAATCCACATCAAATTGCATTGACAACTGATGGTATCTATTTTTACAATGTGGCCCTCAATATTCTTAAGGAAAAAGATGCAGCAATTGCTAATATCAAAAATATTCATCAGGAAAAGTCTTTCCGTGATATCAAAATTGGGTTGGACTATTCGCCTTTTGAAAGTATCTTTTTACCAGATTTTTTAAAGGGGTTTGAACCAACAAGTTTCAATTTTATTGTTAATTATTTAGGAAACTATGTTTCTCAAATTGCTAATAATAAGATTGATATGGCACTGGTTTCAAGTGACCTTGTTAATAATGCTGTAGGAATAAGATTTGACCAATTACTTGCTGGAAAGTTTTTGCTGATGTTTAATTCTGATAACAATCTGCGTTTTAAAAAAACAGTAAATTTAGCTGAACTTAAAAATTATAGAGTATTAGTTTTATTCACAGATCAAACTTATCCTAGCCTTTTTAAGCTTAACCAACTTCTATATCAAAAACTCGATAAGAAGAATGTTAAGGCAGTTGATAACTACTTTTTAATGTACAACTACGTTCTGGCTGCGGAAAGAGTAGTAGCGATTATTCCTAATTTTGCCATTAATCCTGCTCAAAAAGGTATAAGTTACCGGCAACTAAATTACTATGATGATTTTTCATATGGATTAGCGTATTCATCTCTAAGAGAAAGAGATCCGTTGATTTCAAAAATAATGGCAAATTTAAGGCAAAGTATCAAATCTGATATCTAGATACTATTCTTTAAAGAAAAAGCTCAATTTCAAAAGTTGTCTATGTTCTGATGTTTTTGATAAAAAATCATAATAAATTATTAATATATTAATTAAAAACAATGATAATGTAACTATAAATATAAGCCATAAAAAACCAAACTTGTTTAAGTTTGGTTTTTAAAATATCAGCTGCTTTAGTTATTATTCACAGCAATAAAATTCTGATATGCTTCATTTTCTGAAGTAGTTGTAATCTTAAAATTATTAAAATCGGGCTGCTTCTGGTGCAAGTCATTTTCTGCAACGTCAATATAATGTGTAACTGTCGCATTTCCAATTAATTCAATCCAACAGCTATTGGCGTTGCGATGTACCTTTGTTTGGACAAATCCTCCGGGATTTGAAACAGTCAGCAATTTATTAAACAGATCCTGTGACTTGTTAGTCAAAGCGTAAATTAAGCTTGCTGCAGACATGCCAGTACCACAAGCATTGGTAAAACCTACACCGCGCTCAAAAGTGCGGACGAAAAGGTGGTCAGAACTCAGAACCTGAGCAAAACTGACGTTTACTCCGTCTGGAAAATAAGGATTTTTCTGATTTAATTTTGTTCCTAAATTTGCTAACAAGTCACTTTTTAAAACTTCATCTGAAACTAAACTAATCAAATGAGGATTGGGAACAGCAACTGCTGAAAAGGTTAACTTGGGTGCAAATTCAGGTACTGCTTGGTTTAGTAGTTCAGAGCAACCTAAGTTAGTAAAAGGAAGATCTCCAGCTGCAAAACTAACTGGGCTGATTTCGACACTAACTGCTTTAACGTTTTGAGCCCAGTCTGCCTGACAACTGACACGCAAATCGCTTTGCATTGTTTCGACTTTGAAAGATTGCTTGTGGTATTTTTGCGCTAGATAACGACCTACAGTTCGTAGGCCATTGCCACACATGGAAGCAAAAGAACCGTCAGCATTAATGACCTGCATTTTGCCTATGGCTTGTGGGTGCTGCGAATTGCTTACTACTAACAAGCCATCAGCACCGTTTAATAATCCTGTGGCGGAGTTAGTTATTTGTTGGGCCAAATTAACTAATTCATTTTTAGTTAAAGGAGTTTGCAATTGGGTTTGATCTAGTAGAAAAAATGTATTCTGTGAACCGTGAACTTTTTGTAGTTGTACCATAAAAATTGCTCCTTAAATCAATTAAAAAACTTGTGATAGATTTCTTTAACGGCAGCTGCTGCGTCTGCTTTTTTAGTACCCAGCATAATTGAGATCCTTGAAGCACCTTGGTTAATCATATGAATTGCAATATGCTTTTGTGCCAAAGGCAGCGTGATATTCTTCATTACCCCAATTTTGTTTTTCATTCCTTCTCCTACAACCATGATAATGGCATAGTCATTAATCCACTCTAATTGATCAGGATTAAGTGCCTGTTGAATTTCAAGACACATTTGCTGGCGGATTTGCTCATTAAATTGGCGTTTGTCAAAAATCACAGTTAAATCATCAATTCCTGAAGGCATGTGCTCATAAGATATATTAAATTTATAAAAAATTTGTAGTAATTTAAGAGTAAAACCAACCTGTTTATTTAGCAAGTACTTATGTAAATATAATGCTGCAAAATGACCAGAACTAGCTACTCCTGTAATTGTACTTTGAGGCTGAAAGTTATTTTCAGGTACGATCATTGTTCCCGGCAAATCTGGGTGATTGGTATTTTTGACATTAATTGGTATTTGTCCTTCAATTGCAGGAATAATAGCTTCATCGTGAAAAACTGAAAAGCCCGCATATGACAGTTCCCGCAACTCGCGGTATGTCATAACATTAACAGCGTGGGGATGCGTAACTATTCTAGGATCAGCAGCGTAAATAGCATCGACATCAGTGAAATTTTCATAAAGGTCAGCGTCAAGTCCGCGTGCCCAAATTGCTCCTGTAATATCAGAACCACCACGAGAAAAAGTAGCAATTAAACCGTCTTGAGTAACACCATAAAAGCCGGGAACAATTAATAAGTCTGAAGGTTGAGCCCACTTTTGCAAATTGCTGTAAGTTTCCGGTAAAACCTGAGTGTCATTAGGATTGTTGGTCACAATAAAACCAGATTCTTTCGGGTCTAAGAAGCGAGCTGGTATATGACGACTTTGTAAAATTAAAGTCAAAAGCTGAGCATTTAGTTTTTCTCCGTGCGCTTTAAAGCCCGCCATTAAAAAATCCTTGTTTGGATAAGAGATATTGGGTAGATTTTGTAATTCTTGCAATAAGGGCTTTAATAATTGTTCGGGTATTTTAAAATAAGAGGCAATGTCATGATACCTGGACCAAATTGTTTTAACGACTTCCCTGTAATCTTGTTTAGCAATTGCTTTTTGCGCATACTCAATTAATAAATCTGTTACTTTAGTGTCATTTTTATATCTTTTTCCTGGCGCTGAGGTAACTACGATTTTACGAGCCGGATCAGCATTAATAATTTTTAAAACTTTTTGAAATTGTTCTCCGTCCGCTAGAGAACTACCACCAAATTTTACAACTTTCATGTTAATACCTTTCACAATTAAATTTAATTTAAGTAATTAGTATTGGATTTTAACATTAAAATTTTAATCTTCAACCGAAAAAGAAAATTGCTAATTAATAACGCTATTATTTCTCTTAAGATAACTTTGGTAAAAAAGCTGTCGATAAATGCCGGTTTTAACGGTCTTCGCTGCAGCTTTGAAACAATTAATTACAAAAAATAATTTTAGGGATTTGAAAATCAAAAAATATTTACCAGCAAAAATGGTTGACAATCATATTAATTAATAATAATATTTTAATAAATCGAAGAGGTTGCAACCAACAAAAGTAGCTGGTGGAGTTTCTGCAAAAGCTGAGAAGCCAGTAAAAGGGGCGGTTGCCGAAGCATTAATTATTGCGGTAATTAATTAGCTGGGACGTAATCTAACAGGTTACGGACTGTCGCAATTTTATATTCGCGGAGCGCTATCGACAAAATTGATACCAGATAATAACTTGAAGGACTCTTTTGTTAAGCACAACAAGAGAGCCTTTTTTATTTAACAAAAAGGAGAGACTTAAATGGCTGCTAATGATTATTACCAGACTAACATTCAAGGTCACTTGGCAATTGGTGGGGTGGATGCATTGAAACTGGCAAAGGAGTTTGGTACCCCATTAGTTGTTTATGACGTACAAAAAATCAGACAGCAATTTCAGGCTTTCCAAAATGCATTTGCAGAAGAAAATGTGAATTATGCAATTAGTTATGCCAGTAAGGCTTTTGCTACAATTGCGATTTATCAGGTAATTAATGAACTTGGTGGACATGTTGATGTGGTTTCTGGCGGAGAATTGTACACAGCTCTAGAAGCAGGATTTCCGGCAGAAAAAATCAGTTTTCATGGTAATAATAAGACAGCAGATGAGCTATTAATGGCTGTCCAAAATCATGTCGGTGTCATTGTTTTGGATAATTTTTATGAAATTAAGTTGCTGACGCAAATTTTGCAAAAAACAAATGCTCAAGTGCAAGTAATGCTGAGGCTAACTCCAGGAGTCTCAGCTCATACTCACGAGTATGATCAAACTGGTCAAGAGGACAGTAAATTTGGTTTTGATATTAGATCAGGTCAAGCCGAGCAGGCATTTTTAGAGGTAAAAGCTAATAAACAGATGGACTTGATCGGCCTCCATGCTCATATCGGTTCACAAATTTTGGAAACAGCTGGTTTTAAGCTGGAAGTTGAAAAACTTATGCAACTGGTCAATAACTGGAAACAAAAATATGATTACCAGCCTCAAGTCTTAAATTTAGGTGGCGGGTTTGGCATTAGATATACCAAACAGGACAAAGTTTTGACTGCGCAAGCTTTTATCAGCCAAATAGTGCAGACAGTCAAAAAATGCATACAAGAAAGTCACTTAAAAATGCCGGCTATCTGGATAGAACCGGGTCGTTCAATTGTAGGGGAGGCTGGTTATAGCTTATATACAGTTGGTGCACGCAAAGAAGTACCGGGACTATTGCCTTACGTTACAGTAGATGGTGGTATGGGAGATAATATCAGACCGGCACTTTATCAAGCACAATATGAGGCATTATTAGCAGAAAATCCTCATGCAGAGCCTGAAGAAACTGTCAGACTGGCAGGGCGCTATTGTGAATCAGGCGATATTCTTATTAACGAACTGTCACTGCCTCAAAGTAAACCAGGTGATGTAATTGCAGTTCTGGCTACTGGGGCCTATGGCTATAGTATGGCTTCAAATTATAACCGTGTTCCACGTCCAGCCGTTGTATTTGCAGAAAATGGTCAAGCACAAGTAGTAGTTACACGTGAAACTTATGCGGATCTAATCAGCCATGATCGCTTTTATCAAACGAAAGGATAATTAATAAATATGAAAAAAATGTCGGCTGCTGAAATCATTGATTTCATTGCTAATTCAACCAAAAAAACACCAGTTAAAGTATATGTCAAAGGTGAGATGGCTAAACTGGACTGGCCTGAAGATTGCAAAATTTTTAATGAAACTCACACTGGTGTCGTTTTTGGAGATTGGCAAGTATTGAAACCCTTTTTAGAAAAAAACGCAGAAAAGATAACATATTATCAAGTGGAAAATGTCAGTCGTAATTCTGCTATTCCCTTATTAGATCTAAAAAACGTCTCAGCCAGAATTGAACCTGGTGCGCTTATCCGTGAAAACGTTGAGATAGGGAAAAATGCTGTAATCATGATGGGTGCAGTCATTAATATTGGTGCGGAAATTGGTGAAAATGCCATGATTGATATGAATGCTGTTTTGGGCGGTAGAGCAATCATTGGTGCTAACAGTCATGTTGGAGCGGGTGCCGTAATTGCCGGAGTTGTCGAACCGGCTTCAGCACAGCCTGTGAAAATTGGCAAAAACGTTTTGATTGGTGCTAACGCCGTGGTTTTAGAAGGTGTCCAAGTTGGCGACCATGCAGTGGTAGCAGCAGGTGCTGTAGTAACTAAAGATGTCCCAGCAAATAGTGTCGTAGCCGGAGTGCCGGCAAAAGTTGTTAAAATGCGTGATCAAAAAACTGCCTCTAAGACAGGAATTGAACAGGGATTAAGAAAGCTGTGAATTAATTAATGTTAACTTCTGAGCAACTCGTTAAAATTCGCCGAGATTTACACCAAATCCCTGAATTAGCCTTGCATGAACACCAAACACAAAAATATTTATTACAGATTATTGGCAATTTTACTCAAAAATATATTGAAGTTCGCACATGCCCTGAGGTGCCCACAGCAATATTGGTCAGGGTTCAGGGAAGTAAACCGCAAAAAACAATCGGTTATCGAGCAGATATTGATGGATTACCTATTGAAGAAAAAACGTCTCTGCCGTTTGCCTCCAAATCTCAAGGTCAAATGCATGCCTGTGGTCACGATATTCACATGACAGTGGCACTGGGAATTTTGGATTATTTTTGTGAACATCAGCCACAGGATAATTTGCTTTTCTTTTTTCAACCAGCTGAAGAAAGTGAAAGTGGCGGTAAAAAATCCTATGAGGCTGGAATCTTTACTGGCAAATGGCGTCCAGACGAGTTTTTTGCCTTGCACGTTACTCCTGACTTACCTACTGGCACAATTGGCTGCCGTTTAGGAACATTATTTGCGGGAACAACTGAAATCAATATTGATTTATATGGTAAAGATGGGCATGCCGCATATCCACAACAAGCCAATGATATGGTAGTAGCTGCTTCTTCTTTAATAGAACAAATTCAGACAATTGTATCACGTAGTATTGATCCCATTGCAAGCGGAGTTATTACAATAGGAAAGGTCAGAGCCGGAACAGTTAGAAATGCTATTGCAGGTCATGCTCATCTAGAAGGGACTATTCGCGGACTAACCCAAAAAATGATTGAAAGAATAGATCAGCGCCTGCGGGATGTGACTCAAGGAATAGCGCAAAGTTTTAATGCTAAGGTTGATTTGCAGCTTAATCAGGGTGGCTATTGGCCAGTTGAAAATGACCCCCAAATTACAGCAGAATTCATTAATTATATGAAGAAAAATCCTCAAATTGATTACCAAGAGATGCAACCGGCTATGACAGGGGAAGATTTTGGCTACTTACTGGCACAAATTCCCGGTACCATGTTCTGGCTGGGGGTGAACGATAATTCTCAACTCCATTCTGCAACCTTTAACCCACACGAAGAAGCAATAGTAACAGGAATTAAAGCAATGGTAGGTTTTTTACTGAGTCATATGTAGCTCAAAAGGAGAAAAAACATGACTAATTTTGATAAAGCAGATTTATTGACCGCGATAATTACGCCCTTTAATAAAGAAGGAAAAGTTGATTATCCCGGACTGAAAGAATTGACAGAACATTTAATTAATACCGGCAGCAATGGTTTTGTGATTGGTGGCACCACTGGGGAAACAGCAACAATGACCCATGATGAAAAAATAGAACTATATACTAAGTTTGCTCAAATAATTGCGGGGCGAGTCCCCGTAATTGCGGGCACGGGCAGTAATAATACTGAACAGACAGTTGCATTTACTCAAGAAGTAGGGCAAATTCCTGGCATTGATATGGCTTTGGTAGTAGCGCCATATTATAACAAGCCTAATCAAAGAGGAATTATAGCCCACTTTGAAAAAGTGGCAGAAAATTCTCCCGTCCCAATTATTATTTATAACATTCCAGGTCGGACTGGAATTAAGATTAGCAAAGAAACTTTGGTTAGTCTGTCACATAATCCTAAAATTGCTGGTGTTAAGCAATGTGCGGAGTTAGAAGACTTAGAATATATTGTCGAACACGCAGCAAGTGACTTTTTAGTGTATACAGGCGAAGACTTGCAATCTTTAACTGCTAAAGTTTTAGGTGCAAAAGGAGTGATTTCGGTAGCTTCTCATGTTTATGGTTCGGCCATGCGTGAAATGTATGATGATTTAAATCAGGGTAAAGTAGCTGCAGCAGGGAAATTGCAAAGACGACTAATGCCGAAGATGCAAGCCTTATTCATGTATCCTTCACCATCTCCAGTTAAAGCTGTCTTAAATGCACAAGGCTTACCATCTGGTGGCTGTCGTCTGCCTATTATGGATTTAAATGAAGCAGAAAAAAGGCAATTAGCTGTTCATTTAGGTTTAGATGAATCAGCTTTATTGCATAAACTGCCGTTAGAACTAGGAGTATAATATGAAAAAAATTTTGGTAGCTGGGGCCACAGGATCTATGGGAAAACAAACAGTGCAATTAGTTAATAAATTAACTGATTGTCAATTAGTAGCTGTTTTAGCTCCAACGGCATCTAAAAGTTCAGAATTTGGAGCTTCAGTTAAATGCTTTGACAATTTGACTGCTGTTGATATTGATGCCGATATTTGGATTGATTTTACCACCCCACAAGCCGTTTATGAAAATACTAAATTTGCTTTGGAACACCATATGCACCCCATTGTTGGAACAAGTGGTTTAACCCCAGATCAAACAAAAAAGCTGCAAGCAATTGCACAAAAAGAAAAAATTGGTGGCATTATTGCTCCAAATTTTGGTTTGTCGGCTGTCTTATTAATGAAGTTTGCACAAGAAGCTGCCCGTTATTTTCCTGATGCAGAAGTAATTGAAATGCATCATGCTGATAAAAGGGATGCACCTAGTGCAACAGCAATAGCGACTGCAAAATTAATAGCAGCTAGTCGTAACCCAGAAAATTGCTCTCAATCTGCGAATGATTCTGCAGCTCGCGGTGCTGATTATGATAGTGTTCCTGTACATTCCGTTCGCTTACCAGGCTATGTAGCTCACGAACAAGTGCTTTTTGGCGGTCCCGGAGAAGCTTTAACTATCAGACAAGATTCATTTTCTCGTTCTTCATTTATGCAGGGCGTGAAAGTGGCCTTGAGTCGGGTAATGGATTTACCAGATTTAGTGGTCGGTTTAGACCAGATTTTATAATTTATAAGGAGAACAAAAATGCCACAATTAGCTACTGATTTAACTTCTATTATTCATACACCATTAGAAAAAATCCCTCCTTCTGGTATACGTGCTTTTGCCCAAAAAGTTGAGGATATTCCTGGCTTAATAAAATTGACTTTAGGAGAACCTGATTTAAATACACCTGAACATGTTAAAAAAGCAGCTGCTCAGAGCATTTTAGATAATGATTCACATTATTCTGCTCAAAAAGGAACACCCAGATTGCGTCAGGCTATTAGCAACTTTTTACAGCGCAAGCAGGGCTTAACTTATGATCCTGACAGCGAAATTGTAGTTACAGTGGGTGCAACTGAAGCTATAGCCGCAACAATGCTGGCTTTGTTTCAACCGGGGGATGAAATTATTGTACCTACTCCTTCTTATGCCCTTTATTTTCCATTAATTCAATACACTAAAGCTGAGTTGGTTGCTATTAATACAGCAGAAACAAATTTTGTGTTAACTCCCGAAGATTTGGAAAAGACACTGGATGAGCACCCTCATGCTAAAGCAATTTTACTGAATTATCCTACTAATCCAACTGGCAGGGAATGTCCCAGTTCTGTTTTAGAGCAAATAGCACCAATCATTAAAGAGCATCACCTTTATGTGATTTCTGATGAAATATATAGTGAGCTGACTTATAACTTTAATCACGTATCGATTGCGCATTATTTACCCGATCGTACCCTACTAATTAATGGCTTATCCAAGTCTCATGCGATGACCGGTTACCGTCTGGGTTATGTAACTGGACCAGCCGATCTAATTAGCTTAATTGCAAAAATGCATGCATTCTTGGTTACAGCTCCATCAAATTCGGCACAAGCAGCAGCTGCTGAGGCCTTGGAAAATGGTGATCAGGATCCGGTAGAAGCACGACCAATTTATCAAAAACGGCGTGACTATATTGTTGGTGCATTAAATAATATGGGTTTAGAAACTCATGCCAGTGAGGGTGCATTTTACGTTTTTGCCAAAATACCGGCAAGTTATGGTAAGGATGATGAAGCCTTCGCACTGGATTTGGCCCATAAAGCCAAAGTTGGTGGCACTCCGGGTAATGCTTTTGGTCCTGGCGGAGAAGGCTATATTCGCTTTTCTTATGCTGCCAGTGACGAAAATCTACATACGGCTATGAGTCGAATTCAAAAGTTTTTAACAGAAAAGGGTGAAAATTGATGAGAGAGTATGTAGTTGCAATTTTGGGCGCTACAGGTGCAGTAGGTCAACGTTTAATTAGTGAACTGGAAAAAGCAGCAATTCCAGTCAAGCAAATTAAATTGCTGGCTTCCAAGCGTTCAGCAGGCAAGAAGTTACAATTCAAAGGGCAAGAAATTACAGTTGAAGAGGCACAACCTGAGTCATTCACTGGCGTTGACTTGGTTTTATCATCTGCTGGCGGTGCTATTTCAAAAAAGTTGTTGCCTGAAGCTGTAAAAAGGGGGGCAGTATGTGTAGATAATACAAGTGCTTTCCGTATGAATGATGATGTTCCACTAATTGTGCCTGGAGTTAACGATGACCAATTAGCTAATCATCATGGCATTATTGCCAATCCTAATTGCTCGACCATTCAGATGGTAGCCGCGCTTTATCCGCTTCACGTTAAATGGGGTATTAAGCAAATTATTGTTTCAACTTACCAAGCTGTTTCTGGCGCTGGCAAAGCGGCCTGGGATGAATTGTTGCGACAAGCACAAGATAGGCTGAATAATCAACAAACTGAAGCCAAAATTTTGCCAACTGCGTCTGCTAAAAAGCATTACCCCATGGCGTTTAACCTATTGCCTCAGATTGATGTTTTTGAAGATGATGGCTATACGCACGAAGAATGGAAAATGATTCATGAAACTAAAAAAATTTTGTTTAATGATCAGGATTCAAAGCAAATAAAAGTTACTGCTACTTGTGTCCGTGTGCCAGTTGAGATTGGTCATGGTGAAACGGTTTATTTCACCTTAAAAGATCAGTCAGCGACTGCTGCTGAAATAAAGCAGGAAATTGAGCGGACTCCCGGATTAGTTTTACAAGACGATCCGCAAAACCAAATTTATCCGCAACCACTTTTAGCAGCAGGCAAAAAAGAGACTTTTGTTGGCCGTATTCGTCCAGACCAAGAAAATCCTGGTGCGTTTAATATGTGGGTAGTTGCTGATAACTTATTAAGGGGCGCTGCCAGCAATACCGTGGAAATTGCAGAGTGTTTAGTCAGAGATAATTTAGTAGATGTACCAAGTAGATAGGAAGTTTTAAGTTAATTAATAAGATAAACCAAGCTTGCAAAAGACAAAAGCTTGGTTTTTATTTACTTAAAATTAGTTATTGAAATAAATATTAGCCAAATTTTCCTACTATTTTTTTGCAATTTTAAACAGTAAAAAATCCATGGATATTGTGAAAGCGCTATTTTATACTGGCAATGTATTAATCAAATATATATAAATTAGAAGTTATTTTATGAAAGGAGTATATTAATGAGTCTTTTAAAAGCTTTGCTCATCGCATTTTGGGCAGGATATTGTTCGTTTGACGATCAGGGACCACAAATGTTTCGGAGGCCTCTCCTTGTTGGTCCAATTGTTGGCTTTATTTTGGGAGACTTGCCAACTGCATTGGTAATTTCAGCAACATTGGAATTAATGTGGATGGGATTAGGCAATATGGCTGGTTATCAAACACCAGATATGATTGTCGGTACAATTATCGGGGTAACTGTTTCCATTACTTCTGGAACGGGAGCTACATCAAAAGGAATTGCAGCTGGAGTTGCAGCAGCAACTACTGTAGCTGTCTTGATTCAACAATTAATAGTAGTTACTCGAGTATTAAAGCAGTTTTTTGAACCGTGGGCCCAAAAACTGGCTAATAATGGTGATTTAAGCGGAATAATGCAAATAAATATTGTTGCTTTTATCATTCAGTTTTCAATTCGTGCAGTGCCAACATTTCTTTTTGTTTATTTTCAAAAAGGCATAATTGATAAAATATTGGCGTTTGTTCCAAGCAATATTTTAAATGGTTTAGGAACAGCGTCATCTCTACTGCCTGCCGTTGGTCTATCTATTTTAATGACAATGATGATGAAAGGAACGTTATGGCCATTCTTAATCTTTGGCTTTGTTTTATCAGCTTATTTAAATTTGGGTATTTTACCAGTTACGTTAATTTCTTTGATTTTCGCTGTAATTTATTCCTACATTATGGAAATCATCGATAAGCAAAATGAAATGGGCTCAGAAGGTAATAGTGTTAATAATCAACAAGTTGATGAAGATGCGGGGTACGATTTATGACTAATGAGGTTGAAACTAAAAACAGGAAAAAAATTACCCGTAAAGATTTGAATAAAGTATTTTGGCGGTTGCAAATTTGGGGACTAAACGTTACTTCAACGTTGGTCTTGACTCAAGCTATTGGCTTTCTCAATGCTATGGTGCCGATTATTCGTCGTCTTTATGGTGATAATAAAGAGCTTAGGATAGAGGCCATGAAGCGACATTTGACCTACTTTTTATCACAAATTACGGCAACAGGTATGATACTTGGAATTACTGCGGCTGTTGAAGAAACAACTAGTGAAGATGAAAAAGAAGCGGTCGTTGCTATCAAGGCAGGTATGATGGGCCCGTTAGCTGGTATTGGTGACAGCGTCTTTAAAATAACTATTCAGGCTATAGCAGGTAGTATTGGTGCTGCATATGCATTGCAAGGAAATGTCTTAGGCCCAATTTTAATGTTTTTAATCTATAACGGAATTAACATTGCTGTTAAATATTATGGAATTATTTTTGGCTATGAAAAGGGTACCGAGTTTATTAAAAGTGGCAACCAAAAGAAAGTTATGCAAAGGATAATTAATATTTCAACAGCGATCGGCGTAATGGTCATTGGCGCACTTATTGCCCAATACGTCAAAATAAATGTTGGTACGGTAATTTATACTAAAGGCACAAAAATTGTAATTCAAAAACTATTAGATGGTGTCATGCCTAAACTTTTACCTTTGCTCTTTACCCTAGGTCTATATAAATTACATTCTTATTTACCACGTAAGTATTTAACTTGGTTAATATTTGCTATTTTGATTTTGGGAACAGTTTTAGCAGTAATGGGAATTATCAAATAATTGTAAGGAGGTTAATGATGGCTATAAATATTATCTTGGCCAGTCACGGCTTGTTTGCTCAAGAAGCATTAAAGTCGGCTGAAATGATTATCGGATTGCCCCAAAAAAATATTGCGGTTTTATCTGTTACTAAAGGTAAAACTTATGAAGAAAGTCTTGATGAGATTCAAACTAAATTAAAAGCGCTTAATGAAAAAAATGCGGAAACTCTTGTCTTAGTTGATATTTTCGGTGGCACCCCAGCTAATGTGTCTACGTATTTAACTTTGACAAATGAAAATGTTTTGGTTTATTCAGGATTAAATATGCCAGTTTTACTGGAACTATGCTTAAGCAATCCTGAAAATTTAGCAGAAGCTAAGAAGATTATTGAAAGAGCATATCCACAAGCATTAGTGAATATTACTGAAAAAGCAAAAGAAGGAGAAAAGCAAAATGGCAATCAAATGGACTCGTATTGATGATAGATTGATTCACGGACAGGTAGCCAGTTCTTGGCTGCGTCATGTTGGAGCTGAACAAATTATATGTATTAGTGATAGGGCAGCTAGTAATCCAGTGCAGGAACAAGTGTTAAAAATGGCCGCACCTGGTTATATTGTGCATGTTTTTGGAGTTGACAAATTTGTTCGTGTTTATCAGAAAAATCCGATTAAAAAAACCACTTTTTTGATACTAACCAGTACTCTTGATTTATTGCACTTAATTGAGGGGGGAGTTGACATAAAGTCAGTTAACTTCGGTGGCATGAGAGAACGTAAAGAGCGTACGATTCGTTATAACAATGATTTGTGTTTTACTCATGAAGAAAAAGATGCTTTGGACAAATTGGTGGACTCGGGATTGGAAATTAATTTCCAAATGGCCGCTTATGATGCTCCTATACCGATCAAAGAATATATTCAACAAGTACAGGGAAAGAACAATGGAAATTGATTACGCAGAAGCATACGTTTTGGATAATGGTCAGACAGAAATAGATATTAAAACTAGTGAACAAAATCTAGATAACTATGAACTTTATTGGACTCTAGATAACGATAGATATACTAGACAAAGGAAATATCTGTTAACAAGTAATAAATGTAAGGTATGTTTTCAATTTGCTTATTCGACTGTTAGACCAACTTATTTTATTTTAAATTTTAAAAACTATGAGCCATTATTATTTGGTTACCGCATTTTGCCCGTACCAGGTATGTACAACCTGCGTGATATCGGTGGATATAGAACTACCGATGGCATGAGAATTAAATGGGGACAAGTTTATCGTTCTGACTATTTGCATAATTTACAGCCCTCAGGTTACACCTTTGTTAAGAACCTGGGATTACATTCAATAATTGATTTTCGTAGCTCTGATGAAGTTAAAGAAACGCCTAATCCTGTTATTGATCCAGAGATTCACACTTTCAATTTTGATCCTAATGCACAAACTGCGGCTATAGCAGGTAAAGCTCAAAATTTGGATACGGGAAAAGACATGAAAGAAAAGGCAAAAGAAGCCTTAGTTAAAGGTGAAACTGGTAATGATCAAATGATCAGACAACAGGAATCTTTTGTTAATAGTCATTCAAGTATTGCGGCTTTTAGCAATACTATAAAAGTCACAGCGCAAAGCAAATATTTACCTAGCTTGCAACATTGTCGAGGTGGCAAAGACAGAACGGGTTTTGCTTTTATGGTTTTAGAAGGTATTCTGGGTGTGCCACAAGATTTACTAGTATATGATTATATGTTAACTAAAAAGGCACGAGCCAAAAAGAATGCCCGTTATTATCAAAAGTTTTTAGAACAAACTGGTGATAAGAAAATTGCAGATTATATGTATTCTCTTTTTGATACTAAAGAAGAATTTATTACTGCTTCAATTACAAAAATAATGCGCGAATATGGCTCTATTTATAACTATGCAACTACCGAATTAAGACTGACTGAAACGGAATATCTGAAGTTACGCCAGTTATTATTAGAAAAAGCATAAGTTTTCAGTTAAAGTAAGCATTAAGATTGTCTAAAAAGGTGAGTTTGTAAAACAATGTTAAATTTAACTTTTCGCGAAATTAATTTGCTAAATCTTTTTTTAAACAATGATTTACTTACTATTTCCGAATTAAAAAAGAAAAGCGGAATTTCCGCACGAACATTGAATACTGAATTTGCGCAAATTAATAAAACTTTGCTTAATGCAGGACATGATATCAGAATTGTTAGTCAAAGAGCTAAAGGCTATTTACTTGACTATTCTTTAGCAGAAAATGAATGGCTGAAATTATTAAAGCAAAATTGTTCGGAATATTTAAATCTTAAATTTAACCACTTATTTCATAATAAATTACGAATTGCTAAAATCTGCAGATTCCTTTGTGCAAGCCCAAACTTCACTAAAATTGATCAACTCGCAAGCAGGCTAAATTTTAGTATTGCAACTATTAATAAGGACATGCGTGATGTGAAGAATTTCTTTAGAATTTATAACTTAAAAATAAAGTCTGTTCCATACTATGGTATGAAAATAATAGGAAAATTTGGTGCAATTCGCTCATGTTTAGTCGATTTATTTGACGTTTATAATTTTGATCAAGAAGATTCGTTGTTGCCCGAATATGCTTTTTCTGAATATGGAGTCACTAAAGATAATTTATTGCAAAAGAGCCAAAGTATATGCCAATTAGTTCATAAATATGATTTTCCGTTGACAGATGATGGCTTTAAACAAGTAACAAAATACCTGCTTATTTATAAATTACGTCCAGACATTAACTTAAAAATAAATCAAAGCATTAAAGTTGAATTGATGCGGTCAAAAGCATTCTTAATTGCAAAAGAGCTAATTAAAAATAATATAAAAGAAGAGCTATATTTAGCCTTGTTTTTATTAATTAATGCGGAAATTGATCAAATACCTGATCTTAAAATACTAAAAACTTTTTCGCAGCAAGTATATCTTCAAACTAAACAAATCTCGGAATCTCTTACAGAACAATTTTCTTTATACATTGATAAAAAATCTGATATTGCTTCTTACATTTATCGAGGCTTCTTTATTAGATATCTCAAAAAAAAATATAATTTTGTTTTCTACAATAGAGAGCTAAGCACAGAAAATGTGGCTCATAAACTTTTTGCCACCAGCTCCTTAACTGTGGCTTTATATAATTGTTGCTCTGATTATGATCAAATGGAGTTAAATGACAGCCTCTTCAATGAAATTATTTTGGGTCTATACAGTAAAATTCACCAGAAACAAAATAGCTATTTTCCCACCAACTTTTTAGTTGTAAACGACTATGGTAAATTAGCAAGTAGTCATTTAATTGGCAAACTTAATTTAGCTAAATATAATGCTAATTATACTTTTGTTTATTCGTATGAATTAAAGAATATCGATTATGCTAATTTTGATTATTTATTAGTTTCTTCAAAGATTAAATCCAGGCTTAAAAATATCCCCATTCCTAAAATAACCTTTTCTTTCTTTTCTGATGATCGTCTGAGAATGGCTTTATGGCAAAGAATATTATCGACCAAGCGAAAAATTGGTTCAATAGCCAATTATTTTAAACAGCCAGTAATAATTACAATAGGAAGTTTGAATGGAAGAATCCAAGAAAAAATAGCTGACCATCTAATCACTCAATTAAATATTTTGCCAAAATATCAACCTAATTTTATTAGATATGTTGAGGCACTACTTTTAAGTGAAGGGTATCATGCTTATCCATATAATATGTATCTCACACTTTTGGGTCCTCACCAAGTTAATAAACATTATTTTGTTTTTAAATTTAAACAACCGGTGATGTTAAATAAGCATAAGGTTTTTAGTTTACAAATTATAGTTCTCGATCTTAGTAAAGGTTTATTAGAAATTAAAAATGGTGACTCTGAATTGCAGCAATACTTTAATATTACTGTTAACAGGTAATTAAGGCATTAATAATAATTTACTTTGGAATATAAAAATTAACTCTTTTAAACTGAATTATTCAGTTTAAAAGAGTTTTTTGCTTAATGTTCGTATTAATTATAATTATACGCGTATGTTAATATTAAGCACTTTCATTTGCTAATAAATACAAACTATTTGATGAACAAGTATAAATTTTATTCGTATTTGATGTTGACAGCAGATTAAAAATTAGATAACCTAATATACAAAGCGGAGGTAATATATGAATCGCAAAACAGCAGTATGGTTGTTAATTCCTGCATTCTTGGGAGTATTGGTATTCACTTTTTTCCCTTTAATTCAAATTGCAATACCAACATTCCAAAGTAAAAGTGGCTTCTTTTCACTTTACGCGCAATTTTTAAAAAGTTCTTTTAATTGGGCAGTCATTGGACGTAGTTTTCTAATAGCAATTGTAACGGTGATTGTTGTTTTGATCCTTGGAGTGCCTATTTCTATCTGGATAGGAAGACAAAAAACAGTAGTTAGACAAATACTAAATTTGCTAATCCTTTTTCCCATGTTAACCAATGCAGTTGTAAGAAACTTTGCCTGGATTATTATTTTGGGACATGATGGAATCGTCAATAAAACTTTGCTGGCATTGCATCTAATTAAGTCACCGCTAAATATTCTTTACACTAATACTTCTATTATTATTGGTTCAGTTTACTTGTTTTTACCAATTATGATTAATTCATTAATTGGCAGCGTGGCTGAATTAAATGTGGAGATTGAAGAAGCTGCAGCCGTTCTTGGTTCCAGTCCTTGGCGAACATTATTTAAGGTGATCATTCCTCAATTAACTACTGGCATTTTAACTGGCTGCATTTTAGTGTTTGCCGGAACAATGACAGCCTATACTACCCCAGAAATTCTTGGTGGCAACCGCCATCTGGTAATGGCGACTTTGATTTATCAGCAAGCAATGACGTTGGGCAATTGGCAAAATGCCAGCGTTATCTCACTAATTTTAATTGTTATTTCTGCTCTTTCAATGTGGCTTATGAGAAGACTTAGCCATCATTTAGATCGGAGGCCAATTAATGCTTGATCGTAAAAATAAAACTCTGACGGTGATTTCGATTATTATTTTGGCTTTAATCATGTTGCCATTGATTTTAGTCGTAATTACATCCTTTAATACGCAAAGCTCAATTTCATTACCAATTACCGGCTTTACCCTTTCTTGGTATAGCAATATTTTCCAACAGCCTGATTTTATTTCAGGTTTTGAATCAAGTCTAATTGTTGCTTTGATTGCAAGCATATCGGCTTTAGTAATTGGCATCCCTGCAGTCTACGCTTTGACGCGTTACAACATTCATCATGCCGCTTGGTTTCAGTCGTTTTTCCTCAGTCCAACTTTAATTCCTGAAATTGTTATTGGGTTTGCACTCTATCAAGCTGCAGTCATTACTATGAGAATTCCGGTATTTATCGGCTTGATTGTCGGACATTTTCTGCTTTGTTTACCATATGTCATTCGCTTAATTACAGCCAGCATGCTGCTAATGGACAGTCATATCGAAGAAGCGGGTTGGATTTGTGGCTGTTCTCGTAAAAAAGGATTTTTTCTGATTGTTTTACCTAATATCAAAGCCAGTATCATTGCTGCGTTTATGATGTGCTTTATCAATTCCTTCAACAACATTCCGGTTTCTTTATTCATGAACGGACCTTCTCTTACAATGTTGCCACCGGCAATTTTGAATTATTTGCAAAATAATTATGACCCTACTGTATCAGCAATTTCTGTGCTGTTAATGATCTTTACGGCACTAATGATGTTCTTGGTTGAAAAAGCAATTGGTATTAAAAATATTACAAAGTAGAGGAGTAGTGCAGTGGCAAATTTAGAAGTTCAAAATTTAGCAAAATCATACGATGGCAAAACTAAAGTTTTAAAAGATATATCTTTTGCTGTCAATAACGGAGAGCTGGTTTCAATTCTCGGTCCTTCTGGCTGTGGCAAAACAACAACACTTAGAATTATTGCCGGTTTAATTCCAGAAACTGCAGGACAAGTTTTAGTTAACGGTAAAGATATTACTAAAGTACCTGTTTATAAGAGAAATTTCGGGATGGTTTTTCAAAGTTACGCACTTTTTCCCCATATGAATGTTTTTGATAACGTTGCTTTTGGACTGAAAATGCGCAAGCTTGACAAAAGTGCCATCAAGAAAAGAGTGACTGAAATGCTGGCAACTACCGGCTTAAGTCAACTGGCTAAGCAATTTCCAGCACAGCTTTCCGGAGGGCAGCAACAAAGAGTTTCGTTAGCAAGGGCTCTGGTTACCAATCCTGAATTGCTACTAATGGATGAGCCATTAAGCAATCTTGATGCAAAATTGCGACTGAAGATGCGTGAAGAAATTCGTGACTTGCAGCAAAAACTTAAAATGACAGTGCTGTTTGTAACACATGATCAGCAAGAATGTTTTGCAATTTCTGACAAGGTTTTAATTATGAAACAGGGACGCATTGATCAGTTTGATACGCCACAAAATATTTTTCATCATCCTCGGACAGAATATGTTGCCCGTTTTATTGGCTATGACAATTTTATTACTGTCACTGCTGCTAATCGTCAGGATGAGCATCATATCAAAGTAGGCGAAACAGTTTTGAATACGGTTGAACCAAATCAAGATGCAAAAGTGCTGACTATTCGTCCGGAAAACATCCACTTGAATTTAGCAGATGCTTCTGAAAATACATTTGCCGGTACAATCATGAGTCGTGAATATTTAGGACAAAGTTTTAAGTATGCTATTCATTCAGCCATTGGGGATTTTCAAGTTGAGGAAGCACGGCAAAAGATGCGCAGCTCAGGAGAAGAAGTAACGCTAACTCTTCCTGCTAAACATCTTCATCCGTTATCAGAATAATCATTCTTTAGAAAGGTTTTGTTATGAAATTTAAAAAAGCTTGTTTGTTAGCAGCTAGTTTTATCATTGCCGGCACAACTTTGGCAACTTCAGCTTGCTCGTCTAATGCTGGCAGCGGTAAGCTGACGGTTTCTACTTTTGGCTTAGCAACTAAGCAGATGCGCTCGGACGTGCTTGATCCATATGCTAAGAAAAACAATGTTAAGGTGTCTACACAGTTTGGGGACAGTTCTACTCGCCTAACGCAGATTGAGCACAATTCTAATTCACCTGTAGATGTCATTGAATTGGCACAAAACAATGCAATTACAGGAGCCAAAAAGAAACTCTTTAAAAAATTGGATTTCTCCAAACTCAAGAACTTCAAGTATTTATCCGCTGACCAGCAAAAGCTGGCAAAAGACACTAATACTGTTCCGTATACTGTTAACAGTTTTGGCATTATTTATAATCCGAAAAAGGTACACATTAAAAGTTGGGATGACCTGTGGTCTAAGAACTTAAAGGGCAAGATTGCAATTCCTGATATTGTAACAACTTTTGGTCCCGCAATGCTTTATGTGGCAGGGGATCATGCTAAAGTCAGCGTAACCAAGGATGATGGCAAGGCTGCCTTCAAAGCGTTAAAACAGTTAAAGCCGAACGTTGTTAAAACATATTCTCAAAGTTCAGATTTAAGCAATATGTTTAAAACGGGAGAAATTACCGCAGCGGTTGTAGGTGATTTTTCAATCAGCATGCTGCAGGCCACTAATCCTAGTTTGAAGTATCTGGTACCAGCTTCAGGAACATATGCTAACTACGATAATATTGCAATTTTGAAAAACAGTAAGAATACTCAAGCGGCATATAAGTATATTGACTTTCGTATAAGTGAAGCTAACCAAAAGAAAGTCGCCAGTGCAAAATCTCTTAATAATGCACCGGTTAATTCACAAGTAAAATTGACTGCTGCTGAAGCTGCCAATAAAACATATGGTGCGATCGCACAAAGAGCAAAAACTATTGACTTTTATTACGTGAACAAGCAGATGCCTTCATGGATCAGTCAATGGAATAAAATTATGAACCAATAATTATCAAAAAAGAACTTGTCTTCATTAATAAGGCAAGTATGATTTTCGGAAAGGTCTATTATGAAAATTAAAAAAGTATGTTTAATGGCAGCAAGTTTAATTGTTGCGGGAGCAGCTATTGCTACTTCAGCTTGTTCTTCTAAAGCAAACGGTGGCAAGTTAGTTGTTTCTACGTTCGGCATCTTGACTAAGCAAATGAGATCAGATGTACTCAATCCTTTTGCCAAGAAAAATAACGTTAAAGTTTCCGCACAATTTGCTGCAGATACAACTACGAGCTTAACCCAAATTGAGCATAATCCTAATTCTTCAGTTGACGTGATTGAAGTGGCACAAAAGAATGCTTATGCGGGTACGAAAAAGAAGTTGTATAAAAAAGTAGATTTTTCTAAAATCAAAGATTTTA
Organism: Lactobacillus sp. wkB10; assembly: GCF_000760615.1. Lineage (NCBI taxonomy): Bacteria > Bacillati > Bacillota > Bacilli > Lactobacillales > Lactobacillaceae > Lactobacillus > Lactobacillus sp. wkB10. The sequence continues at coordinate 9,046 of NZ_JRJB01000003.1, read as the reverse complement.
AATATTTATCCAGTAGTGAACAAAAGCTGGCTAAAGACACAGGTACCGTCCCTTACACTGTTAACAGCGTAGGTATAATTTATAATCCTAAAAAAGTTCATATTACAGAATGGGATCAACTGTGGTCTAAAAAGTTAAAAGGCAAGATTGCAATTCCTGATATCGTAACAACTTTTGGTCCTGCAATGCTGTATATTGCGGGTCGCCATGCTAAAGTCGATGTCCCAAGCGATGGTGGTAAGGCGGCTTTCAAGGCTATGAAAGAATTGAAGCCTAATGTGGTTAAGACATACGACCAAAGTTCAGATTTAACCAATATGTTCAAAACAGGTGAAATCAGTGTGGCCGTTGTTGGTGACTATGCTATCAGCATGTTGCAGGCTACTAATCCAGGCCTTAAATACATTGTTCCAGCATCAGGCACATATTCTAACAGCAACGTTGTTGCCATTTTAAAGAATAGCAAGAATACAGATGCTGCATATAAGTATATTAATTTTAGACTAAGTGAAGCTATTCAAAAGAGATGTGCCAGTGCAAAATCACTTAATAACGCCCCAGTTAACACGCAAGTTAAGTTAACACCGGCTGAAGCCGCTAATAAGACTTATGGGGATGTGGCAAAACGCGCAAAGAGCATGAATTTCTTCTATGTTAATAGTCATTTGTCTTCATGGGTTAATCAATGGAATAAAATTATGAATCGGTAAATAGTAATTTAAAAATGAAGGGTTGGAATATTTCAACTCTTTCGTTGTTTATGGGGGAGAAAAATGACACAAGTTGATCTTTTAATAAAAAATGGCCATGTTTTTAATGTTTTTTTACGTAAATTTGTTGATACTCAAGTTACAGTCAAAAATGGCAAATTCTATTGGGTTAACCAGGATTTACCAGGAATTAGGGCTAAAAAGACAATTAATCTCAAGGGTAAGTATCTAATCCCAGGATTTGTTGATGCCCACATGCATATTGATTCATCCATGACTACTCCTGCGATTATGGGACAAACAATTTTAAAATACGGTACAACAACGATTATTGCTGACGATCATGAAGTAACAAATGTTGCTGGTATCAAGGGACTAAAAAATTTCATTGCAGAGCCGTCACCAATTGATATTTTCTTTGGCATTCCATCTTCAGTTCCATCAACGAATCCGGATATGGAAACGACAGGTGGCAAAATTGGCATGAAAGAAGTACAAGAACTGCTTAAAGATTCGCGCTTTATTTGTTTAGGCGAAGTAATGAACTTTAAGGATATGACTTCTCCGCATAAAACCTTGATCAAAGACATTATCAAAGTTTGTCGTGAGGAAAAACCTACAATGCCTCTTGAAGGTCATGTGCCGGCATATGCTGGTGAAGATCTGGCTAAAGTTATCTATGCTGGAGTTACCACTGACCATACGGAACAGACAGCTGCCTTAGTTAATGAGAAAGTTCCTAATGGCATGTTTGTTGAGGTGCAACTAAAATCAATGCTGCAGGAAGTAATTGACACGATTATTAAGAATAACTACTTTGAACATGTTGCCCTGGTGACTGATGATTCTATGCCTGACACTCTGCTTCACGGTCACTTGAATTATTTGGTGAAAAAAGCAATCAAAATGGGGATGACACCAGAAGAAGCAATTTACATAGCTACCTATACACCGGCTCGCCATATGGGATTATGGGATAGAGGTGCAATTGCTCCTGGCCGAGTAGCTGATTTTGTTATCCTAGATGATCTGCAGGATTTGTCAATCACGGCTGTTTATAAAAATGGGATTAATGCCGCAGATATCAAAGAGCAGACAGGTTACCAATTTTTGCCAGAGTTGCGTCACTCGGTTAATGCGCCTAAATTATTACCTGATGACTTTGTGGTTAAAACAAATTTAGTCGCAAACGGAGAAGTATTGGCAAATATTATTCAACTTAATCCTGTGGGTACTTTTACTAACCATATTCAAGAAAAACTCGAGGTAAAAGATCACATAGTTCAATGGCAGAAAGCCGGTTTAGCACTGATTATGGTGCAGGACCGTTATAGCGGCAGCGGACATTATAGTCTTGGCTTCGTTGACCGTGGTATTATAAAAGACGGTGCGGTAGGAGCGACTTGGGCTCATGATCACCACAACATAATGATCATGGGTACGAATACTACCGCAATGCTCAAGATTCAGAATCAACTGGTTGAACAGCAGGGCGGCTATATCGCAGCAAAGGGTGATAAAATAGTTGCCAATGCAAAATTAGCTATTGGCGGCGTTGCCAGTGACCAACCGATGTCTGTTTTAGGCACAGAAATAGGCAAGGTGCGCAAAACATTGCAGGAACTAGGGTATAAAAATCCTAACGAGATTATGTCATTTTCTACTTTGTCTTTACTGGTTTCACCAACCATTAAAATTTCAGATAAGGGTCTATTTGAAGTCAAAAGTCAGAAAAAGATTCCACTTTTTGAAGAAATTAAGTAGAGAGTGAAAAAATTAATTAAATAATGACTAAAAAATCTGCTAGTCAGATATTGTGAGATTTCACAATATAAACTAACAGATTTTTTCATACTTAAGAAGTGAAGATGTTTATTTCTTTAACCATTCTTTTACTATAGCCTTATATTGAGCCAAAGTAATTGCGCCATCTTCACCTTCACTAGTTGCGTTAAAAGCATCAGCAGCACCATAAGGAGTTTGAGTCATGTGAGCCATGCCCATTACGCGATGTCCCTTATTTAATAAATTGGTATAGTGTCCTGCCATTCTATAACCGTTTGTTCCTAAAACGGCCTGATTATATACAGGGTCTTCCCAATTAGGAGTGAACTCATAGGGCGCTAGGCTAGGGCTTTTCTTTACGTTCCATTCCCAGGCTACTTTTTCAGTCATCCAGTTGCTAATTGGCTCAGCACCGGCAGAAAGATTTTCCAGGTTGAAATGATAGCCGTAAAAGCCCGGATGATTTAAGGAACCCTGTTTTTGATAATCTGCATCAATCATTGAAATTGCTGTAGAAGTTGGAGAAATCTTTAGCGCACCAACTCCAGCTTTAGTTCTTTCCTTGTTTGCATTAGCAAGACTCTGAAGAGAAGCTTTAATATTAACGTTGCTGGTAGCATCATCTTTGCAACCTAACTTGACATAAGTATTGAACCATGATGGTGCACCTTTTTGCGCTTGACTATCAATCTTGCCTGTTCTGAGTAAAGTGGCTGCTTTTTGTGCTTCCTGTCTTTGGGCAGTAGTTAGCGAAGTATCATTTGCCATAAAATCCATCAAACTTGCCCCGTTTTTAGCAGGCCTATTTTTTGGTGTTTTGACTATATTGAGCGGTAAACCATCATAGTAGTGAATGTATTTATTTTTACCGATACGATAATATTTATAGCCTTTAATCTTTTTAATAGAAGTATAATAAAGACTCTTGCTCTTTTTATATACTTTTGTTGTTTTTTTACCCTTGTGATCGTAGACATATGTTTTACTAGACACAAATATTTGATGTTTAGCAGCAGATACTGGTTGCGGACTACTAAATGAACCAGTACCTAGTAATATTAAAATACTGGCAATTATTACAATAAAACTCTTTTTCTTCATTGCTTCTCCCTTCATAAAATAATAAAACTTATTAGCCAAAAAATTATTAAATTAATATAATTTAATTTTCGAATTAACGATCTTTTTATTATTATGCATTACCTTTTTCAAAAAGGATTTCTTGGCGCCACAGTTGACATACAGGTCTACTTGAGGAAGGTGGGTACTATTGGAAAGATTGCCTTTGCGTGAAGCCTTCTGAGTAAACCACCGATATTTAGCATAATGTGGGCTATTGAAGTGCATGTCATTTTTAAAACGATATTTTTTCCCTGGCTTAAGGTGAGAGAGATTAAAGCGAAATCGCATTAAATAAACACGACCATGTACAAACTTTTTGTGGTCGATGTTATTTATGTAAATACCATCTTCTTTAGCAGAAAGTCCCGTCGCCTTTTTATTAACAACATATATGCTTGGAGTAAAGAACGTTGGCTTCCCCGTGTTAACTTTTAGATGACGAGTAAAAAAAGTAACATTTCCTACCCAATTACCATAAGCCTTTTTAGTAGAATTAACGTTATAATATTTTTTATCAAAAGCTGCTTTAATTGTTATAGCAGATGCACTAACGCTTTTAGGTGAAAATAGAATAAGGCCAGTCAATAGCACAAAAATAGTAGCAATAAATTTAACAACTGATTTTTTCTTCATTATTTATTCCCTTTAAAAATATCCGGATAAATTTATAAGTCATCGCCGCCAATAATAAAGTCGTAATTTGGATATTTGTGATCTTTTAACTTTTTTGCAAGTTTAGCTGTCTGATACCAGTGACTATCTACATACCAATAAACATTCTGATATTCTGCATAACTTAAAACTTTATTACCAGCTAATTTAGCAACATTATACCAATCAAGTGTACCTTCGTCAGGGTAACCCCAAATGCCAACTCCAGTCCAAGTATAGCCTTTTTGAGTCATTTTATTTGATAAATAAACCCAAGATCTTGTTTTTTTACTTGGTTTAGGCATAACCTTAGGTTTAGCTTTTAACAATTTAGGATACTGGTGACCATTTTCGTAATAAATTTGTTTTGTTTTAGTGAAAGTCATCTTATCGATTTTCTTTGTCTTGGGATTGTATGAGTACCATGTCCCACGCCAGCTTTTAGGAAAACAGCCTGGGTTTGCTTGGCTTGCACATTACTTGGCGTATTAATAAAATTGCCAATCGTGCCAATACCTATCAAGGTGGCTACCAACATAATCACTTTTTTAAATTTCATTTTTTATTACCTCTATAAAAAATTCAACTTTACTACAAACAAATTATACGCTTTCTGTACTTCGTGTAACACTTTAAAGAGGATAAAAAAACATAAATAAAGAAATACAAGCCACATAATTGAAAATATATAAGCTCTGCTTTCAGATTTAGGCAAGTCAAAACAGCCTTTGATAAAGATACAAAACCTTTTATATTTTGAACACAAAAAATCCCAGCGCTGACTACCTACAGAACTGGGATAACATTATTTTAACGGAAAATGCAAATTATTACCATATTTGTCAATGATTTGGGGATAAAAACTTGAACTGCTTATTTGTCGCCATTCATAATTGTATTTTTAACGATCACATAATCAACTAATTTAATTGAACTAAGATCTCTGCCCCCGGCATATGAAATTGAGGACTGCAGATCTTCCTGCATCTCTCTTAAGGTATCGGCAATATGACCACGATAGGGAACGAGCATCTGTTTACCCTCAACGTTTCGATAAGCTCCTTTTTGGACTTCCGAAGCTGACCCCCAATATTGCTTATATGTTTTACCGTTAATTTTGATTACATTACCAGGTGACTCTTCATGCCCTGCAAGCATTGAGCCAATCATAACCATTGTAGCGCCAAAACGAATTGACTTCGCTATATCGCCGTTATAACGGATGCCGCCATCAGCAATCAGTGGTTTGCTTGCTACTTTGCTGCACATTCTTAAAGCGGCGAGTTGCCAGCCACCGGTGCCAAAACCGGTTTTAAGCTTGGTAATACATGCGCGGCCAGGACCAACACCAACTTTTGTGGCGTCTGCTCCTGCACCCTCTAATTCACGAACTGCTTCCGGAGTCGCAATATTGCCTGCTGTTAAAAAAGTATCTGGCAATTTTTCTTTGATGTATTTAATCATATCAATAACATAGATAGAATGCCCATGAGCTACATCAATCGTGATATATTCAGGCTTAATGTTTTCAGCAACTAGCTGATCGATAAAATCATATTCGCCTTTTTTAATACCAACAGATATAGAAGCAAATAGACCTTTTTCATGCATCATCTTGATAAAAGCGAAACGCTTTTCAGGTTGAAAGCGGTGCATGACATAATAGTAGCCTTTTTGGGCCAGCCAAACCGCCAAGTCATCGTTAATTACGCTTTCCATGTTGGCAGGTACGACTGGTATTTTAAATGTTCGGTTTCCGAACTTAACACTGGTATCTGCATCATGACGGCTCTTAATGATCCCTTTATTCGGAACAAGCTGGATATCATCATAATCAAATGCTTCCATACTGAAATAATTGCTCATAAGTAAATCGGCTCCTAAATAAATATCTTTACAAACGAAGTAACTATAATCAAAAATGCTTTTTTTGTCAATATAAAAATCGAACTATTAAAAATATAACCACCATAATAATTCGCATTTAAATTTGACTAAAGAATGGTAAATTGCTAGACTATTTACGTGATATTTGTAGAAATTTAATGAGGTGAATAAATATGACAGCAGTTGCAGTCGTTGGTAGCCAATGGGGCGACGAAGGAAAGGGCAAAATTACTGATTTTTTGAGTAATGAAGCTGCTTATACTGTTCGTTCAAATGGTGGTAATAATGCTGGCCATACTATTGAAATAAATGGTCAAGATTTTAAAATGCGTTTAATTCCGTCAGGTATTTTTGCGTCAAAAGAAGGGGCCGTAATTGGTAATGGCGTAGTTATTAATCCTGAGGTTTTATTTAGTGAATTAGAAACCCTGGCTGAAAAGGGTATTGATACCAGTAAATTGAAGATCTCTAATCGAGCTCACATCATTATGCCTTATCATATCAAGCAAGATGAATACCAAGAAGAAGCAAAAGGCGATCAAAAAATTGGTACTACTAAAAACGGTATTGGACCTGCTTACATGGATAAAGCGTCCAGAATTGGTATTCGTGTTTGTGATCTCCTTGAAAAAGACACTTTTGAAGCAAAATTACGCGCTAATTTAGAGCAAAAAAACGAAGTATTTACTAAAATTTACGGCAAGCCGGCACTGAAATTTGAAGATATTTTTGACAAATACTTTGAATATGGTCAAAAAATGAAGAAATACGTCACAGACACTTCAGTGTTAGTTAATGATGCTTTGGATAATGATAAAAAGGTATTATTTGAAGGGGCACAAGGAATTATGCTTGATATAGATGAGGGAACATATCCATTTGTTACTTCGTCAAATACAATTTCAGGTGGAATTGCCAGCGGTATCGGTGTTGGTGCTAATCGGGTAAAAAGTGTCATCGGTGTCTGCAAAGCTTATACCACCCGTGTTGGTGCTGGTCCTTTTCCTACTGAATTACTAGATGAAACTGGTGACCGTATTCGCGAAACTGCTCATGAATATGGCACAGTTACCGGTCGTCCTCGGCGCGTGGGCTGGTTTGATTCAGTTGCTTTACGTCACGCCAAACGCGTTTCTGGCATCAATGGTTTAAGTCTTAACTTGCTTGATATTTTTAGCGGTTTTGACACTATTAAAATTGCAACTGCTTATGAACTTGATGGTCAGAAAATTGATTACTATCCTGCAAGTCTAAAAGAATTAGACCGCTGCCAACCTGTTTACGAAGAATTACCTGCTTGGAAAGAAGATATCACAGGTGCTAAGACTTGGTCTGATTTGCCAGAAAACGCACAGAAGTTTTTAAACCGTGTTTCAGAACTTGTAGGCATACCTTTAGTTACTGTTTCGGTTGGCCCTGATCGTGAACAAACGATTGTTTTACAAAATCCGTGGGAAATGTAATTTATGCTGGAACGTTATACTCGCCCTGAAATGGGTAAAATATGGTCTGATGAAAATAAATATGAAGCATGGCTAAAAGTAGAAATTGCCGCTACCAATGCCTGGAGTGAATTAGGCGAAGTCCCAAAAGAAGATGCTGCTAAAATTGCTCAAAATGCCAGCTTCACGCCAGAGCGGGTGGCAGAATTGGAGCAGGTAACTCATCATGACGTGGTTGCTTTTACACGAACAGTTTCTGAAAGCCTTGGACCTGAGAAAAAGTGGGTACACTTTGGTCTGACTTCGACGGATGTTGTTGATACGGCACAAGGATATATCTTAAAACAGGCAGATGAGATTATTCTTCAAGATCTGCACGAACTAAAAAAGACGATTGCTGAAAAAGCACGTAAATATAAAAATACGGTGGAAATGGGGCGCACGCATGGTGTGCAAGCTGAACCCACTACTTTTGGCTTAAAACTAGCTCGCTGGTATGCGGAAATTAATCGTGATATTGAACGCTTTGAACATGCAGCAAAAGGAGCAGAATCAGGAAAAATTTCCGGAGCCGTTGGGACTTTTGCTAACGTACCGCCAGCTGTTGAAACCAGTGTCTTAAAACAGCTAGGCTTAACTCAGCAGCCAATTACCAGTCAAGTATTGCCGCGTGATTTGCATGCTGAATATATTGCTACTTTGGCGTTAATAGCCACAAGTATTGAAAATTGGGCAACCGAAATTAGAAGTTTGCAACGTTCTGAAATTCACGAAGTAGAAGAGCATTTCCGTGCAGGGCAAAAAGGTTCTTCAGCAATGCCTCACAAACGTAATCCTATTGGCTCAGAAAATCTTTGCGGAATGGCACGGGTTTTACGGGGTCATATTATAACTGCTTATGAAGATGTATCACTTTGGCATGAACGCGATATTTCCCATTCCAGTGCTGAACGTGTAATTTTACCTGATACTACAATTGGTATTGATTATATGCTTGATCGTTTTAACCGCATTTTGACTAACCTTGATGTTTTTCCAGAAACCATGCTTAAGAACATGGATAAAACTTATGGTCTGATTTATTCACAGCGCTTGCTTTTAAAATTAATTGATGAAGCAGGTCTTTCTCGTGAAGATGCTTATGATATGGTTCAGAAGTTAACCACAAGATCTTGGAACGAAGGAATTTCCTTTAGAAAATTAGTTGAAAGCAGTCCAATCATGAACTATCTTTCAGAAGATGATGTAAGTGATGCATTTGATTATCATTACCATTTGCGTCATGTTGATGAAATCTTTAAAAAAGTTGGTTTAGAATAAATAATTAGTAAAGCAGTTCACTTAATGATATGACCCCCAAATTTGAAGTGCTCCATAATAGTTAGACATTAATCTGACTATTAGGAGCACTTTTTTCATGACTAAATATTCAACTACTTTGAAAATGGA